>CAMDED010000113.1 GCA_945893365.1 Candidatus Sulfopaludibacter sp. SbA3 | reverse complement strand
CCCGCCTCAAACAGTCTGGGATGTTTTGGACCGTTCGCGGCGCCAACGCCATCATCGCCTTGCGATGCTGCCATCTCAACGGCCGGTTTGAGGATTACTGGGAGGCGCGCCGGGCCGCATGAACTCCACTTCTATGTCGCGCACCCGGTGTGAGGGACCTGAAGGCAGCGCGCTGCGTCAAGGCGGCCGGTTCGCGGCGCTTCCGGGTGTCGCACACGTTGCGAAACACAGTTTCCTGGGGACCTCGGAAGAGATCATCTTACCCGCTCCCAGCAACGGCGGACGCTGCCCGGCAATCCATAGCGATCGAACTCTTCGGGCGAACACCAGGCGACGGCGCGCGACTCGGGCGAGACGCGCACCGCCTCCGATCGGGCGCGGAAGTGGAAAATCAGGTCGTGATGCAGGTGGTAAGGCTCGCTCCCCTTGCCGGGGATTCCGTGGACGTCGACACCGGCAAGAACCGGGTGCGCGTTGTTTTGCAGAATCGCGCCGGTTTCTTCCCCCACTTCGCGCCGCGCCGCATCCGCAATTTCGAGATCATCCGCTTCGACGTGGCCGCCCGGCAGCAGCCATCGGCCGAGACGGCGGTGATGCACGAGCAGGAGTTTTCCGCCGGAGGGGTCTAGCACGAGCCCGGTGCAGGTGATGTGTCCGGGAGTGAACTGGGCGCGCGAAAGCGGCGCGGGCGTCAAGGCGAGCAACATCAGGATCAAGTCGCGGCTTTTTGCGGCCTCTCCGTCCAACCGGTCTTCGAACGCGGCGACGACGCGAGAGACATCCTCGGAAACGATCATTCGGAGGAGTATACAGCAACACGCGCCGGCGGAGGAACGAGCACGGCTGCCGCGAGCCTCCGATCCGGCTTCAACTTGGCGACGTTGCGTTTGTCCACATCGGTGGAATGGCGCGAAGACGTGCCGCATCCGGCGGGTCGAGGTTCGCGGCTTGGATGCCGCGCGGTTTCCGCAGGCTGCGGTACCGCGTCCGCGAGGCGGTTGTGTCACATGTTTGTGATATTATCTCGCAAACGGAAAAATCAGTTGAGATTCCGGGAAAAGACCCTATCACAGGAAAAGAGGACATCCATGACGAAACGAACTCAATTCCAATACGCGCTTTCGCGCCGTATTTTCCTTCGCACCGCCGCCGGCGCCGCCGCCGCGTTGGCGACGCCCGCCTGGGCCCAGGAGATTAGCAAGACCCTCTTGTACGTGGGCTGCTACACCGGCCGCGGGCTCGGTATCTACGCCTATGACATGAATCCCACGACAGGCGCGCTTACGCTCATGCAAGTTGCAGGCACACCCGCGACCGTTCCCAATCCGTCTTTTATCGCACTCGAGCCGCACGGGCGATTCCTTTATTCCGTGAATGAGATCGGGAACTTTGAAGCCAGGCAATCCGGTTCGGTCTCCTCGTTCTCCGTGGAATATCCAACCGGCAGGATGACGCTCCTGAACTCGCAGCCTACGGAGGGACGGAATCCAGCCCATCTGAGCCTCGATTCAACCGGACGATTTGTGCTGGCCGCGAACTATTCAGGAACGACCACCGGCACGAACAACATCGCGGTTGTGCCGGTGAAAGCGGACGGTTCGCTTGACAGGCCGACTTACAGCGGCACGCACATCGGCAGGTTGGGACCCAACACCGGCCGTCAGGAAGCTCCGCACGCCCACCAGATCCTGACCGATCCGAGCGGCCAATGGGTGATTGCGAACGATCTGGGCCTCGACGCCAGTTTCGTTTACAGGCTCAACCGGGGAGATGGAACGCTCACGGCCACAAGCGCACCGATTATCGCCGCGCCCGGCGCCGGACCGAGGCATCTGGCTTTCCACCCCAACGGGGAGGTCCTCTACATTATTTGTGAGCTCGACAGCACTATCGCAGTCTATGGGTGGGATAGCGAGCGAGGCACGGCCACTTTCAGGCAACGCATTTCCACGCTGCCCGAGTGGTACGCCGGCATCAGCACGACCGCCCAGGTTGTGGTGTCGGCAGACGGCCGCTTTGTGTATGGTTCAAACCGGGGACACGATTCCATCGCCATATTCGCGGCGAATCCTCAGACCGGCGAGCTGACGAGCCTGGGAGAACAGTGGACCTATGGCGAGACGCCGCGCAACTTCAATATCGATCCAAGCGGCAACTTCATGTACGTCGCCCACCAGAACACCGACAACATTGTAACGTTCAGGGTCAACCGGAGTACAGGGCGGTTAGAGTTCACCGGCCAGATTGTGGTCGCGGGACAACCTGTGTGCCTCATTTTTCACGGCGCCCCCGCGCCAGGCAACACTGTCAGGCCCGGAGTCACTTTTCAGGCCCTGCGCAGTCCCGCGCTGGGCGACGCCATCGGGTACGCTCAACTGACGCTTGGCTGGAACGCTCCCGGGGTGAGCGATGTCGATATTCGTATCGCCTCGGCGAATGGCCCGAGCCTGGGCCGGCAGCCGAGCTACGGAACCGCCGTCACCGGGCGATGGGTGCGGGATGGACTGATGTTCTTCCTCATGAACGCGGCCACCGGCGAAACGTTGGGTACCGTCCGCGCATCCGTGATCCAGTAATGCCGGCTATGCGCGACAGGTGATTCAAGAGGTTATATCGGTCTTCGGCGAGCGTGTCCCGCCGTTGGGATGCCTTGACCCGGGCTTGCGGCGAGCTGAGCGGCTCTTGCGCGTATTCCATCCGTGTTGCCGATAGAGCCCGGACGCTATAGTGGCCGCACACTCGCCGCACGGTCCCACCCTACATCATCGCCTGCGGCGGCGCCGGTTCGTCCGGACTGCCCGCGTTGTTCAGCGGTATCCGGATCAGCGCCAGGGCGATCAGAAACATCACGAATAGACCCACCGAGTAGGTCGGCTCAAAGCCGCCGGCCTTCGCCAGATCCGGCAGCGGCGCGTCGAAAAACGTAAACGTCGCCGTGATCAACCCCACGAGCGCCTCACCCGCAATCATCCCGGACGCCATCAACACGCCGACATTCTCCGATCGCGCTTTCTGCGCGGCATTGAGCGCGCGCTTCTCCGCAAGCGTGTCCATCACCCAGCGCAGCACGCCCCCCACAAAGATCGCGGACACGGTCCCGAACGGCAGATACATCCCGATCGCCACGAGCATCGGGCTCTTCACCTGCACCATGATCAGCATGATGCCGAAGAAAATTCCGACTGCGATCAGAGGCCACGCCATGTCGCCGCCCACGATGCCCTGCGCAAGGGAAGCCATCAGTCCAGCCTGCGGCGCCGGAAGTTGCTTATCGCCAAAGCCCACGCCGCCCGCCTTGATGTTGCTTTCGTGCAGCACGAGCAGCGGGAAATACATTACGAGACTCGATAGCACAACCGCAATCAACTCGACGATCTGAATCGTGCGCGGCGTGCCGCCCAGAATGTAGCCGACCTTGAAATCCTGCAACAGCTCTCCGGCGACGGCTGAGGAGACGCAGACGACCGCTGCCACTCCCAGGGTCGCGATGACGCCGCTCGATCCGGCGACGCCCAGCGAAACCATGAGCAGCGCCGCGATAATCAAAGTGGAAAACGTCAGGCCCGAAATCGGGTTGTTCGAGGAGCCGATCACCCCGACCAGGTGTCCCGAAACGGTGGCGAAGAAAAAGCCCGTGACCAGCATCACGATCGCCGCTACGATGCCACCCACGATCTGCCCGGAAAGATAGGTATAGAGACCGATCATGATTAAGAAAATGACTGCGATGCCTGCCAGCACCACCTTCGAGCTCATGTAGCGCTCCACGCGGCTAACCACGACGGGTTTCGCCGCTCCACGTAGTTCGCCGAAAGCGCGGCCGAGTCCGACCGCGAGATTCTTGCGCATGCGGAACAGGGTATAGGTTGCGCCGACCAGCATGCCGCCGACAGCGATGGGACGCACGACGGAGCGCCAAATCCCGTCCGCCAAACGCTCCCAGGAGGCGTCCGATCCGTCGGGAAGCGTGGCCCGCAACTGCGGTCCCATGAAGTAGACCATCAGAGGCACAAGCACGCCCCAGGCCAGCACGCTGCCCGAAAAATTCAGCGCGGCCAGGCGCGGGCCGATGATGTACCCGACGCCGATGTACGCGGGGCTCACGCTGGGAACGGCAACGGTGGTGACGCCTCCCGTGCCGGCGGCCGCGGTGAATCCGCGGCTCGTGAGCTGCACGGCGCTCTTTCCCATTTCACCCACGGGGATGTGAAAAGTCCGGTCGGTTTCGAACAGACGCAGGGCTCCGAGGAAGTAGACGAGCGCGCCGCCTCCCATACTGTAGAACAGGTGCTTCGCCGCATCGCCGCCGCGCTGGCCCGCTTTGTGGATCTCCGCCGCCGCCACCGATTCGGGGAATGGAAGCTCGCGGTCTTCCACCATCACACGGCGGATCAGGGAAACGAACAGCACGCCGAGCACGCCGCCGGTCATCATGAGCGCCGTCGACTTCCAGTAAGCCTCGCCGGGAGCGAACGACAGCCAGGCCTTCGAGATAACGAAAGCGGGAATCGTGAAGATCGCGCCGGCTGCGACCGATTCGCCGATCGACCCCGCCGTGCGCGCCAGATTTTCTTCGAGAATGCTTCCCTTCCCCAGCCGCAGTACGGCCATTCCGATGACCGCGGCCGGGTAGGTGGCGGCGATCGTCTGGCCGGCCCGGAGACCGAGGTACGCGTTGGCGGCGCCGAGCACGACGGACATCACGAGTCCAAGCAGCACGGCGCGCCAGGTGAACTCGGTCATGCTCATGTTTTCGGGAACGAATGGGCGGAACGGTTGATCGCTCATGAGAATGGTTTCCTTTTCTTTCGTTACGAGAGGCGCGAGCGAACCTTTTCGCTCAGAGCTTTTCCGTCCACACGCTTCCCGGCGAGCTTCGCCTGCGTGGCCTTCATGACGACGCCCATCTGCTTGAGCGCGGTGACGCCCGTCTCGGCCAAGGCGGCCGTAAGGGCCGCTTCAATGTCCTCCGAGGTTGCCGAGGCCGGCATGTAGGATTCGATCAGAGAGCGCTCCGCCTCCTCCTTCTCCGCCATCTCGGGCCGCCCGCCCGTCCGGAACATTTCCGCCGATTCGGTGCGCTGCTTGATCAGCGAATTCAGCACCTGCATTTCGGCCGGCTCGTCGAGCGGTTTCATCGAATCGACCTCAAGTTTCTTCAGAGCGGACTTCATCATTCGAAGAGCGCTCAGGCGTGCTTCGTCGCGGGCTTTCATCGCAAGGACCAGATCGGTCTGAATACGGTCGAGAAGAGGCATGATCTGCTATTCTAAGTGTTTAAAGCCCTTACATGCACATCAGAAAGCAAAGACTGCTTACTCCGGGGCCTACGCCGCTATACCCCCCCGCGATGCAAGCCATGATGGCAAGCGACATCCATCATCGCACGCAGGACTTCCGGAACATCTACACGGCGGCCCTGGCGGACCTCAAAGACGTGCTCGGCACATCGAACGACGTGCTGATTTTCGCGGCCTCGGGAACGGGCGCGATGGACGCTTCGGTCTCCAACCTGTTTTCGCCGGGCGACAAGGTCGTCGTGTGCTCCGCCGGAAAATTCGGCGAGCGCTGGGTTGAAATCGCCAAAGCCTACGGCCTGGACGTGACGGTGTTGAAGGCCGAGTACGGCCAAGCGGTTTCCGTCGAAGCGGTACAGGCGGCCCTCGCCGCGGAGCCTGCCACGAAAGGCGTTTTCGTGCAGGCGTCGGAGACCTCAACGGGCGCGGCCCACGATATCCAGGGCATGGCGGCGGCAGTGGGCTCGACGGACGCGATTCTCGTCGTCGACGGCATCACCGGGATCGGCACGATGCCCCTCGATGTCGACGGCTGGGGCATCGACGTGCTGATCGGCGGCTCGCAGAAATCGTTCATGATTCCGCCTGGACTCGCGTTCCTGAGCGTCAGTAAGAAGGCGTGGGCGCTGTCGGAAACCGCCACTCTCCCGCACTACTATTTCAATCTGAAGAAGGAAAAGAAGAGCGCGGATCTGGGCGAATCCAGTTGGACGCCCGCGACGTCGCTCATTCTCGCTCTCGGCGAAGCGCTCAAGTACGTCAAGAGCCTCGGCATGGCGAATCTGGTCGCGAACGCGCAATTGCTGGCGCTGGCGATGCGCGCGGCCTGCACGGAACTCGGGCTTGAGCTGTTCGCGCCGGACTCGCCCGGTTCGTCCGTCACGTCGATACTAGCGCCGAGCGGCATGGATTCCGGCGTTATCGTCAAGGAGCTGCGCACCCGCTTTGGGGCGATCATCACGAACGGACAGGGTTCCATGAAGGGCCGGATTTTTCGTATCGCGCATCTCGGCTACTTCGATTTCTGGGATCTGTTCGCGATGGTGGCGGCACTCGAAACCATTCTGTACTCGAACGGAATTCCCGTGGAGTTCGGCAAGGGCGTGGCGGCGGTTCAGCGAGTGTATGCCTACGCCGCCATTCCGACGCCGATAGCGGTTCCGTAAGCCCTTTTTCGACTCTATGAACATCTTGATTGCGGAGCCGATGGCCCCAGCGGGCATCGACCTATTCAGGTCCCGTTCCGGTTGGAACGTCATCGTATCGAATCCCAAGGAGTATGCCCTTCATCTGGCGGACGCCGACGCCCTTGTCGTCAGGAGCGCCGTTCAGGTGACGGCCAAGGTTCTCGCGAAGGCTCCGAAGCTTCGCGTAATCGGGCGCGCGGGGGTCGGCGTGGATAACGTCGATCTGCCGGCGGCGACCGCGGCCGGCGTGCTTGTGATGAACACGCCGGGCGGCAATGCCGTGTCGGTTGCCGAGCACACGCTCGCGCTGATGTTGGCCATGGCGCGGCACATCTCTCCGGCCAACGAATCCACGAGAAAGGGTAAGTGGGAGAAGAAGAAGTTTCTCGGCAGCGAGCTGCGCGGTAAGACCTTGGGCGTTGTGGGATTGGGGAGCATCGGGCGCGAGACGGTGAAGCGCGCGCGCGCATTCGACATGCGGATTATCGCGAGCGATCCCTATGTCACCTCACAGACGGCCCGCGATCTGAACGTGGAGCTCGTGCCGATTTCCACGCTCTTCGCGCAAAGCGATTACATTACTCTGCACGTTTCGCTCACGCCGGAAACGAACGGGCTGCTCTCGCGGGACGCTTTCGCCGCCATGAAGCAGGGAGTGCGCATCGTGAATTGCGCGCGCGGCGAGTTGATCGACAACGAAGCGCTCGGTGAGGCGCTCGCCTCCGGAAAGTGCGCCGGCGCGGCTCTTGACGTGTTCGAAACCGAGCCGCCGTCGCCGGATTTCCCGCTATTCGCCGCGCCCTTGCTGCTCGCCACCCCGCACATCGCCGGTGCGACGGAAGAAGCGCAAGAGATCGTCGGCGTGCGGATCGCCGAGCAGATTGTGGAGTATCTCGAGAGCGGCGTGGCCATCAATGCGGTCAACATGCCGGCGCTTTCACCGGAGCAATACCGCTCGATCGGTCCTTACATTTCGCTCGCCGAGAAGCTGGGCAATTTCGCCGCCTACCTCGCCAAGGGTAATCCGAAAACCGTGCGGCTGCACTATTTCGGAAACATCGCGGCGAGCAACACCAACCTGCTGCGGAATTCGGGAATTGCGGGCGTGCTGAACCGGTCGCTTTCCTATAAGGCGAACCTGGTGAACGCCATGCAGATTGCGGAGCAGCGCGGCTGGGACGTCGCCGAAGTGCACGAGAAGCGCACGGGGCCGATGGACTCGATCCGCATCGAGCTCGAGACCGACGCCGGAACCACCACGGTCGAGGGCGCGGTGCTGCTGGGCAAGTCGAGGCTCGTTCAGGTGGACGGCATCTACTGCGAAGCGCATCTGTCGGGCCACTTGATCTTCATGAAGAACCAGGACGTGCCCGGCGTCATCGGATACGTGGGCAGCGTACTCGGAAAGAACCGGATCAATATCGCAAATTTCTCGCTTGGCAGGGGCGATGTGCGGCCGTCGCCGGGCGAACCGTTCGAGGCGATTGCGGTCGTCTCGACGGACGATGCGGTCCCCGAGGCGGTTCTGGCGCAATTGCGGGAGAATCCGGCGGTCAAGCTCGCGCGCGCCGTTGAATTCAGCGCGTAAACTCGCGGCCCACAGCGCTCTTGAGTTCGGCGCGCGGGCGCGATACCGTGGGTTCTGTGAAACTTCCCGCTTTACTTCATTCAGTCAGCTATGCCGGTTTCTGGGGGCAGGCCCGCCTCTCACTCGAAGACTTCGTCGACAAGGCGGCCGATCTCGGCTACGGCGGCGTCATGCTCACGGCGAAACGCCCGCATCTCTCGATCCTCGATTTCGACGCCGCGGCGCGCGCCAGGCTTCGAGCCCATCTGGAGCGGCGCAAGCTCCATCATGTCGTGATCGCGGGCTACAACAATCTCACCGCCGACCTCGAACATGCCGATATTCCCCATCGGGAGATACAAGTGCACTACATCGGAGAACTGGCGCGGCTCGCGCGCGACCTTGGCGCCTCCATCGTCCGCATTTTCACCGGCTATGAGAACCCGGCGTCCACCTACACCGCTCAATGGAACCTCATCGTGTCGGCTCTGCAGGAATGTTCGCGCCGCGCGGCCGAGTTCGACGTCATCATCGGCGTCCAGAACCACCACGATTTCGCCTGCGGGTTTGAATCTCATTTCGACCTTATCGGGGCCGTCGGCGAACCCAACTGCCGCGCTCTATTCGACGCGTGGTCGCCGGCGCTCCACGGGGCCGATCTCGACGCCGCGGCCCGTCTGATGGGGCCGGTGACCGCGCACACGACAGTCGCCTGTTACGACAAGCGGCCACGTTACAGCTACGATGCGCAGGTAATCAACTACACGCCCCAGTCGCCTTACGTTCAGGCCGTGCCGGCGGGCGAAGGCTTCATCGATAACGCCGCGTTTCTCGCCAGTCTTTGCGCCAACGGGTTCACGGGCAGCGTCGGATATGAAATGTGCTCACCGCTTCTCGACCGATCGGGCAAGGGCGCGGGCAGCATTGAAAACCTCGACCTCTACGCACGCCGATTCCTTGAATACTTCGGCAGTCTGCCGTAAACAGGAAAATCTCCGCTGGCCTGTCTTCCGGTGTCCAGCTTCAGCTGCCAACTCAGCCTTCCCGCAGAGCGGCGGTTGGGTCGATGGCGGCGGCGCGGCGCGCAGGGATCCAAGAGGCAATAGCGGCGATCGCCACAAACAGAATGGCCATCGCGGCAAAGGTGCATGGGTCGGCTGGCTTGACGCCGACAAGCATTGCGCCCATGAGTCGTGTAAGGCCGAGGGCGGAAATTCCACCAATGGCGATACCGATGGCGCTGAGCAGCACGCCTTGGCCCACAACAAGGCGGAAAATTCGAGAGGGCTCAGCGCCGACGGCAATCCTGACTCCGATTTCCGCGGTGCGTTGACAGACGGAACTGGCGAGAACGCCGTAAAGGCCCACGGCTGCCAGCAAAGCCGCCGTAGCCGCGAAGAAGCCGATCAGCAGGAGTTGGAACCGCGTTCGCGCCTCGGCGGCATCCACGATCGCCTCCATCGTCCGCATCTCGGTTACAGCCAAACGTCCATTTGAAGCTATGGCGATCGCGGCGCGAACCGCGGGTGCTATCTTCGTTGGATCCGCCTCGGTTCGAAGAGCCCATTGCCGTGAGATGCCGATACCATGGAAACCATCGGTCACGAAAATCTGCTCGATGCCCGGTTCGGCGAGTGAGGCGAGACGCTGATGTGCGACCACGCCAATCACATCGAGCCGGACCGGAGCTCCGGGGCTGACAAGGATTCGCTTGCCTATGGCGGATTGGTTCGGGAAGGCCTTCGCCGCCGTCAGATCGTCAATGACCGCCACATTGCGGTCCGGCGCATTGTCGCTTTCCGTGAACGTTCGCCCTTCAATCAGACGGGTTCGGAGAATCTCGAAGTATCCCGGGAGTACATAGGGCATATCGGCTCGCTGTAGTTCACTAGCAGGGGCAAAGTCCGTAGCCCAACTCACGCCGCGGCGCGGACCTCCCGTGCCGCCGAGCGGCAGGCTTGGCGCTCCGCTCACGGCCTGCACTCCGGGGATCGAAAGCAGGCTACGCTGCACCTCACGGAGGAAAGCAAGCCGGCGCTCCGATTGCTGAAAGCCGTGCGCGTCGCCGATTGTAAGGACTGTAAGAAGGCTATGAGGATCGAAGCCGGGATTGACGCGGCGCAATTCGAGGAAGCTCCGGAACATCAATCCCGCGCCAGTCAGCAGAACGAAAGACAATGCAACCTCAGCCACGATTACGCCGTTGCGCAGGAATCCGCCCTTAGCAATAGCCGCGCCGCGGCCCCCGGCACGCAGCGTTCGCATGACATCCGCCCGCGCCGCCCTCCAAGCCGGAATCGCGGCAAACACAATGGCTTCCACCAGGCCGGCGGCGCACGAAAACAGCACCACAAGCCAGTCGATTTCGATGGAATCCGCTCGTGGGACGTTGGCTGGCAAAAGGTGGATCACCAGGCGCAGGCCAAGATGCGCGAAGCCGATACCAGCGGCTGTTCCGCACGCGGCAAGCAGAATCGCCTCCGCCAGCATTTGGCGCATGAGCCGGCCTCTGCGTGCGCCGAGCGCCGCGCGCACGGCCAACTCCCGTTCGCGTTGGGAAGTCCGGACCAATAGCAGATTGGCCACGTTGGCGCACGCGATGAGAAGAAGAAACATTACCGCTCCCATCAACACCTCGATCGCGGGCCGGACTTCGGCGGTGAGAGCCTCGCGCCAGTTCACCAAACGGATGCGGAATCCGGGATAGTCTCTTCGCAGATCGCCGGCGGCTTCATCCGCCTTTGTCTGGGCGCGGTTGAGTGTGACGTCATGACGCAGCAGCGCAATGACGCGATACGGGTAATCGCTCATCAGATGCGTAGGGTCGTAAGCGCGATTGTTGACGATCCAGACATCGGGCGACGGCTCCGTTCCGCCGGGGAGAAGTAACCGGAAGCCAGGCGCGAGGACTCCCACGACGACAGGTCCGCGTTGGCCTGAGCTCCGCATTTCACGGCCGAGAATTGTCGGATTCGCGCCGTAGCGGCGTACAAAATATTCGTGACTCAGGATCGCGACTGAACCAGCGGGCGGTGGGAAGAGTGGCTCGGGATGTGCGGGCGGCGCGGCGTCGGCCGAGGTGAAATCGCGGCCGAACGCAATTGAGGCGCCGAGCATGCGGAAGAAGTTGGCCGTGACTTGTCCTTTGGAAATCTTTTCGGCGCTGCCGTCTTCGCGCGGCACGATCGCCCGATAGACCGTCACCGATGCGGCGTCCGCAAAGACGGATTGCGTTCGGCTGCGTAGATCGACGTACGCTGCGTTCGAAACGGGTGATTCGGCTAGTACCAGCCGCTCCGCGTCGCGGTAAGGAAGAGACCTGAGCAGTACCGCGTTGGTGACGCTGAACATGGCGGCGGCAGCGGCCATACCGAGAGCGATGGTAGCTGTGGCAGCGCACGCGAACACAGGGCTCTTGCGGAGGACGCGGATGGCAAGCGTCAGGTCTTTCACGAAATCGTCCACGATGTGAATGCGGCGCATGTCGCGGCATTCCTCCTTCGACCGGGCGATGGCGCGAGCGGTAAGGCCCGGTTGGAACTGAAGCTCCTCGTCGAGTTCGCGCTCCACTTGCGCGCGCCGGAACAGCGACCGTAGCCGCAGCCTGACGATGTAGAACCAACGTTCGAAAGCCACGGCGTTCAGGCCTCCTTCAATGTAACGACTCCGTTGATCGCATTCGACAGCCGCTGCCATTCGGCGGCCTCGCGCTCCAGTTGTTTGCGCCCAGGCCGCGTTAGGGAATAGAACTTGGCGCGGCGTCCGAGCTCACTGGTCTTCCATTCGGCTTTGATCCAGCCGGATTGCTCCAGTTTGTGCAGTGCCGGATAGAGTGAACCGTCGCTGACTTGGAGAACCTCGCCTGAGACCTGCTTCAGGCGCCGGCCGATCGCCACACCGTGGAGCGGTTCAAGCGCAAGAATTTTCAGCAGAAGGAGGTCGAGCGTTCCCTGGACGAGATCGGATGGGCGGCTCACTTTAAGTCTCGGTTACCGAGATCATAACATGCTACAGACGGAACCGACGAGAACGCGGCAAAAGTCCAGGCTGTCGCCAAAGCGGCCGCTCGATGCGCGGTTTCGGCGAGTGAGGCGAGACGCCGATATGGGGCCAAGCCAATCACATCGAGCGGGATCGGAGCTCCGGCGCCGACCAGGATGCCTGCCGATGGTGGATAGTTCGGGAACGCCTTCGCCGCCATCGGAAGCGTCGATAATCGTCACCCCGCGGCCTGTTTCGACCGTGGCGAGTCGAAATTTCGGCCGACAGGCACGTTGATGAGGCGCGCGATACCGCTGGCGATCCCGATATTGCGCGGCGCATCCGCACACGATTGTCCGCGACGCAACCGTAGTATCGGACGGCGCAAGACACTCTAACCTCCGCCTCCCATCACGGACGACGATAAATTTTGGAAATCGGCCTTGGTTGAGTAATAATGGAAAATACATTTCTCATGCACAGACTGAAAGCGTGGGCTGAGGATGGAACCGTTGGGGACGGGCGACTGGGGACAACGGCTTAGGCGATGTCCCAGATATTCCATCGCAGCACCAATACATTTTCCCGAATCACAATCTTCGGGGCGGTTTTCATCCTGGGATTCCTGACGTGGGCGTTCGGTGAGTTGAGCCGTTCGACGTACGCGACTCAGGCCGGAGTGGACCGGGAGCAGCCCGTTCCGTTCAGCCACGCCCATCATGTTAGCGGGATCGGCCTCGATTGCCGGTACTGCCACACCAGCGTCGAGGACTCCTCGTTCGCCGGTATTCCACCCACAAAGACGTGCATGAACTGCCATTCGCAAATCTGGCTGACGAGCCCGACTCTCGAGCCGGTGCGTGAGAGCTACCGCACGGACAGATCGATCAAGTGGACCCGTGTGTACGATCTGCCCGATTTCGCTTATTTCAATCACAGTATCCACGTGAGTAAGGGCGTTGGCTGCGCCACTTGCCACGGCCGCGTGGATAAGATGCCCTTGGTATACCAGCAGAGTACCCTGCAAATGGAATGGTGTCTCGATTGCCATCGCAACCCAGAAAAATATGTGCGGCCGCGGGCGGACGTTTTCCGCATGGACTATCAGCCTCCGGATGATCAGTTGGCCCTGGGGCGCAGACTGGTTAAGGAATACAGCATCGAGAACCGGACGAGCTGTTCCACGTGCCACCGCTGAGTAAAGAACGAATGTCGAGCGAGAATACGAAGAGTCTGGACCTGGCCACGATCCGAACACGCCTGACCGGCGCGCGTGGACGCGATTACTGGCGGAGTCTGGAACAATTGGCCGGGACGCCCGGGTTTCAGGAGTTTCTGGACCGTGAATTTCCGCGTCTGGCATCGGAGTGGCCCGAAGAGGACGTGGTGGGGCGGCGCAATTTCATGAAACTGGCGGGTGCTTCCCTGGCTCTCGCCGGCCTGAGCGCCTGCACGAAGCAGCCTCCCGAGACGATCGTTCCGTACGTCCGCATGCCGGAAGACTTCGTTCCGGGCAAGCCCTTCTATTTCGCCACCGCCATTCCCGGGCCTGGCGGGGCGGCGGGAGTCCTTGCCGAGAGCCACATGGGACGGCCCACGAAGATCGAAGGCAATCCCGCGCACCCGGCGAGCCTCGGCGCGGCGAGCGCCATCATGCAGGCGAGCGTGCTGTCGCTCTACGATCCGGACCGTTCACAGGCGATTACTTTCCGCGGCGACATTCGTTCCTACGCGGCGTTCCTGGGAAGTGTGAAGGAAGCGCTCGCGACGCAGAAGCCTAAGCAAGGCGGCGGCATTTGCATCCTGACCGAGGCAATCGCGTCGCCTACCGCGGCGGCGCAGCTTCAGGCAATTCTGAAGCAATATCCGGCGTCGAAGTGGTATCAGTTCGAGCCGTGCGCCGCGCACGCGGCAAAAGCCGGAGCCGTCATGGCGTTCGGCGAACCTGTCGACACATACTACAAGCTCGACGGGGCCAAAGTGATTCTCTCTCTGGGCGCGGACTTCCTCGCATCCGGCGGAGCCTCCGTCCGATATGCCCGCGAGTTCGCAGCCGGCCGCCGCGTGCGCGGCGAGAAGACGGAAATGAATCGGCTTTACGCCGCCGAGACGATGCCGACCAACACCGGAGCAAAGGCCGATCACAGGCTTCCGGTTCGCGCTTCCGAGATGGAGGCTTTCACGCGAGCGGTGGCGAAGGCGCTCGGCGTGAACCTGCCCGGGGCGAATCCGGATGGCGCCGGCAGCCCGCACGCGAAGTGGATCGGCGCCGTCGCGAAAGATCTCGACCGGCACAAAGGCGCTTCAGCCGTGATCGCGGGCGGCGAGCAGCCCGGCGCGGTGCACGCGCTCGCGCACGCCATCAATCATCACCTGGGCAATATCGGCCGCACCGTAGTTCACATCGACCCGATCGAAGCCCAGGGTGCGAATACGCTCGAAGCGCTTGCCGCCGAGCTCGAAGCGGGCAAGGTCGAGCTGCTGGTCGTGATCGGCGCGAATCCCGTTTATTCCGCCCCGGCGGATCTAAATTTTAAGGAGAAGCTTTTGAAGGCCGCATTGCGCATCCACCACGGCCTTTACGACGACGAGACGGGAGAGCTTTGCCACTGGCACATTCCGGACACGCACTATCTTGAAAATTGGAGCGACACGCGCGCCTTCGACGGGACCGTTTCGATTATTCAACCCCTTATCGCCCCGCTCTATCGGAGCAAGTCGATCCATGAGTTCCTGGCCGCTTTCACCGAGTTGCCGGAGTCGAGCGGCTATGAAATTGTCCGCGGACATTGGGCCCCGGGGAAACCCGATTTCGAAACGTGGTGGCGGAAATCGGTTCACGATGGCGTGGTGGCGGATACAGCATCGCCAGCGAAGAACGTCGGATTGAAGCCGAGCTGGCCCGCCCCGGCGCCGGCGTCAACCGGGATCGAAGTCGTCTTCCGGCCGGATCCTACAGTCCACGACGGACGCTTTTCGAATCTCGGATGGCTGCAGGAATTACCGAAGCCGCTGACGAAAATCACGTGGGACAACGCGGCGATGGTCAGCCCGGCGCTCGCCGAAAAACTGCAACTCCGGAACGAGGAAGTTGTCGATCTCGTCTACCGGAACCGCACGGTGAAGGCGCCGGTGTGGATCGTCCCGGGCCATGCGAAGGATTCGGTCACGGTGCACTTGGGCTATGGGCGCACGCGCGCCGGGAAAGTCGGGAACGGGAATGGCTTCAACGCCTATTCGATTCGCACTGCAAGCGCACCGTGGTTCGGCGCGGACCTCGAGATCGTGAAGACAGGCGCACGGTACCCGCTTGCGTGCACCCAGGATCACCAGAGCATGGAAGGCCGCGCCCTCGCGCTCGCCGGCACGATTGAGGAGTACCGGGAGAATCCGGAGTTCGTGGAGGAATTGGCCGAAGCGCCGCCAAAGGGGTTGACGCTCTATCCCGATCACAAGTATGAAGGCTATGCCTGGGGAATGGCGATCGATCTCACATCCTGCACGGGCTGCAACGCCTGCACGGTCGCCTGCCAGGCGGAGAACAACATTCCGGTGGTCGGAAAAGATCAGGTGCTCGCGGGCCGCGAGATGCATTGGATTCGAATCGATCGCTATTTTGACGGCGATTTGGATAATCCCTCCGCGATCCACCAGCCCGTCCCCTGCATGCATTGTGAGAACGCGCCGTGCGAGGTGGTTTGCCCGGTGGCGGCGACGTCGCATTCCTCCGAGGGGCTAAACGACATGACGTACAACCGTTGCGTCGGCACCAAGTACTGCTCGAATAACTGTCCTTACAAGGTGCGCCGGTTCAATTTCTTTCTGTATTCCGATTTTGTGAACCCGACGGTCGCAATGCAGAAGAATCCGGACGTTAGCGTTCGCAGCCGCGGCGTGATGGAAAAGTGCAGTTACTGCGTGCAGCGAATCAACCATGCTCGAATTGAGGCGAAGAAAGAGGACCGCGCGATCCGGGATGGCGAAGCGGTGACGGCGTGCGAGGCCTCCTGCCCCGCGCAGGCTATCGTCTTCGGAAACATCAACGACCCTGCAAGCCGGGTGTCGCGTTTGAAAGCCGAGAAGCTGAATTACGGAATGCTAGCCGAGCTGAATACGAAGCCGCGAACCACGTATCTGGCCGCGCTCAGGAACCCGAATCCGGAGATCGAGGCATGAGCGGCTCGTCCACACCTCCCATTCAGCCGCCGGTTCTCGATCCGGGACAGACGTTCGGGAGCGTCACCGACAAGATCAGCTCGATCGTTCTGACCAAGCGAACGCCGCTCGTCTGGCTGGTGGGCTTTGGCATCGCCTTCTCGCTCACCATGCTGTTGCTGTATTCGATCGGCTACCTGGTGGTGAAAGGGATCGGGATCTGGGGCGTCAACGTTCCCATCGGCTGGGGCTTCGACATCGTCAATTTCGTGTGGTGGATCGGGATCGGCCACGCGGGCACTCTGATTTCAGCCATCCTATTGCTGTTGCGCCAGACGTGGCGAAACTCGATCAACCGTTTTGCGGAAGCCATGACGCTATTCGCCGTCGCCTGCGCCGGCCTCTACCCGGTGCTGCATCTGGGGCGTCCATGGCTCATGTACTGGCTGTTTCCGTACCCGAATACGATGGGCCTTTGGCCGCAGTTCCGCAGCCCGCTGGTGTGGGACGTGTTCGCGGTGTCAACCTATGCGTCGGTGTCGCTGTTGTTCTGGTTCGTGGGTCTCATTCCGGATCTGGCGACGCTGCGCGACCGTTCGAAAAAGCGCTTCTCCCGCTTCACCTATGGAATTCTGGCGATGGGTTGGCGGGGATCGGCGAGGCATTGGCAGGTTTACGAAACCTGTTCGCTGTTGCTCGCCGGCCTCGCAACGCCGCTCGTGGTCTCGGTCCACACGGTCGTCAGTTTCGATTTTGCGGTGGGGCTGATTCCCGGCTGGCACACAACTATTTTCCCGCCCTACTTCGTCGCGGGCGCGATTTACTCGGGATTCGCGATGGTGATGACGCTGGCGATTCCTCTGCGCAAAATCTACGGCCTTGAAGGCCTGATCACGATGCGGCACCTGCAGAATATGGCGAAGGTCATGCTCGCGACGGGTCTGATTGTGGCCTACGGCTACATGGTGGAGGCGTTCATGGCCTGGTACAGCGGCAATCCGTACGAACGCTACATGATCTGGAACCGCATGACGGGTCCGTACGCAATGGGCTACTGGGCGCTGATATTCTGCAATGTCATCGCGCCGCAGACGCTGTGGTTTTCGAAGGTTCGCAACAGCGTTCCCGTACTGTTCGCGATGTCGATCATCGTGAACATCGGGATGTGGCTTGAGCGATTCATCATTGTGGTGACGAGCCTGCACCGCGATTTTCTGCCGTCCTCGTGGGGAATGTACCATCCGACGGCATGGGACTGGTCCACCTTTCTGGGAACCATCGGGCTGTTCGCGGCGCTCCTGTTCCTGTTCGTCCGCTTCCTGCCGATGATTTCGATATTTGAGATCCGGCAGATTCTGCCGCAAGCCGAGGTGACGGAGCCGCCGAAATGATTTCGAAACCCATTTACGGACTCATCGCCGAATTCGACAACCCGAGTTCGCTCGTGGCCGCCGCACGGAGCGCTCGCGCCGCCGGGTACAGAAAGCTCGACGCCTACACGCCGTTCCCTGTTGAGGAGTTGAACGACGCCCTCGATCTCCACAAGAATAAACTTCCGCTTCTCGTTTTGATCGGCGGGCTTCTCGGATGTCTCGGCGGCTACGGGCTTGAGTATTGGACGACGGTGATCGCGTATCCGTTGAACGTTGGAGGCCGCCCGCTTCACAGCATTCCTTCGTTTATTCCGGTAGCGTTCGAGACCACGATTCTGGCGGCCGCCGTGACGGCGGTTCTCGGAATGCTCGCGCTGAACGGACTTCCGATGCCCTACCACCCCGTATTCAACGTGGAGCGGTTCGCGCTTGCGTCGAGAAGCCGGTTTTTCCTGTGCATCGAAGCGGCGGACCCGAAGTTCGACCGGGAAGGGACCGCGAAATTCCTGGAACTGCTTGGGCCGCGGGAGGTATCCGAAGTTGCGGAGTAACCTTCGAGGAACGTTCGCGTCCGCCATGCTGCTATTGTTCGCATCCGCGTGCAGGCAGGATATGCACGATCAGCCGAAGGTCCAGCCCCTCGAGGCCAGCAGGTTCTATGAAGACGGGCGGGCTTCGCGTCCGCTGGTCGCGGGCACGATCGCGCGCGGACACCTCCGTGAAGATACGAAATTCTACACGGGTATGGCTGGCGGAAAGGAGATCGCGGAGGTTCCGTTCCCGGTTACGGAGAAAGTTCTGGAACGCGGGCGGGACCGGTTCAACATCTTCTGCACCCCGTGCCACGACCATCTCGGAAACGGCTTGGGAATGGTCGTGAGGCGCGGATTCCGAAGGCCGCCCTCGTTCCACAGCGACCGCATGCGCGAGCTGCCCGTGGGACACTTTTACGACGTGATTACGAGTGGTTTTGGCGCCATGCAGGATTATTCGGCGCAGATCGAACCGAAGGACCGCTGGGCGATTGCCGCCTACGTGCGGACCCTCCAATTGAGTCAATACGCCAGGCTCGCCGACCTCCCTGCGGGAATCCGCGATCTGATTCCCGCGGCCGATGCATCGAAGAAGGGCGGGGCGAAGAAGGGAGACTCGAGGAAATGAGCCGCGACTTCGACGTTTCTCCCGAGCTGGCGCGGGACATCGGGCGGCTTTCAAGCCGGGCGCGGATTGTGGGCGGCGCGGCTCTGATGCTGTGCGTGTTCGGCGCGTTCGTGAGCCCGGACCAGTTTCTGCGTTCGTACCTGGTTGGATACATGCTGGTGCTCGGTGTGGTGCTGGGTTCGCTCGCGATCCTGATGCTGCATCAGTTGACGGGAGGGGCATGGGGCTTGGTGATCCGGCGCATCCTCGAAGCCGCGGTTCGCACCGTGCCCCTTATGGCGCTGTTGTTTCTGCCGCTGGCTCTTGGCGTGGGCAGGCTCTACAAGTGGGCGGATCCCGCTCTTGTTTCCGGCGATCCCTTGCTCCGCATCAAAAGCGCCTATCTCAACGTGCCGTTTTTCATGGGCCGCGCCGTCCTGTATTTCGCCGCCTGGTATCTGCTGGCATCCCTGATGAACAAGTATTCGGCCGAACAGGATGCGGCGGGCGCGAATCCGGCGGCGGAAAAGCTGCAAAAGCTGGCTGGGCCGGGGCTGTTGGTCTACGGGGGCACCGTCACCTTCGCCGCGATCGACTGGATTATGTCGCTCGATCCGCACTGGTTCTCGACGATTTTCGGCATTCTCGTGATGGGCGGGCAGGCCGTTTCGGCGCTCGCTTTCGTGATTGTCATTACCGTGTTTCTGGCGCGCCGCAAACCGATGTGCGACGTCATTACGCCGGCGCACTTGCACGACCTGGGCAAACTGATGTTCGCCTTCGTCATGCTCTGGGCGTACTTCTCGTTTTCACAATTGCTCATCATCTGGTCGGCGAATCTGCCAGAGGAGATTCCCTGGTATCTCCGCCGGTTCAATCATGGATGGCAATGGGTGGGTCTTGCGATAATCGTTTTCCACTTCGCGCTTCCGTTCGTGCTGCTGCTTTCGCGCGACATCAAACGCGACAACAGGCGGCTGACGTCGATTGCGCTCTGGCTGCTTGTGATGCGTTGTGTCGATTTGTTCTTCCTGGTGGCGCCCGAGTTCAGCAAAGACAGCTTTGCGTTTCATTGGCTCGACCCGATGGCCCCCATCGGTCTTGGCGGCGTTTGGCTCAGCTCTTTCCTCCTTCAACTGAAGAAGCGGGCCCTGATGCCGGTTCACGATCCCCATTTAGAGGAGGCGCTAACGCGCCCGTAAGGCGCGGCAAAGCAAAGACTATGAGCCGGCACATTAACCCGAACGGGCATGAGCGCAGCGATGCCGATGCCGGAGCGGCCGGACGTTTCGGCCTCTACCTCGGCGTCGCGATTCTCATCGTAATCGGCCTGATGTTGCTGATGTTCGATACGCTCGCCAAGCGCGAGGCGGCACAAAGTCCGAAGCCCGCCCCGCTCGCCGTTACCGATCCGAACGCGCTGCCGCCCGAACCGCGCCTCCAGAGCAATTCGATCCAGGACCTCAAGACGATTCGAGCCGAGGAGGACGCCGTCCTCGCGACCTATGGCTGGGTGGAACCGGAAAAGGGGATTGTGCGCATTCCCGTGAGCGAGGCCATGAAGCTGATGGCCGAAAGGCGGATGGCGCCAAGGGCAGTGAAGGCGTCGAAATGAGACCTTTTCTTCTGCTGCTTGCCGCCACCGCCGCCTTCTCGCAGGGGCGTCCCGCCCTCCCTTCACGCGCTTCTTCGAACACGCTGCCCGCGCCCCTGCGCGATGTCGGCATCGATCAACGTTTAGACGCGCAACTTCCGCTCGATCTGGTTTTCAAGGACGAATCCGGGAGTTCCGTAAAGCTCGGTGAGTATTTCGGTACGCGTCCCGTGATCCTCGCGCCGGTGTACTACGAGTGCTCCATGCTTTGCTCCCAGACGCTGAGCGGGCTCGCAAGCGCTCTTAAGGCCGTGACATTCGACGCCGGCAAGGATTTCGATGTCGTCGCCGTCAGTTTCGATCCCAGCGAAGGCCCCTTGCAGGCGGCGGGTAAGAAGGATAGCTCGACCAGGCGATACAAGCGGCCCGGCACGGAGAAGGGGTGGCATTTTCTGACCGGCGATGAAGCCTCCATCAAAGCCCTTACGTCCGCCGTGGGTTTCCGCTATACGTACGATGAAAAGACGAACCAGTTCGCGCACGCGAGCGCGGTGCTTACGGTGACGCCGCAGGGCCGCGTGGCCCGGTATTTCTACGGCGTGGACTATGCTCCTCGGGATCTCCGCTTCGGGTTGATCGAGGCATCGCGGAACAAGATCGGCACGGTCGTCGACCAGGCGATGCTGTTCTGCTTCCATTACGATCCAACCACGGGCAAGTACACCACCGCGGCCATCGCCCTCCTGCGTCTGGCCGGCGTCGCAACGCTACTCGCACTGGCCGGCTTTTTCGCCATGAACCGCCGCCCTCGCCCGAGGCAAGTATAGACATGCGACCCAGCCTTCCTTTATTCCCGGAGCAAGCTTCCTCCTTCGCGGCGGACGTGGATGCCCTCTATTTCTTCCTGGTCGCGCTGACCGCGTTTTTTTCGGTGCTTATCGGCGGGCTCGTCGTATTCTTCGCCATCAAATACCGCCGCCGCAAGGACTCCGCCCCGGCTGTCATTGAGCACGAAGGCATGGCCCTCGAGATGACGTGGAGCATTATCCCGCTGATCGTTTCCCTGTTCATTTTCGTTTGGGGAGCCAGCCTGTACTTCAAGATATCGCGCCCGCCCGGCGATGCGGCCGAAATCTACGCCGTCGGCAAGCAGTGGATGTGGAAGATCCAGCACATGGAGGGAAGGCGCGAGATCAACGAATTGCATGTGCCCGTGGGCAGAGCCGTAAAACTGAAGATGACGTCGGAAGACGTGATCCACAGCTTCTTCGTGCCGGCCTTTCGGACGAAGGCGGACGTACTGCCGGGCCGGTACACCACCATTTGGTTCAAGGCGGAAAAGGCTGGCGCCTATCATTTATTCTGCGCCGAGTATTGCGGAACCAAGCATTCCGGCATGATCGGCTACGTCCACGCAATGGAGCCGAACGACTATCAGAACTGGCTTGTGGGTGGAACGGCCGAGGGCACACTCGCCCAGCGCGGAGAGAAACTATTTCAGGATCTCGCCTGCACGAACTGCCACAAGGAGGAAGGAACGGGGCGCGGTCCGGCGCTGGCCTTGATCTTCGGCACGGAAATCCCGCTTGAGGGCGGCGCAAAGGTTCTGGTGGACGAAGAATATATTCGGGAATCGATCGTCAACCCAACCGCCAGGGTGGCGTTCGGTTACCAGCCCGTGATGCCCACATTTCAAGGGCTCGTGACCGAAGAGGGTCTGCTCAGTCTGATCGAATACGTCAAATCGATCGGTCCGAAGAAAGGCCCGCCGAAACCGCCGGCTGAGGCGAATAGAAAGACCGGCGAAGCGAGGAGTAAAACCGGCGGAGCGAAGGGTAAACAATGATCACCGCACCTGTTACCGTTCCGGAGCGCGAACATTATCTGAATGCCAGCTATGGATTGAAGTCCTGGCTGCTGACGAAGGACCACAAGCGCATCGCGCTGCTGTATCTCGCAACCATCACGTTTTTCTTCTTCCTGGGCGGTTTGTTCGCCGTCATGATCCGCCTCGAATTGCTGACGCCGCAGGGCGACATGGTGCAGTCGGAGACCTACAACAAGCTGTTCACCATGCACGGCGTAAACATGGTGTTTTTCTTTCTGCTGCCGGCGATCCCCGCCACCTTGGGCAATTTCCTGGTACCGCTCATGATCGGCGCGCGCGACCTGGCGTTTCCAAAACTGAATCTCGCCAGTTGGTACATTTTCACCATCGGGGGCTTGTTCACGCTGTACGCGCTGTTGAGCGGCGGCGTCGACACCGGCTGGACTTTCTACACCCCCTACAGCACAACCTACTCGAACTCATTCGTGATTGCGACGGCGCTCGGCATTTTTATCGCCGGATTCTCCTCGATCCTGACAGGGCTCAACTTCATTGTCACGATTCACCGCATGCGCGCACCCGGCCTCACCTGGTTCCGGCTGCCGCTGTTCATCTGGTCGCACTACGCGGCCAGTCTCATCATGGTGTTGGGAACCCCCGTGATCGCCGTGACGATTGTTCTCCTCGCGGCCGAGCGCGCCTTCCATATCGGCATTTTCGACCCGGCGATCGGCGGCGACCCCGTACTGTTTCAGCATCTGTTCTGGTTCTATTCGCATCCGGCCGTTTACATCATGATTCTGCCGGCCATGGCCGTAATCAGCGAACTAGTCGCCGCGTCGGCCCGCAAGCGGGTCTACGGCTATGAGTTCGTAGCCTACGCGAGCGTCGCGATCGCCGTGTTCGGATTCCTTGTGTGGGGTCACCACATGTTCGTCAGCGGCCAATCCGTCTATGCCGGCCTCGTCTTCTCCGTGCTCAGCTATCTGGTGGCCGTGCCCTCCGCGGTGAAAGTATTTAACTGGACCGCCACGCTGCACAAGGGCTCAATCGCGCTTGAGACTCCGATGTTGTACACGTTTGGATTCATCGGACTGTTCACCATCGGCGGGATGACCGGCCTGTTCGTGGCCGCTCTCGGACTCGATGTTCACGTGCATGACACCTATTTCGTCGTCGCGCACTTCCACTACATTATGGTAGGCGGCACGATCATGGCCTACCTGGGCGGCTTGCACTTTTGGTGGCCGAAGATAACGGGCCGAATGTACCCGGAAATCCTGGCGAAACTTTCGGCGCTCGTCGTCTTCATCGGGTTCAACCTTACGTTTTTTCCGCAGTTTATTCTGGGCTATCTGGGCATGCCCCGCCGCTACCACGCCTACCCGGACGAATTCCAGGTGCTGAACGTGATGTCGACGGCGGGCGCGTCGATACTGGCCGTCGGTTACCTGCTGCCCATGTGCTATTTCATCTGGTCCCTGCGCTATGGAAAGATCGCGCCGGACAATCCGTGGGGAGCGGTTGGCCTCGAGTGGCAGACGCTTTCGCCGCCGCCCGTGGAGAACTTCGACGAGATCCCGATCGTAACGCACGAAGCCTACGATTACGTTTCTCTGCCGAACGGCTCCGTCACTCCCAAGAAGGAGGCGAATGTCCGCTGAAGCCCACGGCGCGGTTTTCCACGCTCCGCGCGCGCACCAGTTCGATACGGCCGAACAGCAAAAGGATGCCTCCACGCTCGGCATGTGGCTCTTTCTGGTCACCGAGATCATGTTTTTCAGCGGCCTTTTTTGCTGTTACCTGGTCTACCGCTGGTTTTATCCGGAAGCCTTCGCCGCGGCCAGTCACCATTTGGATGTCGCGCTCGGCGGGTTCAACACGGCCGTCTTGATCTGCAGCAGCCTGACGATGGTGCTGGCGGTGAACGCGTCGCAAGCCGGCAAGCGCCGCGCACTGGTTGCGTTTCTGATTCTGACGATTCTCCTCGGCGGAGTGTTCCTCGGCGTCAAAGCAGTCGAGTGGCATCACAAGTACGTCGACCACCACATTCCAGGTCCGTCGTTTCATTTCGAGGGACCGAACGCAAGACAGGCCCAGCTTTTCTTCTCGCTTTATTTCGTGATGACCGGGCTGCATGCTCTGCACATGGTGATCGGAATCGGTCTTCTCACCGTACTGACCGTGCAGGCGAGGCGCGGGAAGTTCACGCCGACATACAACACACCGGTGGATATGTGCGGTCTCTACTGGCACTTCGTCGATTTGATCTGGATTTTCCTCTTCCCGTTGCTGTACCTGATCGACCGCCACACGAAATGACACGCCTCTGAAGAAAACGATGTCTGAACAAAGCCTATCCGAACACTCCATATCGACGACGAGCTATTACCTGGTTTTTCTGGCCCTGATGGTGGGAACCGCGCTGACGACGTGGATCGCCTACCTCGACTTGGGATGGCTCAATACCCCGGTTGCATTGGGAATCGCGTGCACCAAGGCGATGCTCGTCGTGCTCTATTTCATGCACGTGAAACACGGCACGAAGCTAACGAAAATTGTCGCTGTGAGCGGAATCTTCTGGCTGCTGCTTCTGCTGGGGTTTACGATGGCGGATATTCTTACAAGAGGGTGGCTGGGATTCCCTGGGAAGTGAGTGGTGGACGACGGGGGGTTCGAACCCCCGACCCCCGCATTGCGAACGCGGTGCTCTCCCAACTGAGCTAGTCGCCCACGCGACTGTCACCTATAATATATCATGAACGACGGCGCGGATCTATCGCAGCAACTGGAAAAAATGAGGCGGGACTGGGACGAAAGGGCTCGCGAGAACGCGCGCTACTACGTCAACACCGCCAAAGAGGACTGGACGGACGACGAGTTCTTCCAATCCGGCGAACGCACGGTGGCTGAGGAGATCCTGACCGACATGATCAACATCTGCCAGGGCATGGAACCGGGGCGGATGAAGGTTCTCGAGATCGGCTCTGGCGCCGGGCGGGTAACGAGGGCGCTCGCAAACCTGTTCGGCGAAGTGCACGCTGTCGACGTGAGCGGCGAGATGGTGCGTCAGGCGCGCGCCGCGCTCGCGGACCGCCCTAACGCCCACGTGTATCAAAATAACGGGACGGACCTGACGGCGATACCCACCGGCGATTTCGACTTCGCCTTTTCGACCATCGTGTTCCAGCACATCCCGAGCCGCGATGTGATCGAGAATTACGTGCGCGAAGTGCATCGGCTGCTCCGGCCGGGCGCGCTCTTTAAGTTTCAGGTGCAGGGCGACGCGACGCTCACCACCGCGCCGGACGATACATGGCTTGGCGTGGCATTCTCGGATGCCGATGCCGTTGCCATGGCGGAGCGGTGCGGCTTCGAGCCGCGGCACAGGCACGGGGCGGGCGGCCAGTATTTCTGGCTTTGGTATTTCAAGAGGTAAAGCGCCGGTGTGGCGGCCTCTTGGCGTTTGTGCCTTCAAGGCTTTTTCGGGGGCGGGCGGCGGCGGTGGCGGTGGAGGAGGAGCCGGCCGCGGGAAACCTGTCCGAGGCGATGCTCATCTGGCCGGTTCGGCGGCAACTTGTGCGGTGGGTTACTCACACCAAGGTCCACGCTTGTTCCACCATTTTTCCGGTATTTGGTTACCGGGACGTACGCCTACGGGTGGCAGGATGTCCAGCAGTTTCGGTTGCGGGGACCGCAACAGGTCGACCAACAACTGGAATACATCTTTGTCCTGCTGCCGGGCGGTACACAGCACACTGGTGACACTGGTGAGGATCTCTTGCGCCCGAGCGCCGTTCTCCGTACGGTTGCCGCCCCAGTTCTTGCGGATCATCACCAAGATGCGCATCACGCGCTCCGCCATGTGGCGGTCCACAAGCCATCCAGCGTGATCTTCCGGGACAGTGTTTACCAGAGGAAAGGTGAATAAACACAGGGCATCGAGAGAGGGCGCTGGACAAATTCTCGCTCTTGTGAGATCTTCAAATGGATGCAAGCCCCCCATCGCGATGGGTCCTCGGAACGGGAGAAGGAACTCGAAGGGCGAGTCGAGTCTCTGGAGCGGCAATTAAAGGGCGCGCTGGCAGAGAACGAGCGACTGCGGAAGCAACTGGAAGAAGCCCTGCGGGCCAGTAAGCGAAGTGCCGC
>CAMDED010000112.1 GCA_945893365.1 Candidatus Sulfopaludibacter sp. SbA3 | reverse complement strand
CCAAAAACGCCTGGATTTCCTCCTGGCTCAACTTCTTCGCATTCCGCATCCTGATGATCACACCCCAGCATGCTTCAACTTCCCCCTTCAGGCTCATCTTGTATTGGAAACAGCCTTTCCTTCAGGCTCATCTTGTATTGGACAAGACTGTACAGGCACTGCAGGCATTGCATGGTGCTAAAATGGTTTGTGGATCTGTGGATTGCAACCCGGCTGTCTGAGCTCACCCTGACGGCCGTTATCGACATCCTCGTGGTCGCTTTTCTGATCTACCAGGTCGCGATTCTCGTTCGCGGCACACGAGCCGCGCATATCCTGCTTGGAATCATCGTCATAGGGCTCGTCCACAGCGTGGCGTTGTGGGCGCAGCTCGAAGTTCTGCAGTCCATCCTGTCCGGGTTGATGCCTTACACGGCTATCGCCGTAGTTGTCCTTTTCCATCCGGAGATCCGCCGGGCGCTTGCCAGGCTTGGCCGGAGGCGATTTGGCCGGAGCTCCCGCAGGCGCGAGTCGACCGAGGAAATCCTGCTCGCGGTGGCCAAGCTTTCCGAAGACAAGACTGGCGCGCTCATTGTGATCGAACGCGACATCGGGCTCCGCACCTTCATCGAATCCGGGGTGCCGCTCGACGCCCGCGTTTCACGCGACCTGCTTCTATCCATTTTCCAAAAAGGACAGGCGCTTCACGACGGGTCCGTCATCCTTCAGAAAGACCGTGTTTGCGCAGCCGCCTGTTTCCTGCCCCTGACCATGAATCCCTCGGTTTCGCTCCAGCTTGGAACCCGCCACCGGGCCGCGATCGGTATCACCGAGGAGAGCGATTGCCTGTCCATCATCGTATCGGAGGAGACCGGCGATATTTCGGTTGCCGCCGGGGGCGAGATCGAGAAGGGCATCGATCTGAAACGTTTGCGCGAGAGAGTTCTCGGTCACTTCGGTGAGGTCAAGCTCACCGCCATGCCTTCGCAAGCAACCATGGAAGAGGCCGCCGAAGAGCGGGCCAGCCGTCGCGAAAAGGCCTTCGAACAGTGATCGAGCTACTGACGCGGAATTGGGGCTGGAAGCTCTTCTCACTGACGGCCGCGGTGCTCATGTGGTCCGCTTTCGCCACCGATCAGCAACTTACCTTTTCCTACACCGCGCCCGTCACGTATAAGGGCCTTGCCTCCGGTCTTGAAATCAGTTCCGACCGCGAGGCGGCCGTGACGCTCGAGTTGCGAGGCGGTTCAAGGACTCTCGACAAGGTTACCGGATCGCGCTCGTCCGTCCTGCTCGATTTTTCACCCGTCGCGGGCCCCGGCGAGCGTACCTTCGATATTGACGCTGGTAACGTGAAGCTGCCGTTCGGCGCGAAGCTGCTGCGCGCCATTCCGTCCCAACTACGCTTCCGGTTTGAGCGGCGCGTCGCCCGGGACGTCCCGGTCAAAATCCGCGTCGTGGGCAAGCCGTTAGACGGTTATCGCGTGGCCCGCCAGAGCGTCGTCCCGGACTCGCTCAAGGTTGTGGGGCCTGAGAGCCGCGTGGTCCTGGTGGATTCCGCGATAACCGATTCCGTCGATTTGTCGGCCGTCGAGGACGCGAGGGAATTCCGCGTGAACACTTTCGTGGGCGACCCCCAGGTTCGGTTCGAATCCTCTTCGAGAGTGGTTGTCAGGGTCGAAATGGAGAAAAAATAGCTTGGCAAAGCAGCTGTTTGGAACCGACGGAATTCGGGGCGTTGCCGGAGAGCCGCCTCTCGACGACCGTACGGTGTACGCGCTTGGGATGGCATTGGGCGGAGCCATCGCCCGCCGCGTGGCGAACGCCGAAATCGTGATTGGAATGGACACGCGCGAGTCCGGGCCCTCGATTGCGGCGCTGGTTGCCAGCGGACTGGCGCGGCGAGGTGTGCGTTCCCGTTTCGCGGGCGTTGTCACAACGCCGGGTGTCGCCTTCCTCGCCCGATCGGACGCGTTCGCGGCGGGCGTCATGATATCCGCCTCGCATAACCCTTACCACGATAACGGAATCAAGATTTTCAGCCACGAAGGGTACAAGCTGCCCGACGCCGAGGAGCACGAAATCGAGACGGAGATCTTCCGGCTTCTCGAGGGCGGAGTCGAGCCCGAGCCCGCCGCACTTGAAGTGGACCGCGAGCTCGACATGCGCTATATCGACTTTCTCGCGTCCACCGAGCCGGCTCCGCTCGAAGGCATGAAAATTGTGCTGGATTGCGGCCACGGCGCAGCCTCGCCCCTCGGTCCGGCGCTGTTCGAGCGCCTGGGTGCGCGCGTCGAAACCATTGGCTGCTCGCCGGACGGCCGCAACATCAACCGCAATTGCGGAGCCCTGCACGTCGACATCCTGAGCCGGGAAGTGGTCGCGCAGGGGGCCGAGCTTGGCGTGGCTTTCGACGGCGACGCGGATCGCGCCATTTTCGTCGCGAAGAGCGGGAAGATCGTGGATGGCGATGCGATCCTGCTCATCGCCGCGCGCGCCCTGAAGCAGGCCGGACGCCTTTCCGGCGATACGGTGGTGGCGACGGTGATGTCGAACCTGGGCTTGGAGAGGGCTCTCGAACGCGATGGGATCCGTCTTCTCCGCACGCCCGTGGGCGACAAATACGTGCTCGACGAGATGCTGCGGTCGAACTCCGCTCTGGGCGGCGAGCAGTCGGGACACGTGATATTCCGCGATTTCGCCACCACCGGCGACGGCATGCTCACCGCCCTGCGCGTGCTCGAAATCGTGCGGCGGACGGGCCTCGGACTCGACGAATTGACGGCTGACCTCGAAGTGTACCCGCAGCGCCTGGTCAACGTACGCGTGAGAGTAAGAAGGCCGCTCGAAGATATGTTAGCCGTGATGCGCGAAGTCGGCGAGTGCGAGCGGGCGTTCGGGGCGTCGGGACGGGTGCTCATCCGTTTCTCGGGCACCGAGCCGCTGGCGCGCGTGATGGTGGAAGGTCCCGACCTGCTTCAGGTGGAGCGCCACACCGGCCTCATCGCCGAGGCTATCCGCCGTGAAATTGGCGCGTAGCGCGGCTCGCACCACGGGCGCTCGAACCTCGCAAGGAGAACTGAATGCCCCAAAGTAGTTACACGAGGGAGCGGACGGCGTTACTGTTCGTCGATCCGTATAACGACTTTCTGTCCGACGGCGGGAAGCTCTGGCCGTTGGTGAGGGATGTGGCCAACGAAGTCGGACTGCTCGAAAACCTGCGAACGATTACCGCCGCGGTGCGGAAAGCCGGGATCCGGATCTTCATCGTGCCGCATCGCCGCTGGGAGCCGGGCGACTTTGAAAACTGGGACCATCCGTCGCCTTACCAGCTGGCATCCGCCAAGGCTCAAACCTTCGCCAAAGGCAGTTGGGGCGGCGAGTGGCATCCGGACTTCAAACCGCAACCGGGCGACATCGTCGTCAAGGAACACTGGGGCGGGAGCGGCTTTGCAAACACCGATCTCGATCTGCAACTGAAGCGGCAGGGGATCGTTCAGGTGATCGTAATTGGGCTCCTAGCGAACACCTGCATCGAAACCACCAGCCGGTGTGCGATGGAGCTGGGCTATCACGTCACGCTGGTCAAGGACGCAACCGCGGCGTTCAGCAAGGAAATGATGCGCTCGGCGCATGATTTGAACGGGCCGACTTTCGCGCACCGGATCCTGACGACGGCCGAGCTGGCCGCCGCGCTGCAGAACAGGTAGCCCGAGGCCGTTCCGATTTTCAGATTAAGGTAAGATGACCAATTCGGGAGGAGTAACGTGAAAAGACTGATCTTGATTTCCGCGGTGGCCGTGGCCGCCCTTTCGGCGCAGCAAAAGAAGAGGGAGCCTCTTGCGAACGAGCAATGGGTTTCCCTTTTCAATGGCAAAGATCTCACCAATTGGGTGAAGGTCGGTAACGAGAAATGGGAAGTTGAGGATGGAACCATCCACGGACAGGGAGTGACGAAAGAGTACGGGTATCTTCGCACCGAGAAAAACTACAAGGACTTTCAGCTTTCCCTGCGCTTCAAGTGCGAGGCTTCCGGCAACAGCGGCGTTTTCGTTCACGCCGAGTTCGCGCCCGGCACGTCCCGCATCACGCAGGGAATGCAGTTCGAGATCGACCGAAATCCGAACCAGCACACCGGCGGCCTCTACGGCGACGGACGTCAATGGATCGCCTGGCCCGCCCCCGAATTTGAGTACATCATCAAGCCGACCGACTGGAACGACTACCTCCTGATCGTGGATGGCAATCGCTACATCGCCCGTCTGAACGGCGTCGTGGTTCTCGATTTCACGGACCCCACGCCAAAATCGTTCGATGGAGGGATCGCGCTTCAGTTGCATTCCGGTGGCCTCGGGAACATGCGCTTCAAGGACATCAATATCCGGGATATGAGCAAACGCTGACGGCGCGGGCCGGGTTTTTTGAGAGTGGTCTATCGGCGAAGGCGGACGGCGCGGCACCCCGCCTTTCTTTCGAGCGCAGGTGACTTACCGAGGGTCCGCCGAATAAAAGCCATTGTGGCAGGGGACCTGCATCCAGAACGGCGTCAAACACGCTGACGACGTCTCAACTCGTTGGCCCTGAAACAGGGAAAATCCCCTTGGAGGACGTCATCGACTGGTAGGAGCAGAGCGCCAGCCTGAGCGCCGCCCATGAGTGAGACGTGCTGCCGACGCAGCCAACAGCGCGCAAACAGCCAAGCGGTGACGGCGTCGAGTTCGTCATCGCTCGGGATCTCACCCGCGAATCGCAAGTTTTTGGGAAATACTGAACCAAACTTGCCTTTTAGAAGATTCCAGATTTCTTCCCGAGTCGTTTTCTCTGCCTTGTAAATCCAAGAGGAGTTTTTCGGGCGCACATCCCTAAACCAAAGCCAGAGCGCCAGGGCAGGGTGGACCTCTACAATGTTTTGCCCAGCCTTGGGCGGGTCGTCATCTCGAACGATCAACGAGAATGGAAGCCCGGTCGCGCAATCGTAGCGACCGATGCGAGGCAGCCCGAGCATGCGGCGGCTGATCGTCCAGTGTGGGCACCCCGAATAGGGACGGACGGAAACTCCGGTTGGCGTCTTGTAGTTGCCGGTTGAAAAGAAGGCTTCAACGATGCGTTGAGTCAAATCGGATTCGATGTGGCCACCCTTGGCCGGACCGACATCAATTCCGATGATGCGCACGCCTTGAGTCTACCACACAGCAATGAAGTCGCGCATTCAGGCGACCTACAGGGCGGTGGATTTCGGATGCGCGTGGCGTAGGGCGAGGGATGGCGTCGATTGAGGAACCGATCACAGTACCCAAAAGGCTTACTCCTGAGCAGGTAGATGAGTGGCGCGGATCATCCGCGAACCTACTGCGCATGGGATGGCGATGCACCTACGTCAAACGTGCCGCGCCAACTGTCCGCGGAGGTGCTTTTTGAAAGATGACATAGCGCACGTTCGAAAGGCGGAAATGCGGCGTGGGCGTCGCCCAATCGATTCGGGACGCGATTCAAGAGAGGCAACGAATCATCGCAGCTCTGAGGAAAATAATTACCTAGATTGAGCCTGATTTGGCCCTTCGCGGTCATGTTGACCGGGAAAACCGACTGCCACACTGCAAACAAAGCACTTGTACAGAAGGTTTCGGTCAACATGACCGGCGTTCGGCTAGAACAGCAGCTTCAAACCCAATTGCAATTGCCGCGAGGATCCCAAATCGCCGCGCACGGTCCGCGTCGCGAGAATTTGTCCGAATTGCGCCGAGGCAATCGAGTTCACAGGTTGTCCCAGGTTCGGATGGTTGAACAGGTTGAAGATCTCCGCGCGGAACTGCGCGCTGAACCGCTCCTTGATCGCCGTGTTTTTCGAGAGCGCGAAATCCACGTCCTGAAATCCCGGCGCACGGATGATGTTCCGTCCCGCGTTGCCGAACCTCAGACGCTGGTTTTCGACAAAGGCGGCCGTGTTGAACCAGCGGCCCACACCCGGATTGTCAAGCCTCAGCGTTTGCCCGGCCACTACGTCCGGCCGGTCGAATGCCAGCAGGCTGCCGCTGTTCAGCCTGGGCGCGATCGGGCTGAACGGATTGCCCGACTGTAGATTGACGATCGGCGCGATATTCCATCCTTCGACGATGCGCTTCATCATGCCGCCGGAATGGAAGGGTAGCAGGTAAACCGCGCTCAGCACGAAACGCTGCCGCGCATCGAAATCGGAGAGTGCGCGCTCGGCTCGCAGATTGTTCGCGTCCTGCACTTGCGGATTCGAGCTGCCCACCGAATTCAGGTCGATCGACTTCGAGAAGGTGTACGACGTGGTGAACGTCAGGCCCTTCGAGAAACGCCGGTTGGCGCTTATCCAAAGCGCGTTGTAATTCGAACGGGAGCTCGACTCCTGAATATTGATTTGCCCAAAAGTTGTGATCGGCCGGACGCCGCCGATGCCCTGATTGAAATCCCGCACCAGGCGAAGGTGCCGCCCCGACGATCCAATGTAGCCCGCCTGAAACACCGTGCCGAAACGCTCGTGCTGAACGTTCAGGTTATATTGCTCAACATATCCGCTCACGAAATTCGGCGCGATGGAGTTGGCGTTGAGAATCGCCGGTCCGCCGCCAGGCTGATTGAAGGGCGCCGCAAGATCGATCGGCCGCGCCGCCGAATTGGCGAACGTGACGGAACTGGCAAACGGCGGGTTCGACCCAAGTCCGGTGACGGTGTTCACGACCGGCTGGTCGTAGTAGAGGCCGACGCCGCCGCGGACCACGGTCTTCGCCTTGCCCGTAGGGTCGAAGCTGAAGCCAAAACGCGGTCCAAAGTTGTTGTATTCCTTTTCGTAGACTTGATTGACGCCGTCCGTGCCCATCGCTCTCAGTGTCCGGCTATTGAAATCGAAGACGCTCAGGCGGTTGTACTTCTCGTTCGGAAGGCCGTTGTACTCGTAGCGGACGCCGAGATTCAGGGTAAGCCGCGGATTCACCTTGTAATCGTCCTGGGCGAAGAAATTGTACGCCGTGACTCGCATCGCGGGGTTCGCCGCCGTGCGCTGCTGCGTCACGGTGCTGGGGGTTCCGTTCAGGAAGTCGGTGAGCGACGCAAAGTTGACGATGCCGCCGATACCGTTGTTGAAGTTGTTGTTGCGGAAGCGGCGGATCTCGACGCCGGCCTTCATCGAGTGCGCGCCGCGGTTCCAGGCCAGGGTATCGGTGTATTGGAAGCTGGTGTCGCCCCGGCCTTGCGGGAAACCCGTAATACCGCCGAACGCGAGCCCGCCGGACACGACGAATTGCGGAAATACACCGGTGCCGTTCTCGATGCCGAATTCGCCCGGGGCGCGCGTGAATTCCGGCAGGAAATCGATCCGCACGCGGTTCAGCCCCGCGCGCAGCTCGTTCGTCATACGCGGCGTCAGGACCCTCGTGTAGTTGAGCGCAAGGAGCGCGCGTTTGGCGGGGCGCGTGTCGCCGAAGCCCGCCAGGTTGTTGCCCTGCAGGTTCGGTTCGGTCCGCTCATCGCGGTTGCTGATGAAGGTTCCGGATAGAATATTCTTCTCGCTGAACGAGTGGTCGATCTTTCCGCTGAATTGATTCAGCACGCGCCGCTTGGGAACCGCGCCGTCAAAGAATCCGCCGCCCGTCGCCTGAGGAACGATGTCAAGCAGCTTCTTCACCACGGGATTCGTCACCGCGGCGCGCTGCGCGGCGCTCGGCACGGCCTGTCTCAGAGTGACCGACTCGCGCCCCTGCCGCCCTTCGTAGGAATGGAAGAAGAACGTCTTGCCGCGCTTGATGGGGCCGCCCACGCTGTAGCCGAAAATATTGCGTTTGAAGGGGGGAATCGGCTGGCCTGGGCGGTCGAACAGGTTCTTCGCGTCGAACTTGTCGTTGCGCACGAACTCATACGCCGAGCCGTGAATTTCGTTCGACCCGGACTTTGAAACGCCGTTGACGATGATGCCGGCGTTGCGGCCATACTCGGCGCTGAACGAGTTGGTCTGCACCTTGAACTCCTGGATCATGTCGATATTCGGCTGGAACGTGATCTGGTTCTGGATGCCATCGCTCAGGTTGATCCCGTCGAACAGGTAGTTCGTGGAATCCTCTCGCGAGCCGGCCGCGTTGATCCCCGAGGACCCGATGCCGCTCGGAACCGCGAGAAACGTGCGGTTGTTTGTGGACGGAACGACGGTGCCCGGCGTAAGCAGCGCCAGATCGAGGAAGAAGCGTCCGTTCAGTGGGATTTCGACGATCTTCTTCGTCTCGATCACTTCGCCAACGTTGCTCGATTCGGTCTGGACTGCCGAGACGTTAGCCTCGACCGTAACGACGTCGGCCGTCGCGCCCAGCTTCAGCGCAATATCGAGCCGCGTACGGCCATCCACCGGCAGCACAATCCGATTCTGGACGAAAGTTTGAAATCCGGCGGCCTCGGCGCGCACGTTGTAAATTCCCGGACGCACGGCGGAGAACTCGAATGTGCCGCCCTCGGCCGTAGCCGTCGTGAGGGCGACGCCGGTTTCGGAATTCGTCAGGGTCACGTTGACGCGCGGAACCAGGGCGTCCTGCGGATCTTTAACGAACCCCGTAAGAGAAGCGCTTTGCGCCAGCGCAATTCCGGCGAAAGCGAAAAGGCAAAAAGCGAAACGCATATACTACCTCCCCGAGCAAATTATGGGATCGAGTATAGCACCAACCTTCAATAAATCAAGTGCTTTTTGCGAATTTCGAGGAACGTTTCAAGTCCCGCAGCCATGGATTGGTAGATCGCGCGCGGATCGTCGCCGCGTTTAACCGCTGCAATCACAGCGCGGCTGCCGATTAACTTCAGACTCTTGTCGAATGGAATCCTGCCCGGATAGAATTTTTCGATCGCCGCCATCAATTCGAGGCCCAGTCGGCTTGTCTGAAGGCTCTCGCGGTCCGTGATCACGAAGCGGAGGCCTTCGATCTGCTGGTCTTTGAAGTAATACGCCGCGGGCTTGAAGGTCGTGGGGTAAGTGCGGACGCCTGGAATCATGCGGCCGTTAAGGTACGCGGCGAGCTCGCGGGCGCGCATCCAATCGGCGCCCACCTGCTCGAAAGGCGCGTCCGTTCCCCGGCCGACGGAATAATTTGTGGAGTATTCGATCATCGCAATCGCCGGATAGAGCAGCGCCGCGTTCAAGCTGCGCATGCTCGGAGAGGGGTCGACCCAACGCTGACCCGTCGAATCGAACCAGTCGCCGCGCTGCCAGTTCTTCATCTTGATCACGCGCAGGTCACATTTAAAACCTCGCGCAGCGTTGAAGAACCCGGCGAGCTCGGCGATCGTCATGCCGTGCCGCAAAGGCATGGGTACGAAGCCGATGAAGGACGTCTGATCCCGATCGAGCATCGGCCCTTCCACCGTCACGCCGTTGATCGGATTCGGACGGTCCAGCACGTAGAACGGCAATTTCAGCTTCCCGGCGATCTCCATCGCGTTGCCCATGGTCGCGGGATACGTGTAGAAACGCGCGCCGATATCCTGAATATCGAACACCAGCGCATCCACGCCGCGCAGCATGGCTTCGGAAGGCTTGCGGTTAGGACCCGAATACAGGCTTTGGACCGGAATGCCGGTCTTTTCATCCTTCGAATTGCCGACGTTCTCGTGATCTTCTGTGCCCGCGATGCCATGTTCGGGCGAGAACAAGCCCACCAGATTTACGCCGGCTTCGCGCATGACGTCGATGTTGCGGCGGCCGTCGCGATCGATTCCGGTGTGATTCGTAATGAGGCCGACGCGTTTTCCCTTAAGCGGCGCGAAGCCTTGTTCGGCAAGGACGTCGAGACCGCTGAGGACTTGTCCGTTGTGAGCGATCGCGCGGCGCACTCCCGGACCGGCTTGCGTGTCGCTATAACCGGCGAGCGCCACGGCCTGGTTTTCGATTCCGAGCGCCGCGGCCACGATTGTCGCCACACGCCCGCGAAGGGAGGTGATAGCCGGGCGCAGCTTCGGATGCACGCTATTGGTCATCAGGATCACGTACGACTGGGATCCGGGATCGATCCACATCGACGTGCCGGTGAAACCCGTGTGCCCGAAGGAGCCGATCGGATACAACTCACCGCGCGTGCCCGAAAACGGCGAATCCATATCGAAGCCAAGGCCGCGCAGAATCGGTTGCCCGGCGGGCGTGTTCGGCGACGTGAATTTCCGGACGGTGGCGGGGCTGAACACGCGGACGCCGTTGCGCTCGCCAAAGGCCAGAAGCATCTCCGCGAACTTCGCGAGGTCGGCTGCCGTCGTAAACATGCCGGCGTGGCCCGCGACGCCGCCCATGTTCCGCGCCGTGGGGTCGTGGACAACGCCGCGCAGTGGCGCGAGACCGTTCCTGGGAGTTTCCGTAGGTGCGATTCGCGGCCTCCAGGACGCAGGCGGTCGATAGGCCGTGTCATTCATGCCGAGCGGCCGGAACACGTTCTCCGCGGCGTATTCGGAAAGTGGTTTGCCCCCGAGTTTGCGAACGATCTCTCCAAGCAGGATGAAATTGATGTCGCTGTAGACGAACTTCTCGCCGGGCGCGCTGGTAGGTTTATCGATAAGAGCAAGCTTCACGCCCGTCTCGTAGCCGCTCCAGGCAGGGTCGAGATCGACGTCCGGACGCAGACCCGAGAAATGCGTCAGCAACTGGCGGATCGTGATGTCGCTCTTGCCGTCCTGGAACTTGGGTAGGTACTCGGTGACCTTATCGGCAAGACGCAGACGCCCCTGCTCGAAGAGCTGCATGACCGACGCCGTGGTCGAGACGATTTTTGTGAGCGATGCCGCGTCGAATACCGTGTCTATCGTCATCACTTCTTTGACGGGAACCAGCGCGCGCGATCCGTATGCTTTGCGATGCAGCACGCGGCCCTTCTGAGCAACCAGGAGGACGGCCCCCGGAATTTCGTCTTTCGCGATGGCGTCTTCAACGGCGCGGTCGAGATTCGCCGAGCCCTGAGGGAACTGCTGCGCGGAGGCGACGGCGAGCGCGGCCAGAAATGCGGGGAATGGTTTCATGACTCATTCGCGGGACAGGCCGGGAGGCCTGTCCTACTACCTCTTCAGTATACGGAACAGATTGCTGTATTCGTCCGTCCAGGCGCGAAAGTCCTTCGATTTGCCGAGTAGAGTTCCGTTCACCTTCAGCGAGGGCTTCTTATAAAGCTCACCCGGGTCGACCAGAACAACCCAGGTGGCGCCGAAGACCCCTTCGTCGTCCTCGTCGTCGGTATCGACCAGCACGGCGGATTTCCCGGCGTCGTTTGCCGCCTGGCGCACCACCGGCACCAGGTCCAGCCACTTGTTCGACACGTGCACAGCCACCGCGCCTTCGCGTTTCGTGTGGCGGAAGTACTGCGCGAACGCTTCCTTCGTCAGCAGGTGAATGGGAATCGAATCGCCCGAGAAAGCGTCGATCGCGATCACGTCGAAATGCCGCTCGCTCTCGCGCTCAAGCGAGATCCGCGCGTCGCCCATGGCGATATCCACTTTCGCGGCGGAGTCCTTCAGATAAGTGAACTCCGTATTGGCGATCTGAACCACGAGTGGATTGATCTCGTAATAGCGATACGCGTCTCCCGCGCGTCCGTAAGCCGCGAGCGTGCCGGTTCCAAGGCCTACGACGCCCACGCGCTGAGGGCCGTCGCGTCCGGAATCGAAAATCGCCAGCGCGACTCCGGATTTCTTGCCGTAGTACGTAATGGGCCATTTGCGGCGCGCCGGATCGAGGAACTGCGCGCCATGATTGATGGTGCCGTGGTTCAGCACGCGCTGCGCTTCCTCGCCCTCGCCCGAATCGGTAACCCGCAAACCGCCGTAAAAATTGCGGACCAGCAAGCGAGCTTCGTGCTCCACCTGCCACTCTTCGTAAGCGAGCGATCCCGCGAGGCCGAGAGTGAGCGTCACGAGCACCGCCCAGGCGAAGGCGTTACCGCCGTGATAGAGCTCGGTCGATGGATCGCGCCACAGTACAATCAGCACAAGCACGGCGCATGCCGTCATCGCGATGGGCAGCTCAAGATACGTATGGAAGGCACGGGGGGCGATCAGGCCCACAAAGACGCCGCCAAGCGCCCCGCCGAGCGAACACATCAGGTAGAAACTCGTCAGATGCTCCGGAGCGGGCCTGAGCCTGACCATCTCGCCGTGGCACACCATGCAAGCGAGGAATAAACCGATTGAAAACAGCGGAATCATCACCAAGATGCTGGCGTTTTCGTACTCTCTTGCCAGGGAGAAGCACATTCCGCCAAGGGCCACCGCCAACGGACGCATGAACCGGCCTCTGGAATACCAGCTTTCCCTCTCGAAGCAGATGATGAAGCTGAGCAGGTAGAGCGTCAGCGGCGCCACCCAGAGGAACGGAATAGGGGCGACGTTTTGGGAGAGGTGCGTGGTCACCGCGAGCAGCAGAGCCGACGCGCACGCGGGCAGCGCGACCCATAGAACCGGAATCCGGATCTTCGTCGAGACGCGGACCGGCTCCGCCTTCCGGCCGACGCCGTCGCGGATCGCAACCGCGCCGCAAAGAACGACGAATACGCCGTAGATTGCCGACCATCCTCCCGCCTGGGCGCGGCTCGTAAAGTACGGCTCGACAAGCGCGGGATAGGTGAGCAACGCGAGCATCGATCCGAAGTTCGAGAGGGCGAACAGACGGTAGGGAATCGCGCCGCGGCGCGCGTACCAGGCCTGGAGAAGCGGGCCCGTGGTCGAGAGCAGGAAGTAAGGCAGTCCGATGCAGACGAGAAGAAGAGCGAGAATTCGGAAAGTGGGGTCGTCGCCGCCGGTTGGCTTCCACGCGGGATTGGGCGCGATAGGCAGCAGCGCCGCGCTGAGCGCAAGGAGAGAGACGTGCACGATCGACTGCATCCTCGGAGTCAGGTTACGGATGGACCACGCGGCATAGCCGTATCCGGCGAGCAGGACTACCTGAAAAAAGAGCATGCAGACGGTCCAGACGGCGGCGGTTCCTCCGAACCACGGCAGGATCATCTTGGCGATCATGGGCTGCACCTGAAAGAGCAGAAACGCGCTCAGAAAGATGGTGCAGGCGTAGAGGAGGACGCGGCTACCGGCCTTCTGCACGGGAAACGGTCCCTTCCGGAATGGGCATCCATTCATAGTACAGGGGATTCGTTACTTGTATGCGGCGACGCCGGTTACCCGCTCCCCGATGACGAGCGCGTGGATGTGGTCCGTCCCCTCGTAGGTTTTGACGGTTTCGAGATTGCACATGTGGCGCATGATCGGGTACTCGTCGGTGATGCCGTTCGCGCCGAGCAAGTCCCTGCTCAGACGGGCGCATTCGAGCGCTATCGCGACGTTGTTCCGCTTGAGCATGGAGATGTGCGCGGGCTCGAGCTTGCCCAGATCCTTGAGCCTTCCCGCATGCACCGCAAGCAGCTGGGCCTTGGTGATTTCCGTGATCATCCATGCCAGTTTCTCCTGCACGAGCTGGTGCGACGCGATGGGCCTATCGTCGAACTGCTTGCGGAGAATCGAATACCGGCGCGCGGTTTCGTAACAATCCATCGCCGCGCCGAGCACGCCCCAGCCGATTCCGAAGCGCGCTTGCGACAAACAGGCGAGCGGTCCCTTCAAACCTTTCGCGCCCGGGAGCATCGAATCGGCCGGCGCGCGGCAGTCCTGAAACGCAAGGCTCGAAGTGACGGAAGCGCGCATCGACAGCTTGCCGTGGATGTCCGACGCGGTGAAACCGGGAGTCCCTTTCTCGACAAGGAAACCGCGGATGCCGTCCTCCGTCCGCGCCCAGACGACGGCGACATCGGCAATCGTCCCACTGGTAATCCAGGTCTTTTCGCCGTTCAGAACCCATCCGGAGCCGTCGCGCAGCGCCGTGGTTTTCATGCCCGCCGGATTCGAGCCGAAGCCGGGCTCGGTGAGTCCGAAGCAGCCGAGAGCGGCGCCTGCTTGCAGACGCGGGAGCCAGCGCTCCTTCTGGGCATCGGAACCATAAATCAAAATCGGGTACATGACGAGCGCACCCTGCACGGAGACGAAGCTGCGCAGGCCGGAGTCGCCGCGTTCAAGCTCCTGCATAACGAGCCCATACTCGACGTTCGACATTCCGGCGCAGCCGTACCCTTCGAGGTTGGCGCCGAAGAAGCCGAGCTGCCCCATTTCCGCAATCAGCTCGCTGGGGAAGCGGCCGTCGCGGAAGCAGTCGCGAATCACGGGTAGCAGACGGCCGTCGACGAACTGCCGCGCGGTCTGGCGCACTAGAAGCTCCTGCTCGCTGAAGAGGGAATCGATCAGGAGATAGTCGACACCGCGGAAAGATGACATATGGCTTTAGTTTACAGAGCGCCGGCGAAAACCGCGTCAATGAGGCAGGCCATGGCGGCGCTCTCGGGCGTGCCAAGGGCGCGTAGCTTGTGGGCGGTCTGGCGGCGGTCGGTATCGGGCCGGTTCTGGCTGACCTTCCACTTTCCTTCCAGCCGCGCGACCGGGATTTCAATGCCTACGATGGCATTCAGCATCCCGTCGATGAACTCCTCCGGGGCGTCTTCGAGCTTCCAAGGCTCGGGAAAGGCGGCTTCGTGAAGGTCGGTCAGGGAGCGGACAATGCCGAGGAGCCGTTCGCGATCGTCGAAAGACTTGAGTGGACCGTAAGCGTGTACTACGGCGTAGTTCCAGGTCGGAACGACGCGCCCGTGTTCGGCTTTCGACGGATACCAGTTCGGACTGATGTAGTGGTGCGGGCCCTCGAAGATGGCGAGCGCCGCCACCTCCGGCGAAGAGTCGCGCCACTGTGTATTGGCGCGGGCGACGTGGCCCCTGAGCGTGCCCAGTGGCGCAGGCTCGGAGTCAAGCAGGAAGGGAATATGACTCGCGACGAGTCCGTCCAGACTCAATGTAACAAGGGCGCCGAAACTGTGCGCCCGAATGAATTCGTGGAGAATATCGGTTCGGATTTCCTGAAAGTGCTTCGGAATGTACATCCAGATCGGATTGTACTCCAGGGAGCGCCCGATGCGGCGAACCCGCCTGCGCCAACTTCCACTCAATCGCTTGAGTCGAAATTTGCAAAACATTCGCCGTGGCATGGACTGGTGGTCGGGCGGACCGCGGTATCGGCGGCATCCAGATAGAGAGCGGTTGGAAATTTCACATGGGAAGCCGGATGAACAAGCTGAACAATCGGCGCGTTTTCGGATACCGTAGGGTGGATGGCCGGGTCCACACGTCGGACGGCAAAAGAGGCGAGGACGGGCATGTCGGGCTAAGGGTCTCCGACGAGGGGCCGGACTTCCCGAGGATGCGTTGAGCCGCGTGTTCACTCCCTTCTACCGCCTCGACAAGTCGAGGTCGCGCGATTCGGGAGGCGTGGGACTGGGACTCGCCATCGTGAAGACCTGCGTCGAAGCCAGCGGCGGAGCCGTGTCGCGCCACAACCGGCAACCGAAAGGTCTGGAGGTCGGCATTCGCCTGCGCGCGGCGTAATGGAAGACGCCCGGCGTCAGCGGGAACGAGCGGGATCAGTCGTTTTTCAGCACCGAAGCGAACCGATCGATGTCGTCCTCGTTGTTATAGAAGTGCGGCGATACGCGAAGCCGGCCGTGTCTCGACGCGACGAGCACACGTTCAGCTTTCAGCCGCCTGGTCAATTCTTCCGTATCGCAGTCGAAACTGGCGGCAACGATCGGGGAATCGTGATGCGGCAGTTCGTCGAACAGCAGTCTCGCGCCCGCGCGACGCAGCACCCCGCGAACCTGCGCCGCCAGCGTGTTCACCCGCTCCTCCACCACCGCCGGACCCAGATCCAGCACCATGCCCACGGACGCGCCCATAGCGTAGACGCCGGCGAAATTCAGCATTCCGCCTTCGTACTTTTCGGCTTCCGTCTTGAATTCCGGCTGGCCGTGATGCAGCCGGTCGTGGTTGCGCCATTCGCGATGGCTGCGCCATCCGACCACGTTCGGCTCCAATCGTTCCCGCAACCCCGGGCTCACGTACATGAACCCCGCGCCATTCGGCGAGAGCAGCCACTTGTAAGCGTGGACGGCGAGCATGTCCGGCTGCACGGCGCGGACGTCGAACTCGAGCGCTCCAAGCGACTGAGTACCGTCCAGGAACAGCATCACGCCGCGCTCGCGCAGGAACCGTCCGATCTCTTCGAGCGGCGCGCGGAAGCCCGTCATATAGCTGACGGTGCTCATCACCACGAGGCGGGTCTCCGGCGTAATGGAATCGTAGAAGCGGTCCCAGGTGGTTTCGACGAACTCGACGCCGCGCGAGGCGAGCAGCGATGGATAGTAGAACTGATTGGGAAACTCGTTCTCAAACGTCACGATACGGTCGCCCGGCTTCCAGCCGATGCCGCCGAGCAACAGGGACAAGGCCGTCGAAGCGTTCATGATGAACGCGATATCCGCGGGCGTTGCGTGGATCAGTTGCGCGACCTGGCCGCGGATCCGGTCGGCGTCGTCGAACCAGCCGAGAAAATCGTTGCACGCGAACTCGTCGCGGCGCGCGAAGTGGCTCTCCATGGCCTTCGTGGAGCGCTTTGGAATCTGGCCGAACGTCGCCGTATTCAGATAGGTCCAGTGGGAAAGCGACGGAAACTCTTCGCGGACTAGGTCCCAGTTTACGGACATTTCGCTCTTACCGCCGCGGCGGCCTCCGCTACGGGTACATCCACACTCGCGCGGGTGCGCCGCTCGACAAACTCCACCATTCCCTGAGCGAGTTTCTTGCCCACGGTGATCCGGAACGGAATTCCGATCAGGTCGGCGTCTTTGAACTTGACACCGGGCCGCTCATCGCGGTCGTCGAGAAGAGCGTCCAGCCCAAGCGCGCGGCAACCCTCATAAATTTCTTCGGCGGCTTTGCGCTGCGCCGGATCGTTCGCGTTTACCGGCGTCACAACCACCGCAAACGGCGCAATCGCGGCCGGCAGCGCCATGCCGTCCTTGTCGTGCGACTGCTCGATCGCGCAGCTCAACACGCGCTCGATCCCGATGCCGTACGACCCCATGATGACGGGTACTTCCCCGCCCTCGGCCGTCAGCACATTCAAACCCATCGACTCGGAATACTTGTATCCGAGCTTGAAGATATGGCCGAGCTCAATGGTTTTCTTCAGGGCGAGCGGCGCTCCACAGCTCGCACACCCGTCGCCGGCGGCGGCTTGACGCAAATCGCGAAACTCGGCCTTGAAATCCTCGCCGGGAGTGACGTGACGAAAGTGATAATCGTCCCGATTCGCACCGGATATCATGTTGCGGCGGCCTTCAAGGGCCGTGTCGGCAAGAATGCGCAGGTTCTTTACGTCCACCGGACCGAGCGAGCCCGCGTCGGCCCCGAACGCCTCGCGGATTTCGTCGGCGTTAGCCTGCCGGATCTCTTTCGCGACGGTGGCGGCGGCGAATTTCGTCTCGCTCAGTTGATGGTCGCCGCGCAGCATGACGAGGAGAAGTTTGCCGTCCGCATTCATGACGAGGCTCTTCATCTGCGAGGTCTGCGGGAGCCCGGTGAACTCCCCAACCTCGGCGATCGTCTTGCGGCCAGGGGTGTGAAACGCTTCGGGTGTGAGGTCGCCTTCGGGATCGGCCGCGGCGGGCGCACTCGCCGCGGAAACCGCCTTCTCCAGGTTGGCCGCGTAACCGCAGGCATCGCAGATCGCGATGAAATCCTCGCCCGCATCGGCCGACACCATGAACTCGTGCGACTGGCTGCCGCCCATTGCGCCCGAATCCGCCTCAACCACGGAGTATTTCAGCCCGCAGCGGTCGAAGATGCGGCAATAGGCTTTGTAGTGCTTGTCGTAGGCGGCGTCGAGGCCGGCGGCGTCGAGATCGAAGGAATACGAATCCTTCATGATGAACTGCCGAACGCGCAGCAGACCGGACTTCGGCCGCGGCTCGTCGCGGAATTTCGTCTGGATCTGATACCAGATCTGCGGCAATTGCTTGTAGCTGCGGAGCTCGCCGCGGGCGATCGAGGTCATCACTTCCTCGTGCGTCATGCCGAGACACAAGTCGCGCTGCCAGCGGTCCTTGAGGCGGAACAGGTTCGCGCCCATGACGTCCCAACGGCCGGATTCCTGCCAAATCTCCGCCGGGTGAAGCGCCGGAAGCAGCATTTCCTGCCCTCCGATGGCGTCCATTTCTTCACGCACGATGGCGGTGATCTTCAGCAGCGAGCGTTGCGCGAGAAACAGATAGCTGTATATGCCGGCGGATAGCTGGCGAATGTAGCCGGCGCGCAGCAACAACCGATGGCTGGGCACTTCGGCTTCCGCGGGGGTTTCCCGCAGAGTCGGGATAAACAGGTTACTCCATTGCATGGGGAGCTTTCAGTGTAACAGGTGAGACGGGCGGCGACTGTTCGGGCGGCGCGCGAAGGCGCTATCATGACGAAATGTCCATCACAATTCGCCACGTATGGCTTGCCTGTCTCCTGTGCGCCGCGGCGGCTGCCGCCGAATGGCCGCAGTTCCGCGGCGTCAACGGCAGCGGCGTCGCCGAGGCGGCCGGCCTGCCGGCGGAGTTCGGCCCGTCGAAGAACGTCGTCTGGAAAACCGATCTGCCCCCCGGCCATTCGTCGCCGGTCGTTTGGGGCGACCGGATATTCCTGACGGCGTCTGAAGGCGGCAAGCGCTCCGATGCCGGACGGCAGAAGGTTGTCGACGAGGGTGGCAAGCTGCTAACCATTTGCGTCGACCGCAAAACGGGCAAGGTCTTGTGGAGGCGCGAAGTGCCGCGCCCGCGCCTCGAACGCTATGAGCCCACCAATTCCGCGGCTTCGCCGAGCCCGGTCACCGACGGCAAGAGCGTCGTCGTCTTCTTCGGGGATTTCGGTCTGCTGTCCTACACGCTCGACGGCGTCGAACGCTGGCGGCTGCCGCTTGGCCCGTTCAACAACGTGAACGGACACGGCTCCTCTCCCATCCTGTTCGAAAACCTCGTCGTCATGCTGTGCGATCAGGACGCCAATTCCTATCTGCTCGCGGTGAATAAGGAGACGGGTAAGGTGAGTTACAAGGTGGAGCGGCCTGAGGCCACGAGGAGTTACTCGACTCCCGCTATCATGCGGCCGAAAAGCGGGCCGGCCGAAATTATTATTCCCGGCGCCTATCAGCTTACGTCGTACAATGCGCGGACCGGCGAGAAATTGTGGTGGATCCGGGGGATGTCGTGGCAGCCGAAATCGACGCCCGTCATCGCCGGCGACATGATTTACGCGCATTGGTGGGAAGGAGGCGGCGAGGCGGAGACGCCAACGGAGACGGCCGCGTTCCCGGAGTTCCTCAAATTGCACGACGACAACCGCGACGGCCGGCTCACGGAGGACGAATTTGCATTCGACCCGCGTCAGCAGAAGGGTTACTATCTGCTCGATCTCGACCAGGACAAGTTCGTGGACAATTGGGAATGGGAGTTTTACCGCGCGCGCCGCGCCGCGCGCAACAATTTGGTCGCGGTAAAGCACGGGGGCCGCGGTGACCTGACCGAGACGAACGTGGTGTGGCGCATGCAGAAATTCCTGCCGAACGTGCCGTCGCCGCTGATCTATCAAGGAGTGCTTTATCTGGTGAAAGATGGGGGCATCCTGACCAGTCTCGATCCGAAAACGGGGCGGATTCTGAAGCAGGGGCGTCTCACGGGCGCGCTTGACACGTACTACTCGTCGCCGGTGGGCGCGGATGGCAAGGTGTACCTGATCAGCCAGAACGGCAAGGCAACCGTTGTGAAAGCGGGCGGCGAGTGGGAGATTCTGGCGTCGAACGACATGGACGACGTATGTTACGCAACGCCGGCGATCATCGGGAACAGGATGTACCTGCGCACGCGCGGCGCACTGTATTGTTTTGAGGAGCGGGGACGGTAGCAAGTAAGAGCAAGCTTAATGTCACTAAGGTTTGTTAAACCAGCGCGGTTTCAAGAAAAAGCATTCTGATCTCATCGCCTTTTACGAGGCCCGTACTATCACTCCGGGATCGATCACGCTCAGCGAGGTCGCCGAAATGAAGCGAATCTGCGATGGCCTGCTTATGCACGCATTCAGCAGACGCATTCAGAGCAGGGCGGCGCGTGAGCAGCAGGATAAGACTGTCAATGAACACTGAACGCCGTCTCCGTTAGGTCTCCAAACAGACGACCGCCGAAGACCAGATTGAAACTTGATGCTTTGTGTCGCCAAAAGAGCGGGCTAAAACGCTCGCGAAAGACGCCGCGGTGCATGTCGAACGGCCCGACGAGCGGTCGCGCGCCGTGACGAAGCGTTTCCCAAACACTTGCTGGTGTTGCTCGCAAATACGTGATCGAACTTCTGAAACCGAGTACTAAGGCGCCGGCAATGCGGCGGCGGAACCAACGGCGACGTCAATGCGCGCGGTGTCCTGGTGCACCATGTTGCCGCCGGATTCCATGCGGCACTGCAGGGCCGCGGTCGGCGATCGCCAATCTTCGGGGATCGTGACATCGATCTGGTAAATCCCGATCGACCCGCTCGATAAACCCGCAAACGGGACAACAAGGCCAACCGCGCGCCCGCGCGGTACTCCCGATCCGGGCGGATCGAACTCCACCAGGTAGCAGGCGAAAGGCGTGGTCACGCGGGCCGGGGGTGAGGCGGGCGAGGGCTGCCCGGTGCTCACGGGCTGATCGACGGGCCCCATATTGCGCGTAAAGACGTGGATGGTTTCGCCCAGGCGCGCGGGATCTCTCTCGCTGACGACGCCGCGGAAGTCCTGATGCGCCGCTTGCAGGACGCCACCGAAGCTGCTCCGCTCGAAGGTGATTGTGGGCCGGTCGAGGGAAGCGAAGTCGATCCGTTGCAGGAAGGGACTGCCGGGTCCTTGCACCGTCAAGACGCGGGAGCCGGTGGCGGCGTCGTATTCCCATGGAATCTGCACGGCGGTGCCTTGGCTGCTGAGTTCCGAGAGGGGAATCGCGGCGTCGCCAAGAAGGAAACGGGTGCGCGCGGTGATGCCGGTTCCGGCCACGCGGACGACCGATCCGGGAAGTGCAAACACGGATGCGGAAACTGGAAACACGGGGCCGGGCGCAAGGTACGGCGTTTCGGGAATGACCTCGTCGGCGGCCCCATCGCCGGTGCGAACGCGCAGCAGCCGCCCCCGGTACGTGGCGAGCCAGGCAACTTGCCCGTTGCCGCTGAGGATGGCAGTCTGGACGCCATGCTCGACTTCGATAAGCCTGCGGGGCTCGCCCCCGGCGGCGACGATCACCGGTTGAATCGCGCCATCGGAGCCGGGCTCGAGATAGAGAAGCGTGCCATCGTTGGCGAACGAGGGTTGATATCGGAAGCGGAAGGCGGGCCAAGGTGCTTCGAGGTCGCGCGGCACGGAGGCGAGTAGGCGGTGCGTGGAGCCTTGCGGGCCGGTGAGAACGAGATCGTAGCGATTACCCGCGTTTCGCTCGTAGGCGATCGAGTCGCCATCGGGACTGAGGATGCCCGCAACCGCGTTTTCGGTACCTGGGATGGGGCGCCGCTCTTCACCGAGGGGCACGTACCGCAGAAACGAGGTTTGTCCCGCATCCCGCAAGAGCACGGCGCCGGAGTTGGCGACACTCTGCGAGCCCGCGCCGGTGAAGAGTTGAGGAAACTCCGTGGCTTGCTGCCCGGGCAGCTCGATAAGACGGAGACGTAGGTCGGAGCTCGACCCGAGCAGGAAGCGGCCGTTTCGGGAGATCTGCAGGTTGTTGAAGGCCGCGCTCGAGAGCTCGACGCCCTGGAGTTGATAAAAGTTGCGAGGGAGGCCGCTCAGGCCGCAACTTGGGGAAAGGCAGGGATAGTTGAGGGCGTAGCCGGTGACGGAGCCGTCTCCACTCGTGAGGGGAAGAACAGCGCTGGGGCTGGCCGGACCGCCCCCGCCACCGGTGGCGAACAAAGTGAGACCGTCGCCCGCGACTCGGTAGATCTTGGATCGGGCGTCTTCAGAACCGGTGATGAGCCGAGTTGCAAAATAGATCCGCCCGTCGTCGGTCACGGCAAAGTCGAAGAATTGAGCGGAGAGCGTGGACGCCGCGAAAACGATCAGGAACGTTCTCCGCACGTATCCATTGTACTCGGAGCCGGGCCGGGCCAGGCCGTCCGTGGACTCTAATTCTTCTCCCGCTTGCCCAAATAAGGAGCCTGATACCGGCGCGCCCTATCCGCGACGTGGACTCCTACCGGGGTGAGTATCCCGGCAGCCGTTCGGCGACCTGGTCAACCACACGTATGCCGCCGGTACGATCAACCCAATCGCGTCCCTGCCGGCTAACGGCTAGCCGATCCAAAAACGGCGCCACTGGGTTTTGTTGGTTAAGCGGCGATCTCAACCAAACGCCAATTCATCTATGATAGGCTTCTCTTGACAGTACACTTCCGGCTCGCAGCAAGGAGAGAAAATGAGCGCTCCGACCAAACAGAACCGCCGCAGTTTCCTCAGGAAATCGTCCGCGGCCGGCGGGGTTTTCCTGTTCGACATCGTTCCGGCCCGCGCGCTTGGCCTACAGGGCCAGACCCCGCCCAGCGACACCATCAACTTCGGCCACATCGGTATCGGCGGCCGCGGCCGCGGATTCCTGCGCCCGGAGTCGAATCAGGGAAAGCAGGTTCCCGCATCCACGAACCTTGGCGGAGACGGCACGCGCATGCTCCGCCCCGCCCGTTCGATGGCGCTTTGCGACGTGGACGCCGGGCGTCTCGATCAAGCGGCTTCGCTTGTCGGGGGCAGGCCGAAACTCTACAAAGATTTTCGCCGCCTGCTCGAAGACAAGGACGTGGACGCCGTCTACATCGCTTCGCCCGACCACTGGCACGCGCTCCAAACTATCATGGCCTGCCAGGCGGGAAAGGACGTTTACGTCGAAAAGCCCGCCTGCAACACCATTGAAGAAGGCCGGGCGATGGTCACCGCCACCGAGCGCTACGGCCGCGTCGTGCAGGTCGGCTCGCAAGGCCGCTCGCAGCCCGCCGCATGGCAGGCCAACAACTACATCAAGGCGGGCCGGCTCGGCGCCGTGCGTAAGGTGATGTGCTGGCACTACGCGAGCCCCGAAGGCGATTGGACTCCCGATGCCGCGCCACCCTCGGGGCTCGACTACGAAATGTGGGTCGGCCCGGCGCGCTCGCTCCCCTACAACGTGAAGCACACGCATGGCGCGTTCCGTTGGCTCATGGATTTCGGCGGCGGCCAGATCCGCGACCGCGGCGCTCACGTCATGAGCATCGCCAATTGGATCATGAACTGCGACCATACCGGACCCGTCAGCATCAAAGCCACCGGCGAACCTCCGCATGACGGCATGTACAATTCCGCCGTGACGATGGAGGTCGCCTACGAATTCAAGAACCCCGATTGGACGCTGGTATGGGCCCAGCCCGGCGTACCTTCGAGTACGCTCGACGCACGCTATGGAGCGGTGTACTGGGGCGACCACGGAAACGTCTCCGTGACTTTGGGAGACGGCGCCGGCACCGGCACGGATCAGAAGGCGCGCGACTTTGCCGCCCAATGCGACTGCGGCAAGGCGTTCCGCAGTCCGGGCCATAGCGAGAATTTCGAGGACTGCATTCGCACTCGCGAAAAGCCCATCATGCACATCGAGGCAGCTCACCGGGTGGCGTCGCTCTGCGTCATCGGCAACATCGGGTTCCAACTGCAGCGGCCGCTTGCATGGGATGCGGTGAATGAGCGATTCCGCGACGATGACGAGGCGAACCGCCTGCTGAGCCGGCCCGGGCGCGCGGGATGGCATTTGTAAGGAGTTGACTATGGATACACGAAAATTTCTCGCCGGCATTGAGAGCTCGAATCCCGACGAGCGTTTTGCCGCTTGGCGCGCGGCTGGCGAAGTCTCGCCCTCCGTCATCCCGCAACTGGGGAAGTTGGCCGCTTCCGATAAGCCCGGCATCGCCAAAGCAGCCTCGGAGGCGCTCACGACGATGACCCATTCCGTCGGCAAGGACCCGAAATCCGCCAATCGCGCCGAGGTGATTCGCGGCCTTCTCGGACTCACGTCGACCGCCTACGCTCTTTCCGTTCGTACCCACGCTTTCCGTCTGCTGTCGAACATCGCAGCGGAAGACTCCGTACCGTCGATCGCAAAGGAAATACAGAATGCCGATCTGCGGGAAGAGGTTGTCTACTGTCTTGAGCGTATCCCCGGCGATTCCGCAATTCAGGCTTTGATCGACGCGTACAAGGGCGCGAGCGACGACTTCAAACCGCGCATCCTCGCGGCCCTCGGCCATCGCCGCGCGTCATCCGCGGCGTCTCTCTGCAACGACGCGATGCGATCCCCGAATAAGGACATTGCAATCGCGGGTGCAAGGGCCATCGCCCGCATCGGACCGGCATCGGGCGCGGCCCCTGCGTTTCCCGCCGAAGCCGAGCTCTCGGAATGGCAGAAAACCGAGCGGATGGATAGCCTGCTCCGTTACGCCGACGCTCAAGCCGATGCGGGCAACGCAGCGGGAGCCTTGACCGTCTACCGCGCCGCGCTCGACTTGCCGCAGGAACACTTACAATGCGCCGCAATCGTCGCGATCGGAAAATTGGGAACACCGGAGGCCGCCGCACTCCTCATGCCCAAGTTGAAGAGCCCTATTCGCAACGTACGTATCACGGCGCGGAACACGTGGAAGAAAATCGCCTCGGTATGAACCCGATGACGCGACGTTCCGTTCTTTCACTTGCGCTTCCCACATTGCCGGCGTTATCCACGGCGGCGGATCTCTGGAACATATATCCGGGCAAGCGCGGACCGGGTAACGGCAAGCGCCTCGTCCTCATTTCAGGCGACGAGGAGTATCGGTCCGAAGAGGCGCTTCCTCAACTCGCTCAAATCCTCGCGACTCATCACGGATTCGACTGCACCGTGCTGTTTGCCATCAATCCGGCGAACGGCGCGATCGACCCCGGCATTCGCGATAATATCCCCGGCCTGGACGCCCTGCGCACCGCCGATTTGATGATCATCGCGACCCGGTTTCGCGAGTTGCCGGACGACCAGATGCAGTATATCGACGAATACGTGCACTCGGGCCGGCCGATCGTCGGGCTGCGCACGGCCACTCACGCCTTCCACTACAGCGCGGGATCGAACAGCAGGTTCAGGCATTATAGCGATCAGGACACGTCCGGCTGGCCTGGAGGATTCGGCAGGCAAGTGCTTGGCGAAACCTGGATCTCTCACCACGGCCATCACGCCGTTCAGAGCACTCGCGGAATCGTCGCCCCCGGGGCCGAGAAACATCCGGTCATGAGGGGCGTCGACGGCATTTGGGGACCGACGGATGTCTATACGGCGAATCTTCCGCTGCCCGACGGATGCCAAACTCTGGTGCTCGGGCAGGTGCTCGTAGGAATGAACGCCACGGACAAGCCGATTTCCGGCGACTACATCACGGACCGCAAGGGTCGGAAGATCGTGAAGCGGCCGAACGATCCGATGATGCCCGTGGCGTGGACTCGCACGTTCGCGGGACGGCAGGGCAAACCCGCGAGGATCTTCACCACCACCATGGGCGCGGCTGTCGATCTGCAAAATGAAGGCTTCCGCCGGATGTTGGTGAACGCGGCTTATTGGGCGCTCGGGATGGAGGAGCGGATACCGGCGCGGTCGAAGGTCGATCTGGTGGGCAGCTACACGCCGACGTTCTTCGGTTTCGGAAAGCACCGGCCGGGGATGAAGCCATCCGACTTCGCGGCAGGGCGTCAGCCGGGCTCATACTGACCGCTTAAACCATGGCGGCGAACCCGACGCGTCGGACATCCTGCCAGGCCGCCATGCCCGGAAAAACCCACCTTCGGGTTCATGTGTGTACGTCTGGAGACCGCGTCCGCGGGTTTCGTTCGAACTCCACCGGCGGTCGATAGCTTAGCGCCGAATGCAGCCGCTTCTCGTTCCTGAATGATGATGACGTTCGAGCGGCCATGGAAAAGGCGGCAAGTGGCGAAAGTTGGGCGCAAAATCGGGCACAGCTCGAAAGCGAGCCTTAAGGACCAGTGCTGGAAAAGCCCGTATTGAACTGATTCGAAAGCGCGAATGTGGAGCTGGCGGAGGGAATTGAACCCCCGACCCTCTGATTACAAATCAGATGCTCTACCAGCTGAGCTACGCCAGCGGACAACGCATTTATTCTACCAGATCGCGCCAAGACGGTCTGGAGCGGGAGACGGGAATCGAACCCGCAACCAACAGCATGGAAGGCTGTGACTCTACCATTGAGTTACTCCCGCAGCTTCCTTCCTATTTTAGGCATCTCGCACGGGGTTGGTCAAATGATAGTCTTGTCCAATACAAGATGAGCCTGAAGGGGGAAGTTGAAGCATGCTGGGGTGTGATCATCAGGATGCGGAATGCGAAGAAGTTGAGCCAGGAGGAAATCCAGGCGTTTTTGGAAGCGAGCGAGGAGGTGGTGTTCGAG
>CAMDED010000111.1 GCA_945893365.1 Candidatus Sulfopaludibacter sp. SbA3 | reverse complement strand
CGAGATCACTCCCCCAATCTGGCTCTCGTATTTCGAGATAAACTCGTCATGGCGTTTTCCTTTCTTTGCGATGTCAGTCTTCCAACAACCAACATCATAGGGAAACGGAAAACGCCATCAGTGTTTGGTTGCGGCTATGCCGCGCTGTGCTGAGAGGCGATTCGAATACTGCTAGAACAACTGCTAGAACTCCACCCTCAGAATCAACTGAATCTGGCGCGACGTCTCATTCAGCGGCGCAACGGCCGGGAATCCCGACTGCCTCCCCTGCCGCCCGAAACTCGCGATTCCGAACGTGTCCGAAGCCAGCAGCGAATCCGGACTGTTGAGGTTCGCATGGTTCAGGAAATTGAACGCATCGGCTCGCACCGTGAGCCGTCCGCTCTCCCCCAGCCACCGCAGAGGAAACCCGCGGCTGAGCGAGATATCGACGTTGTACAGACCCGGTCCGCGAAATGCGTTCCTGCCTGTGTTCCCCTGTTGACTCGCCGCGGGCGAGCCGAAGCCGGCGGAGCTAAGCAACCGCTTTCCGCCAATCACCGTTTGCGGCGGGTCCACGATCGCCCTGCCTGGATCAAGCAAATTCGCGCGCGCGTTGAAAATGGCCCCGCCGCCGAAGACCGCGCTCGAAGGCGCAATCACCGAGTACGGAAAGCCGCCCCGAAACGCCGCCAGTTGAGAGAACTTCCAATCGCGGAACAGAATGCCCGCTTTCGAGCCGGAGACCAGCCGCGGCACGTCCCAGATCGACAGGAAAAACAAATTGTGGCGCTGGTCGAAGTCCGAATTCCCGCGATCGAAGCGGCTGTCGAACTGCCGCGAAAACGCCGCCCGCCCGCCTCTGCCCTCGCCCGCGCTGATCCTCGAAAAACTTAAATCGAAGAAATCGCCGAGCAGCGGCTCGCTCTGCGTATCGATCGAATGGCTCCAGGTGTACGCAAGTTGAAACATCTTGCCCAGCCCGCGGTAGCGGGCCACAGCCGAGAGCGCGTTGTAGTTCGCTCGCCCTTGTCCCGCGCGGTAATTAATGTTCGGCAGATTCGGATTGTAGCGGCCCTCCAGGCTCTCGAACGTTGAAGCAAGCGTGAACTGCCTGTTCACGATGTCGGTCGCGATAAGCTTCCGAGCGAGCGACCCAAGCATATTGACTTCAACCGACCAGTTGTCGCGCACCTGCTGCTGCACGCCGAAAAAGTAGCTCTGCGAATACGCGTCGCGCATGCCCGGATCGAACATCGTCAGCGCCGGAAAATCCTGTAGAAACGTCTGATTCGAAAATCCGGCGAGAACCGTCTGCACGGGCGCCAGGAAGTCCGTGGCCCTCGCCGGCAGGTTTACGGTGGGGAGATAGATGCTGTTGTTGCGTATGTTCTGCCACAGGTTGTCGAACGGCCGGTCGTAGAAAATGCCGTAGGACCCGCGCACGAGCGTCCGCCCCTTCCCAAGCGGATCGTAGGAGAAGCCCGCCCGGATCGCGAAATTGTTCTTGTCCGATCCATACAGCGCCTGATCCGCGCCCGATCCGGCGGATGCTCCCGCCCCGCCCGTGAGCTTAGCCGCCGCCAGCCGTTGTCCGAAGTCTCCTCCCTGCCCGAGCGTCACCAGCAGGTCCTTCGTCTTGCCCGTGTTGCGAGGCGTTCCGAACTGTTCGTACCGCAAGCCGTAGTTCAGCACCAGACGCGACGTGGCCTTGAAGGTGTCCTGGACGAAGAAATGGTACTGCTTGTACTTGTATTCGCGGCTGTAGTCCGGCTGTTGCGCCACCGGGATAAATTCGCGGCCGAGAGAAGCGCGCAGAAAACGCGGCCGGTCGAGCGCGAAGGTCACGATGTTGTCGAACAAATACTGCCCGTCGCGGCCCGCCGAAAGAAGGCCGTCCGTCGCGCGCAACAGCATTCCGCCGCCGAAGGTGGAAACGTGGCGTCCGTGCGTCCAGACCACGCTGTCCAGAAACTCCCACGTGTGATTGCGGTTGCGGTACGCGTAGAACGCCGGACTGCCGGGCAGCACGGTGTCGTCGCTCACCGAAAAAGTGGGTACCTCGGGATGCGCGCGGTCCCAGCCCAGATTATCGGTGCTCCGCCCCATCTTCGCTTCCATGATCAGACCGGGCCGGAAAGACCGCGTGTAGTTGACCGCCAGGCTGAGCGTATCCTGATCGAGGCCCGAGACAAATTCCGGATACGGGCTCCAGATGAAATCCGGACGCGATAGCCGCGCAATCGCGATTCTTCCCATCAGCCGGTTCTTGTTGTCGCGCGAGTTGTAGTCGGCGCGTTCGATGGCAAGTGAGCGGCCGACGGTAACCGGCGGCGCGATGTCGATCGACGCCGTCGGATTATTCAGGTTCGTGACCGCTGGCGGCGCGTATTGCGCCAGAAATCTTCTCGCCGTGCTGTTCGGTCCGGTGAATTCGCCAAAGCGCGTGGAAGGCAGCTTGTAAGAACTGGTGTCCTGCCGGCTCCGGCTGCGCAGATGTTCGAACGCGCTCGAGAAGAACAAACGGCGTTTCAGCACGGGCCCGCCCACCTGATAGCCGAGTTGGCGTTCCTTTGCCGGAACGCGCTCGATTCCTCGCAAATTCTCCTGGAATCCATTCGCATTCAACGCTTCATTTTTCAGATACCAATATCCGATTCCGTGAAACGCATTGCCGCCCGACCGCGAAACGGCGTTTGCCAGAAAGCCCGAAGTGCGTCCGTACTCGGCCGAAAAGTTGTTCGTCGAAACGCGATACTCCTGAATCGCCTCGGGCGCAATCGGCGTCAGCGATCCCGTGACCAGATAGTTGTTGTTCTCAAGTCCGTCGAGCATGAAATTCGACGCCGAAGGGCGCTGGCCGTTCACCGAAAGGCCCAAACCCCGCGCCGTGCCGCTGTCCGCCGTAACGCCGGGCTGCGTCACGAGCATCGTGTAGACGTCGCGGCCTGCGAGCGGAAGATCGCGCACCTGCGCCGGGTCGATCACTTGCGAAATCGTGGTCTCGAGCGCGCCGCGCCGCGCCTTGGCGGATTCGAACGAGCCGGAGCGCGAGCTGTCCACATCGGGTCCGTAGAACGTCACAATCGATTTCGTTCCCGGAAGGAAAACGCTCCTGTACTGATTAGCCTCCCAAACATCGTTGAGGGGCCGCATCTGGAAATTCAGCTCCAGACGCGCGGCCACGGGCAACTCGAGCTCGTGGACTTCCTGCGCCTGAAAACAGTCCGTCTGGGCGGGGTCCGTGCAGTCCTTCGTCACGCGAATGCGATAAAATCCGGGGGATAGCAGCGGCAGGAAGTAATTCCCGGTGCCGTTGCTGGTTTCCGTGCTGTTCACGCCGGTGGCTGCGTTCTCGTAATAGACGGTCGCGCCCCTTATGGCGGCCCCCGTCTGCGAATTGTTTATCCTGCCCGAAATCAGGCCCTGTGTCGTCTGAGCCGTCGCTCCGGCCGCCATTAGACTCGCCACAACGGCGATTCTCCCCAGGCGCCGGATAGCCGAAATCATCAAATATCGCCCCCTGCAACGGCGAAAGCCGCGCTTTTTCCATCGTATCGCGAAAATCCGCACTGCCGCCCATTGCCTGGGGGAAACGGATGCGAGCGGCCCCGTGCATCATTCCGACTCAATTCTTCTCGAACACCGCCATATACTGGCTTCCCTCGATGTGTTCCCGCTTCGAAACGAACTTGAAGCGATTGGCCTCGATTTCCTTAATTACATCGGCCTCATCCAGACGGATGTGCGTCATCGCACGGCCGCCCGGCATGGCGTTCGGCCGCTTGTAGAACTCTACGACGATCAGACGGCCACCCGGTTTCAGGGCGCGGTGAAGCGCCGCCAGCATCTTTTCCGGGTAGTCGTAGTGATGGTAGGAATCGAGCGCCAACTCGACATCGACGCCGCTTTCCGGAAGGTTCGGATCGGTTTCGGAACCCTTCACGAACGACACGTTCGAGAGCTTCTCCTTGTCCGCCTTTGCCTTTGCTTTTTCTAGGAAATCGTCCTGGATATCTTCAGCCAGGACCTTGCCGGACGGCCCGACCGCCTTACTCAGGTACGGAAGCATGTAGCCTACGCCCGTTCCCACGTCCGCAACCACCTGGCCAGGCCGCAATCCCATCGCGTCCACAAGTTCCCGAGGTTTCTGGCGGGCGTCGCGATCCGCGGCGCCGAGCGTCGAAGCCACGCGCTCGCGGCCTTCCTTCGTCACGTAGCCCGCGTTCGCATCCTTCGCCACTTGCGCGGAGGCTGAGGATGCCATCAAGAGGGCGATCGAAATCCATTTCATAATGGCAACTCGTTTCATAATGGCAACTCCATGGGCAACGCCAGCGGCGGTTCGAGAAGAAAATCGAGCTTCGACATCGTTTCCACCGCGTCGCGGATCGCCTGCTCGGACGTCGTCTCTACCGTGATGACGAAGGGCAAGTCGTTCTTCGTCTCGCAAGGTTCCTGCAGGACGGCTTCGAGACCGATCCGCTTCCCGGCAAGGATTCCGGCGAGCGCGGCGATAATTCCAGGCCGGTCCTCGACGCGGAACCGCAGGTAGTAAGCGCGTCGCTGTTCCGTCACCGCGAGCGGCTTGTACTCGCCGAGGCGCGGGTGAGCGAAGGGGGACACGCGTTCGGGGCTGCCCGACCGGATCTCGCGCGCCACCCGCATCAGGTCGCTCACTACGGCGACGCCCGTCGGCCGCGCTCCCGCTCCCCGTCCATAGTAGAAGCTATCTTCACCGTACATGCCCTTGACCCAAACGGCGTTGTATGCACCCTGCACGCTCGCGAGAATCGTCGCAGCGGGAATCAGCGCCGGCCGCACGGAAAGGATCAGGCCCTCCGCGGTCTGGCGCGCGCCGCAGATGAGCCGGATCGTGTGGCCCAACTGATGCGCATACTCGAAATCGAGCGGTGAAATGCGCCGGATGCCCTCGACGAAAATGTCCTCCGGCGTGATCTTCTCGCCGAACGCGAGCGCAGCCAGGATCGCGAGTTTGGCGCGCGCGTCGAAGCCGTCGATGTCGGCGCTCGGGTCGGCTTCCGCGTATCCCAGCCGCTGCGCCTCGGCGAGCACTGTGCCGAGGGAGTCGCCGCGCCGTTCCATTTCGGTCAGAATGTAGTTGCTCGTCCCGTTCAGAATTCCGTAGAGCGCCACCACACGGTCGCCGGAAATACCCTCGCGCAACACCGAGTGGATCGGAATTCCGCCCGCGACGCTCGCCTCCATGGCCAGGTTTATTCCCGCGCCGATCGCCCGCTCCCAGATATCGCAGCCGGAGACCGACATCAATTCTTTGTTCGCTGTTACGACCGATTTCTTATGAGCGATTGAGGCGTCGATGATTTCGGCGGCGGTCGTGGTCCCGCCCACGAGTTCGGCGACGATATCGACCTCCGGATGCGCCACAACCTCGCGCCAATCCGCCGTCTTGAGCACGTCGCCAAGGGAGGCGGGAATTTCCCGGTCCGCCACTCCGCGGCTGCATACCGCTTTTACGTTGAGACGAAACCCGAGCTTGAGCGCAATCTGACCGGCGTTCTCGGCGAGGATCGTAAGCGTGCCCGACCCTACATTCCCGAGACCCACGATCCCGACATTTACAGCTTGCATATCCGTCCATTATAGACCGCGGGTCATTTTTACTCTTGCCTCGCGATCCGCCGCAAACTCCGCGCAATCGGCGCCGGCCTTGTATCTCCGCCCGGTGAATTTACAATGAATGCCGCTGAATTGCCGGCTTGATCTCCACAAATAGCTCGACTGCCAGTTTAGAGAGTCAAACATTAATAATGAAGCGTGGTAGAATTGCATCGAATTGCCGTTATATCGCACTGACTGAGGCTATGGGAGCCCCAATGGAAGACCAGCAAGCGCCCGGCTTTATCGGTCGGGAAACCGAAGCGGACGGAGGGTACCCCTCGACCGCCGAGGCGCCCGAACATGAGTTGGCGGACAAGGAGACCGTACCCGTGGCCGGCATTAGGGCCTCGGCTGGCGGGTTGGAAGTCTTCAAACGTCTGCTCGCCGATTTGCCCGCCGATACCGGCTTAGCAATAGTTTTAATTCAGCATCTCGATCCCAAGCACAACAGCATGCTGGCCGAGATTCTGGGGCGATCCACCGCTATGCCGGTCCGCGAGGCAGCCGATGGCACGGTTGTGGAAGCGAATCATGTGTACGTGATACCGGCAAACATCGATCTGACCATCGAATACGGCAGGCTGAAGCTAGCTCCCCGCACGCAGCCGGCGGGCAGGCATATGCCCATCGACCGGTTCCTGCGGTCGCTGGCAGCCGAGTGCGGAAGCAAGGCCATTGGAGTGATCCTCTCCGGTACGGGCTCGGACGGCGCGGCCGGCGTCGAAGCCATCAAAGCCGCGGGTGGCGTGACGTTTGCGCAGGACGCGGCCACCGCGAAGTTCGCCACCATGCCGCAAGCCGCCGCGGCCACCGGCTGCGTGGACTTCGTTCTGCCGCCCGAAGGCATTGCCGCCGAACTTGCAAGAATCGGCCGGCACCCTTACGTCGCGGACGCGCCGCGCGCGCGGCAAGAGCGAACCCCGGAGGCCGACGAAGGCCGGTATGCGAGCATTCTGGCTATTCTGCACGAGGTGACCGGCATCGACTTTTCGCTGTACCGGGAGAGGATGATCAAGCGGCGTATCCTGCGGCGGCTTGCCCTGCTCAATATCAACGGGCTTGCGGAATACGGCAGGCGGCTGGAGAACGATTCCTCTGAGCTGACGGCGCTCCAGCGGGATTTGCTCATCGGCGTTACGAGTTTCTTCCGGGATCCGGATTCGTTTGAATCCTTGAAGAAAGTCGTTTTCCCACGCATCATCCAAGGGAGGCGCGCGAACGAGACGATTCGCGTCTGGACGGCGGGTTGCGCCACGGGAGAAGAGGCATACTCGATCGCCATGGCGTTACAGGAGTACCTGGCCGACGCGGGCGCCGCATTTCCCGTCCAGATCTTTGCTTCCGATATCAGCCTGCCGGCGATCGAAAGGGCCCGCACCGGCAGGTACCTCGAGAACATCGCGACTGACCTGTCTCATGAACGCCTGAACCGCTTTTTCACGAAGATCGAAGACGGCTACCAGATCGGCAAAAATCTGCGCGAGATGTGCGTCTTCTCCAGGCATAACCTGATCAACGATCCGCCGTTTTCGAAGCTGGACTTGATCACCTGCCGCAACGTCCTGATCTATCTGGGAAGCGTGCAGAAGAACATTTTCTCGCTGTTCCACTTCGCGCTCAAGCCGGGCGCCTTCCTCATGTTGGGCTCATCGGAGCGGGCGGCTGGAAGCGACCTGTTTTCGGTGGCGGATCGCGAGCACAGAATCTATGCCAAGCGGGAAACGGCGAGAAAGCCGCACGTGTTTCCCGCGGGAGCCCGCGGTTCACGCCCAAGCGCGGCGGCGGGTGTCAAAGCCGCCGTACATCCGGCGCAGGGATTGTGGGACGGCGGCGATGTGCGAAAAGAGGTCGAGCGCATACTGCTGTCGAAGTACAGCCCGCCCGGCGTGGTCGTGGACGACGACTTGGAGGTCATCGAGATCCGGGGCAAGGCCGGCCCGTACCTCACTCTGCCGGTTGGGAAGGTGAGCTTCAATCTGATGAAACTCATCCCCGACACGGGATTGTTTCTTGAAGTCGAGAGGCTGATTGAACAGGCGCGGAAGAGCGGCGAGCCGGCGCGGCAGGAGCTTGTGCCTTACGAGCAGGGCGGAATCGCCAGCGTTCTGAACTTGGAGGTGGTGCCGCTCGACTCCACTCAAAAGCGATCGGCCCTGGTCCTCTTCGAACCCGTGGCGGCCGCGGCCGTGTACGAGTCCGCATCGCCCGGGGCGCCTCCCGGAGGCGATAGGCGGGACCGTCAGATCGCGCGATTGAAACAGCAGCTGGCCGACGCGAAGGAGCGGTTCTTCGCCGCCATCGAATTGCAGCAGAGCTCGAAAGAAGAAAGCCAGAACACGACCGAGGAGGCGCTTTCGGCCAACGAGGAACTGCAAAGCCTCAACGAGGAGCTGGAGACAGCCAAGGAAGAGCTGCAATCCACCAATGAAGAGCTGGTCACGGTCAACGATGAACTGCAGGCCAAGAATGCGGCGCTCGCGCGGGCGCGCGACTTCGCGATGTCCATCATCGAAAGGGTTCGGCAGCCCCTGCTGGTGCTCGATATGGAGTTGCGGATCAAGATGGCGAACCGGTCCTTTTACGAGACGTTTCAAGTTTCGCCGCTAGAAGCCGAGGGCCAAGTCGTGTATTCGCTGTCGCGCGGCACTTGGGATCTTCCCGGCCTGCGGGATTCGCTGGAGAATCTTGCCCGCGGCGGCAACTCGTTCCCGGATTTCGAAATCGAGCGGGATTTTCCAGCCGTGGGGCGCAAGAGCCTGGCGCTCGGGGGATGCCGCATCAGTCAGGTCGAGATGATTCTGCTGGCGGTTGAAGACGTTACCGAGCGCAAACTGGCCCAGCAGGCCTTGCGCAAGGGCGAGGAGCATCTTCGCCAATCGCAGAAAATGGAGGCCGTCGGCAGACTCGCGGGCGGCATCGCGCACGACTTCAACAACCTGCTCACCGCCATCATCGGCTACAGCAGCCTGCTTTACGATAAGCTGGCCGGGAACGAGTCCGCCATGCAGTCGGCGCTTGAAATCAGGACTGCGGGCGAGAGGGCGGCCTCGCTGACGCAACAGCTGCTTTCCTTCAGCCGGCGTCAGGTGCTTCAACCGAGGGTCCTCGACTTGAACGTCATCGTCGCGGACTTCGACCGGATGCTGCGCCGTCTGGTGGGCGAGCGGATCAGTATCGCTGTCGATTGCGAGTCCGCCCTCTGGCAGGTGTGGGCCGACCCGGGCGAAATCGGCCGCGCGCTCATGAACCTTTCGCTGAACGCGCGGGACGCCATGCCCGAAGGCGGTACGCTGACCATTCGAACGGCGAACCTGACGCTGAACGAGACCGATGCCCCGAGCCGGGAGCTTGCGCCGGGGCGATACGTGGTGCTCGGCGTGCACGACACCGGCGTTGGAATCGACGCGGAGGTGCTGGCGCATATCTTCGAGCCGTTCTTCACCACGAAAGAGACCGGCAAGGGAACCGGGCTGGGGCTCGCCACCGTTCTTGGAATTGTGGAGCGAAGCGGCGGCGCGGTTCGTTGCCAGTCCGAGCTGGCGCGGGGGAGCCGCTTCACGATCTTCCTGCCGGCGGTCGCCGACGCGGAAGAAAACGTGGTGCGTCCGCCGTCCATAGGCCTTGCCCAGGCACCCAGGGGCTCAGAAGTCATCTTGCTGGTGGAAGACGAAGATATGGTCCGCGGACTCGCGCGAATTGTACTGGAGGCGAGTGGCTACGTGGTCCACGAAGCCCGCGACGGCAAGGAAGGGCTCGCGCTGTGCGAAACCCACGAAGGCCCGATCGATCTTCTTGTGACGGATGTGATGATGCCGGAGCTCGGTGGACGCGAACTCGCGGATGGCGTTGCCAAGCTGCGCCCCGGCATGAAGGTATTGTTTACGTCCGGGCACACCCAGGATGTCGTCTCGAAGGAGGGTGTCCGGAAGGGGACCGCGTTCCTGCAAAAGCCTTTTACGCCCTCGGGTCTCGCGCAAAAAGTGCGCGAGACCCTGGATTCGAATGCCCGGTCCGTCGGGCGCTCGTGAACGCAACTTCAAACGCCAACCGCGCGCCGGCTCGATCGCCCTTCTCCCCCCGGGCGCAGTGCCCTCCGCGGCATTGTCGCGAATGGTGAGAAACGCGACGGTAACGGCGTCCCCTTTCCGTTCCCCCGATGCATCAAGCCCTAGCTGAGGTCGAATTTTTCCTGGTGCAGCACGGGATCGCTCTTGATGAGGACGTTCCGGCCAAGAATCTCTTCCAGTTCCTGTAAATAATTGTTACGACTTGACTTAATACCCTTAGCCACTTCCGGATGAACGCGCAGAATCACGTCCGGGCCCTCCACGGCCCGGGCAATCTTTTGAGCTTCCTGTAAGATCTCGCCGATGACGGTACCCACGCTCTTCACGTATCCGGCGCCTTCGCAATACGTGCAAGGCGAGCAGAGAGTCCGTTCGAGGCTCTGCTTGACCCGTTTTCGGGTGATGGCCACCAAGCCGAAATCGTTGAATTGAAGGATCTTGTTCGGCGCCTTATCCGCGCGCATGGCCTCTTCAAGGGCCATCATGACCTTCTGCCGGTTCTTGCGCTCGTCCATGTCGATGAAATCCACGACGATGATTCCGCCCAGGTCGCGAAGCCGGATCTGGCGCACGATTTCCTTGATGGCGTCCGTGTTCGTTTTCACGATCGTGTCTTCGAGCCGGTTCGACTTTCCGACGAACTTTCCCGTGTTGATGTCAATCGCCACCAGCGCTTCGGTCTGATTGATGACGATGTAGCCGCCGGACTTGAGCCAAACCTTTGGGCGCAGGGCCTTCTCAAGCTCCTGGGTAACGTTGAACGCGTCGAAGATGGGCGTCGGCCGGGTGTAAAGTTTCACGCGGCTTACGAGCGCCGGTTGGAAGCGCTCGACGAATCGCAGTACGCTCTCGTAAACCTCTTCGTTGTCCACCCAGACGGTCTTGAAGTTCGCGGTCAGTTGATCGCGAAGTATTCTTGCCACCAGATCGAGATCGTGATGGATCAGCAGCGGAGCGGGTTTCTTTTCGGCCTTCTGGCGAAGATCGATCCAAAGGTTGTAGAGGAACATCATGTCCGCCTTAAGCTCCTCTTCGGTCTTGCGCTCTCCGGCGGTGCGGACGATGAAACCGCCGGGTATGCCGACGTGATGGGTCTGAAGGATGCGTTTCAACCGCGATCGCTCGTCTTCGGACGGAATCTTGCGCGACACGCCGATGTGATCGACGGTGGGCATGTAGACGACATAACGGCCGGGAAGCGCGATGTGGGACGTAATTCGCGCCCCCTTCTGTCCGAGCGGTTCCTTGGCAATCTGGACGATGATTTCCTGGCCCTCCTTCAGAAGGTCGGAAATGCTTGGCAGCGCGGGTTTCTCGGGACGGGTAGGGCTGGTATCGGCGGTGCGAACTTCACGGACCGGCTCGAGTGCGGTTCTTTCCTGCGGAACGGGGCGATTCTCGCCGCGGCGATCCGGGCGTTGCTCTCCCGGCCGTGCTTCTCCCGGCTGTCCTTCTCCGCCACGGCCCCGGCGGCGGGAGCGGCGAGACGCCCGGTGCTGCAGACGCGAGCCCTGTTCACGCAAATGCGCAGTCAGACTGGTGGGTGTGCGGGCGGGTTCGACGCCTTCCGGTTCTAAAGTTCCCTGATCGCCGGTCTCGCCTTCCGCGGCGTCGGGCGATTCGACCGGCCCTTCTCCAGCGGGGTCGACTTCATCGGGTCCCGCAGCCATCTCGGCGGCCCGCTCAGGTTCCGGTTTGGAGACGAGGTCCGGTGACGGGGCCTCGACGAGCGCTTCGGCGACGGGCTCAGGCCGGGGCTCGCCCTGGGGCGGAGGCTCGGGCTGGGGGGGCTCGCGCCGGGGTGTGGGCAAGGGCTGGGGCTCGCGCCGCGGTTGGGGTTCTCGCTCGGGTTCGGGCTCTTGCTGGGGCGTCGGCAGGGGTTGGGGCTCACGCTGGGGTTGGGGCGCAGGCTCCTTGACGGCTTTCGCGGATGGGGCGGGATCAATGGCCGGAAGCGCCGCGTCCTCGACGGGGGCCGGGACCCCTTCGGCAGCGAGGGCGCCGGCGGATTCGAGCGCCGGCGACGGCTCGAAGCCGGGTACAGCTTCCCGCTGACGGTCCTGAATCTCCTCGTCTCTTCTGTACTTGGCGAGCGATTCGCCCGGAAGAACCATAATGTCCGATGCGGATGGAGTATCGAACCTCGCGGTCGGCGGAAGAGACTCCTCGATAGCTTCGGCAATCGTCCCTTGTTCCTCGGCGCCGACGGCGGACTCGCGATCAATCGCGCCCGGACGGGCGTATTTCGACTCGGGGAACCCCCGGTCGCCTCCGCGCCGGCGGCGGTTGCGCCGGCCTCCCCTGAATTGCCCGTCGCGGGAAGCACGATCTCCGTCAAGGGACTGGCCAGCCGGACGGAGTGCGGGTTCGGCGGCCGGCGCTGCGGTGCGGGGAGGCTCCGGCCCCTGCTCGTGGGGAGCGGGCGCCGGGCGAACTTCGGCGGGCTCCTCCGGTTCGGCGGCAGGTTTTGCGCCTATGCCGAGCACCGAATCCTCCACGCCCGTCACGATGTTGTCGTATTCGTCGTTGTCTTCGAAGAAGTCGGAAACGTAGAGAAAGGCATCTCTGTCGAGGCCGATATCGACGAACGCCGACTGCATCCCCGGCAGAACGCGCGTGACGCGCCCCTTGTGGATGCTTCCCGCGAGCGAGTATTCCTTCTCCCGCTGATAATAGATCTCAACCAGTTGATCGTCTTCGAGAAGAGCCACCCTGGTTTCGTGGCGGTTCGAAGAAACTACTAACTCTTTCGACATCCAATTCCCCCGGAGGGCCGGACGGTAACTCATACCGGAATGAGACCCCGACGTTTCGCAAGCGAACAACGCTGAGGCGGTAACGCGTGAAGGAGAGTAGAGCCGGACGCCGCATACTCAGTTCGGGACGCTATTCCGGGAGCCGATCGGCTCCTGCCAAAATCTTAAAGATCAGTTCACAAACCGCCGGAGCCTGACATTGTTCACGAGCCCCAGCATCAAAAACGTCGAGAGAAGATTTGAGCCGCCGTAACTCAACAGCGGCAGTGGAATGCCGACGACCGGCATCCTTCCAACCACCATTCCCACATTCACCAAAATGTGAAACAGAAGCAGCGCCGCAACCCCCATGCAAAGGTAGACTCCCGCGCGATCCGCGGCAGTCTGGGCGTTCTGTATAATCTGCATGAGCAATACGAAATACAGAATCAGCACGAAAACCACGCCTGCAAATCCATGCTCTTCCGCAAAAGCGGAAAAGATAAAATCCGTATGAGGCACCGGGAGGAAACGCAATTGGGTCTGCGTCCCCCGCGTCACTCCCTTCCCCCACATTCCTCCGGCTCCGACCGCAATCTTCGATTGAATGGCCTGATAACCGCGTCCTCTCGGGTCGCTATCCGGGTTCAGGAACGACTCGACCCGGCCCTTCTGGTAGTCCCAAAGCGCGTTGCTATACCATCCGACGGGAAGCAGCACGGCGAGCAACACGCCTACCGCCGCCAGATACCTCCACCGCAAGCCGGTCAGAAAGCATCCGGCTCCCAGAATGGGCAAGTAGGTCAACGCCGTGCCCAAGTCCGGCTGCAGCATCACGAGGATCATGGGGACGCCGACAAGACCGGACAGCTTCACCAGGTCCCAACCCTCGAGTATTTCACCTTTGACGTCCGTCAGATACCTGGCTACCAATAGTATTATAACTAATTTGACGAATTCCGACGCCTGAAAGTGAAACGAGCCGATCGGAATCCAGCGACGCGATCCGAACACAAGCTTTCCGAAGAAGAAAACCGCCAGGAGCGTGGCGACGGCAGCCAGATACAGGAGCGGCACGTGATGAATCAAAGCGTGGTAATCCACGGATGTGGCTACCCACATGACGAGCAAGCCGAGCGCCAGCCAGAGAATCTGCTTCCACCAGGCGTCGCGCCAAACGGTTTCGTGCGTGGCGCTGAAGATCTGGAGAATGCCAAGCGAGCACAGCAGGACGCTCACGGTGATCAGCGGCCAGTCGAAGTCGCGGAAGGAGAGGTGTCGGGACATCGGTCTTATCCGGAGCTCACGGCTGGGGCCGTCCGCCGCCAACCTGGCTTACCTGTGTAGGCGCGGGCTGCGCGGGTTCAACTCGTGGGGGTCCCGATGGAACTGGAGGCTTCGCGGGAGCATTCCGGGCTTTCTTGTCGAAATGTATTTTCATGATATCCCGGACGAGTCCGGCGGCGAGCTGTCCATGTTCGGCATGCTCATAAAGCGCCACCACGACGATTTCGGGGTCCTTGCGGGGAGCGAATCCAACAAACCACGCGTTGTCCTTGTAGGCCTCGAGTCCGGACTTCTTCCCCTTCAGGAATTCGTTTGAGACAAGCTGGGCCGTTCCGGTTTTCCCGCACACCTCGATACCGGGGATTCTGGCGCGGATGCCGGTTCCGCCGAGATTCACGACGCCGAACATGCCGTCGATCACTTTCCGCACATTTTCCGGATCGAGCTCGACATGCCGCGGGGGCTCCGGCTGCTCCGTGCGCACCACGTGCGGCCTGTACCAGTTTCCACCCATGGCGATGCCTCCAATGGCGTGGGCCAACTGCAGAGGTGTCACCGTAAGCGCGCCTTGGCCGATCGAAACCGAGATGGTTTCGCCGGGATACCATTTTTGCCTGAACGTGCGCACCTTCCATTTGGTGGACGGGACCAGGCCCGCTTCCTCGTGGGGAAGGTCGATGCCCGTGCGGCGGCCAAGACCCGACATCTCGGAGTACTTGGCGATGGCGTCGATGCCCAGCTTATTTCCGACGTTATAGAAATACACGTCGCACGAATGGGCGATGCCGTTTATCAGGCTGATTGTTCCGTGCCCGCGCTTTATCCAGCATTTGTGGTAATGGCCGAAGAAACTCGCGCCGCCGGTGCAGTGCACGGAATAACGATCGTCAATGGCGCCCGTTTCCAGTCCGGCTAGAGCCATGATCGGCTTAAAGGTAGACCCCGGCGCGAACTGCGCCTGGATCGAGCGATTGAGGAGCGGGTTGTCCGGGTTGTCGACCAGTTCCCTCCAATCGGCATTGCGTATGCGAAACGCAAACTTGTTCGGATCGTACGCCGGGCGGCTGACCATGGCCAGAACCTCGCCGTTGCGGGGATCGAGCGCGACGATGGAACCGACGCGATCCTGCATCACGAGTTCGGCGACGGCCTGCAGGTCGAGGTCGATCGTCAACTGAAGATTCTTCCCGGCCACGGCCTCTTTCATGGCGATCAGTTGCCGCTCGCGCCCGCGGTTGTCGACAATCGAGCGCCGCTGCCCATCAACGCCGTGAAGCGAATCGTTGTACTGGCGTTCAATTCCGGCTTTCCCGATAATGTCGCCCTGGTTATATTTGACGAACTCCGGAAGATCGAGCTCCGATTCGCTTACCTCGCCCGTGTAGCCGATGAGATGCGCCGCAAAACCCCCTAGCGGGTAAAGCCGGCGCTGCGCGTGAATGATTTCCATTTCCGGGAAGAAATCGGGGTCGCGGTGGGCTTCGACGAAGGCAATATCGGCGGCCGTCATCTCCGGCTTGAGCGTGATGGGTTCGTATTTCGGCCGCCGCGACCGGTCGAAGCGATTGAGGCGCGAGACGATATCGTCGTAATCGAGATCGAGACCGCTCGTGATGGACCTGAGGTTGGTCCTCTTGAGAGTTTCCCGCGAAAGTATGAGCGTATAGGAGGAGTGGTTATCGACGATCACGCGGCCGTCGCGGTCGAGGATCTTTCCGCGCGGCGCCGGCACGGGAAGCGCCTTGATGCTGTTTCGCTCGGCCCGCTCGTTGTAGAGTTCCGGATTCTGAATCTGAAGATCCCAGAAGCCCGAAATGAGAAACAGGAAGATGGCCACGGCGAAGTACTGGAAGAACGCGATCTTGCCCACGAAGAACTTCGGGTCGTCCCGCTGAAGAGGGACGATCGGCCCGCGGGGCTGCAATTCGGGATCGGCGGAAATCGGTCTCACGTGCGCGCACAGCCTCTTGCTTTGAGTTTAACGCAGAACGCTGCGCCCGGCATCGACGGCTTCGAAATGAGCGTCTTAACTTAAAGAACGCCGCGCGCAGTAGGGTCCCTCGCCGGCGCCGCAGAGGTACTTCCGGATTGCCGCGTGCTTGTCAAGAGTTGCTTCCGAGCGTCCGGCTCTGGAAGTTCGACAAACGTACGTCCAGGGATTCTCAACCGATCCCTGTCCCGTCAAGCCGTGAAAAACACGCTGGCGGCCGTTCCCCCGAGTATCCAGGAGCGGTCCTCCGCGCTTAGGAACGGCAGCCGTTCGCGCACCAGATCCACGGACGCCTTGTAGGTGTGCGGGGGCTGCGACTGATACGGCGCGTCGCTTCCCCACATCAGCCGGCGCGGACCGTACGTCTCGAACACCTGCTGAATCATCGGCGCGAGATCGGTGTACGGCGCCTGTTTCCGGCCGAGCGCATAGAACGCCGACACCTTGACGTGCACCCGCGGGAAGCGCGCGAGACCGCAGAGTACACGCACCTCCGCGTCCGGCGGCTTCTCCGACGAGGCGCCCACGCGGCCCAGGTGATCGATCACTACGTTGACATCCGGGTGCTTTTCGCACATCGCCGCAACCGAGGGGAGCTCGTGGGGATCGATCAGGGGGCACATGGCCATCGCGCCCGTTCCCGCCGCGCGCCATAGGCGGTGCATGCCCTCCCATTCCGCCCACGGCTTGCCTTTGGCGGCCGTAATCCTGAAGCCGCGTACACCCTGGCCTCGAAGGTTCGTTACAGTCTTGTTCAGCGATTCCGCATCGGCGTCCGCGTCGACGACCGCTACCGCTGAGAATATGCCCGGGTGCTCCCGTACGGTCTCAAGCATGTAGCTGTTGTCGAAGCGGTACATCCCGGGTTGAATCAGCACCGTTCGCCTTACACCCACTGACTGCGAAACGATGAAGTGGCCGGCAGCCGTATAGCGCGCCGGCTCCCCCCCGCCCGCCTCTGGCCAGACGTGAATGTGGGCGTCGATGAATCCGGAAAGCACCGTCTCCGGCTGCGGTGTCATTCCTCTACCTGGCCTGCCGGGGACGCGGCTGAATGTACGCCGCATCCCCGGTCCGATTGACCCTCTCTAGAACCACAGCTTGACAACAAGCAGACCCGCGAACTGGCCTCCGAGGCAACACCATCCGCCAACCGTGCCGGTCGGTTTCCCGAACAGGCCGGGGTTGACGATGTTAACGGAGGACGACGGATTGGAAAAGTTCGGACTCTTGAAAATATTGTTGATGTCGAAGCGGACGTCGAGGTTGTACTTCTCCTTGACCGTAATGGTCTTGGCGAGGTTGCCCTGCGACCAGGTGAGGGCGGGGCCGTTAATGACATTCCGGCCCATGGATCCCGGAGCATAGGCTGCCGGATTCGAGAAGGCACCGATGTTCCACATGGGGTTCTTCAGGGTGTTGTTGAAGCGGTCGCCGATCTGCCATCCGTCGACCTCAATCTGGTCGTAATTCCCGTTGATGTTCGGACGTACGGTGCCGGGCAGATAGCGGTTGGGGCTGCCGGCGATCACGAAATCGACCGGCGTTCCGCTCTGGAAGGTTTGAATCCAGCCGACCTTCCAACCACCCAATACGTAGTCCTTGATTCCGCCGCCGGACATCCACTTCTTGCCCTTTCCGAACGGCAAGTCGTAGGTGAGGTAAGTCACCTGGCGATGGCGGAGATCGAAACCCGCGCGCGCTTTCTCGAGTCTCCGGTTGTAATAAGTAACGCCGGAAGCCGCGCCGTCGGCGTCGGATTCATCGATCGCCTTACCAAAAGTGTAGAACGACGTCAGGGTCAGGCCCTTCGAGAAGCGCTTCTCGAACTTGACGGTTCCCGAGTGGAAGCTGGAGTGGCCGAAATTGCTCCACAAGTTCACACTGCCGAAGTTGGTGTAGGGCCGGAACGGCTGCTGGTTGACGAAAATCCGGTCAAGAGTGGCGCGGTCGTTCGACACGTTGAGCGGGATCACGTTGGCATTCCAGGCGTTCAGAAGTCCGACGCCCGATGAGCCCTGGTAGCTCAACTCCATCAGCCACGTGTTGGCGAACTGATATTGATAGGTGCCATTCCAGTTCATCGTGTACGGACTGCGCATGTTCGGATCGTACTGGGTGGCGCCGCGCGATCCGAGGTTAGCGCCGACGAACGGGGAAGTGCCGTTGGCGAGAATCGGATACTGAATTGCGCCGGGTCCCTGGCTGATGTTGAAGATGGGGCGCGGATCGCCCGAGGGCGCCTCGCGCGTCACGTTCGTGAAGTATTCTTCGAAGTTCTGGTCGAGTCCCACGGTATAGAGATCGACCGTGGTCAGCCCGAATCCGCCGCGGAAGACCATCTTGTCGTTGATTTTGTACGCCATGCCCACGCGCGGCTGGAAGTTGTTGAGATCGCGTTTCGCGAGGGCGTTGCCCGGGTGGATGATTGCGCCCCGCAATCCGGTGAGCGGATCGGTGGCGTTGGGGTCGAATTGGCTGTGTTGGCCGTACTTCGTGGTGAAGGGCGATTCGTAGGACCAACGCATGCCGAGATTAAAGGTCAACTTGGGAGAGACGCTCCAATCGTCGTGGAAATAGAGTGCGTGGCTGTTCCAGCGCGGCAGCCAGTTGGCGAGCGCCGTATTGAAGTCGGCGCGCACGACTGAACCGAGCAGGAAGGCCGCAAAGTCGTTCCCGGTATTCGGAGTAAACGGATTCTCCGTGCCGCCGAAGCGGTAGACGCCCGCGGGCAACGATTCGGCGCGGGTGTTGGCGCGAGTGCGGACAAATTCGTATCCGGTTTTCATCGCATGACGGCCGCGAATAATCGTCAGGTTTTCCTGCCACGTGAAGTTCTCCGTTACGTGATAGTAGGATCCGCGCGGCATGCTGGCGGAATAGAACGCGCCCCCGCCCGAATTGTAGAACGAGGGGAAGGTGTCCCCGCTAATACCGGGAATGCCGAGTTGCTGCCCCCAGTTCTCTCCGATGCCGAGCGGAGTGCGGGATTCCTTGCGGCGGTTCATTCCAAGACGGGTTTCAAGAATGAGCGTAGGCGCGAAGATGTGGGTATCCGAGATGACGGTGTTGATCTGATCGCTCGGCGTCATGACGCGATTTCCGTCGAGCAGTTCCCAATTGAGAGCGATCGCATTTCCCCAGGCGCGATTGCGGGCGTGCGAGTAGCGCCCGAACAGGCGGTTCTTCTCGTTGACGACGTGATCGATCTTCGTGTCCCAGCGAGTGCGGTAGGAGCGGTACTTCGATTCGGTGCCGAAGTTCTGGTGGGGGCCCGTGCGATCGGTGAAGCCGGCGCCTCCCAAGTCATTGGGCTTATTCCAGGGTTGATTGCCGAGAAACTTCACAGCGACCGGGTCGAAACGATTCCTGGGAATCAAGTTGTTCGGGAAGGCGTCGCGAACCCACGTGCCCGCGGCGTTCTGTCTGGTGGAGGCCGGATCGAAAATGGGGAAACCCTGCCCTCCGAAGGAGAAATCGCCGCCTAACATGGCGTCGTTCGGCACGTCCGCGAACACCTGCTGATTGTATTTCTCGTGGTGCCGCGACCATCCGTACAGAAAGAACGTGCGGTTCTTGCCGTTGTAGATCTTTGGAAAATAGACCGGTCCGCTAACCAGGCCGGAGAGTTCATGGTAGCTGAACGGGGCCGTCGGGCGAAGGAGATTGAAGTACGCGCGATGGAGAAGCGGGTTGTTGATGTAGCGGTCCTCGGCTTCCACGTGCAGGTTGTTGGCGCCGGACTTGAAAGTGATGCTGAGCATGCCGCCGGCCGAGTGCCCGCTATCGGCGGGAAGCACGGTGGTCACCATCTTGACCTCTTCAATGGCGTTGTTCGTGGTGGACATGATGCGGTTTGTGGCGACGCCGCTGCGAATGGGCTCGGTGGCGGGAATGCCGTCCGACTGGTAGCCGATGCCGCGGTCGCGCGCGCCGGCGATATGGAATCCATTGACGCTGGTGACGCCCGGCATCAGGTACATGGTCATCCAGGTGTAGCGCTGCATGATCGGGATGGCATTCATCTGGCTTCCGGCAAGCACGGTGCCGGTGGTGGAGGTCGCCGTCTCGAGTAGCGGCGTGGCGGCCGTCACCTGGATGTTCTCGACCACACTGCCGAGTTGGAGCTGCGCGTCAATCGTCAGCGTGTCGTTCGACCGGAGCGCCACTTCGCTGCGCTTCAGGGTGCTGAAGCCGGGCTTCTGGAAGCTCAGGTTGTAGCTGCCCGCGGCCAGATAAAACGCGCGGTAGATTCCCTGTTCGTCGGCAACCACCTTCGTGGAAAAACCGGTGGCGGGGTTTACGACAGTGACTTCGACGCCGGGAGCGATCGCCCCCGATGCGTCCGTGATGTGGCCGATGATATTACCGGTTGCGGTTTGCGCGGACATCGTGGCGGCAACGGCCGCCAACAAGCATGCAAGCCGTGCTGAATGTCTGAGCGAAAGAAGCGGGTACCGTGCAGGCATTTGAATCCTATCTCCTTTGAGTCGAAAGCGGATTGAACCGAGTTTCCCAAGATGAACCTGACCTTGGGGTTGGGCGGCCGACGTGGCACAGGAGCGGCGAGGCTGGTTTGAATCAGTATACACCAAGGTACGATTCGGGTGCCTGCCCGCCCGGAACTCGGCGGACATCGTGCTCCGCCGCACCGTGCCAGAGTGGCTTTGACCGCGCCTCCACCTTGCGGTGAGGACGTTCTTAAGCTGGGTGCTATAGCCGCCTCCCTAACTATGACTATGCTGCCGGATCTGAAGCCGGGCTTGGCCGGTAGTTTATCAAAAAAATGCCGCCCGTGGGGTGGAAACCGGTATCGAAACCGGCGGCTACTGCTTGCCTGCCGACGTTCCCGAGCTAATACGGCTGTCTTGGAACGCGTGATGGGCGCTCGCGGGGGACAGAAATCCGCGCGCGGCTGGCGACCTCAATCTAGCGGGCGTTCGATGACTTCGCATCCTCCGGCGAAAGATCATCTGGCGCCTTCGCTATGATTTTCGCACTCCGGAAACCGGTACCATAATTGGATTCACTTGAAGATCCTCGGGAGGGGCCATGTTCACGCACCATCGTCTTCACCGTCGAATCTCTTCGATCGCGCTTACCGCCGCAATCGCGTGCGGTCAGGAGCCACTCCCCTTTCGCGATCCGTCCCCACACCGGGTCCAACTCGTCGCCGTCGAAGACGGCGTTCAATTGGAAGTCCTCGATTGGGGCGGAACCGGGCGGCCGATCATCCTGTTAGCGGGATACCTCACCGCTCACGCGTACGACGATTTCGCGCCCAAACTCTCCCAAATCGGTCATGTTTACGGCATTACGCGACGCGGATTGGGCGCGTCCAGCCGCCCGGACTCGGGTTACACCGCGCAGCGTTCCGCGGAGGACGTCCTACAGGTCCTCACTGCGCTGAAATTGACCTCCCCGGTTCTGGCGGGCCACTCCTTCGGCGGGCAGGACTTGAGCACGCTGGGAGCGAACTATCCAAACCGCATCGCGGGACTCGTCTACTTGAATTCGGCGGAAGACCCCACGCTCAAGTTTTCCGACTATGGCGTCGAGCCGGGCGATGGAGGGAAGCTCCCGGCCGCCATGCGCAGCCCTCCCGCGCCCGATTTACGCTCGTTTCCGGCGTACCGCGCATGGCAGGTACAGACGCACGGCGTCGCGTTTCCCGAGCCGGAATTGCGTCACCTCTATGCGGCCAATCCCGACGGAACCATGGGCCGGTATTTGCCGCCGAAGAACGTGCGTGACGCGATGGCGGCCAGCCTCGTCAAGCCAGACTACGCGCGCATTCGCATACCGGTGCTTGCTTTCTTTGCCGCACCTCGCCCTTTCGAGGAGGAGATGCAACGGTTTCCACCGCGGAATGCGGAGGAGCGCGCGGCGATGGAACACAAATTCAAGGTCGACCTGGCGATTAAGAACAGACATATTCTGGACCTCAAGACCGGCGTGCCTGCGGCGCGCGTCATCGAATTGCCGCAATCGAACTTCTATATTTTCCTTTCGAACGAGGCCGACCTGCTGCGCGAGATGCGCCCGTTTGTGGTCGCTCTGAAGTAGTCATCGGCCGCCGCCCATGAAAGCCCCCGCCACGCTGGCGCAATCTACTCCTTCCCCCGGTTGCGCAAGTCTTCACTAGACTGTAACCGAATTGATTTATTCCGGTGTTAGCCTGCTAGAGAGGCCATGCGCGCCGCTCTTATCCCCAGGTAAATCATGGGTTTGCAGGCGCTTGGCGAAAACTGTATTGGCATCGTTCAGGAGCCTACACCTACTAATGTCCTTCAAAACCTATCTGGCCGTTCTACTCTTCTGCGGGAGTCTGAGCGCGCAAGTAACGATCGTGAATAACGCAAGCTTTCGGGCCGACCAGCCGGTATCCGCCGGTTCTTGGGCCGCCGCTTTCGGAGCCTTTACGGGAATTTCAACCACTACCGCACCGAGCTTCCCGTTGTCAAAAACTTTGGCGGGCGTAAGGGTGACCGTGGATGGAGTGGACGCCGCGCTCTATGACGTCCGATCAAGCCAGATCACGTTTCTGATTCCTTACGCCACGGTCCCCGGCCTGCGTCCCGTGCAGATCACCACGTCGACCGGTACACTGAGCGGCTTCGTGCGCGTCATCACAAGCGCGCCAGGAATCTTCACCAAGGACACGGCGACACCCCCCAAAGGCGCGATTCGCAATCAGGACGGTTTTACGGAGAACACGTCTTCCACGCCGGCCAGGCGCGGTGACGTCGTCTCCATCTACGGCACCGGTCCGGGAGCCTTGACCCGGGAGGTAGGGGACGGCGTGGCCCCCGGAGCGACGCCGCTCGCGTTCACGCGTTCGACGCCTCAAGTCTTCATCAACGGCGTCGAAACTCAGGTCCAGTTCAGCGGCCTCAACCCAGACGTCCCTGGACTATGGCAAATCAACGCGGTGGTGCCGAGCGCCTCCTTTATCACAGGCCGGGTCGCGGTTCGCGTATTCGTGGACGGTGTGGACTCAAACGAGGTCGCCCTCTTTGTTCAGTAGAAAAGGACACCTGGCCCTCTTATTCCTCCTGGTTCAGGCCGTCCAGGCGCAAGTGAACACCGGTACGGTGAGTGGTTTTACCCTGGACAGCCAAACGGGCCGGCCCATTACCGGCGCTTCGATCGCCATCAACGGGCAGAGCAGTCAAAACACGGTCACCGACGCCGATGGCCGGTTCACCGTCACTATTTCTCCCGGCACTTATACGTTGCAAATCTCGTCGCCGAGCCACTCGACCGTCGATCTATCCGATGTCGTGGTCAAGGCCGGTGAGACGACGGAAGCGAGCACGGTGATGGCAAGCAAGTCGCTCGTCACCAAGGTCGAGGTGGTGGAACGGCTCACGGCGGTGGGCGCCACGGCCGACGCCCTTCTTCAAGAGCGCAAGCTCTCCGCCGTAGTCAGCGATAGCATCGGCCGCGAGGAACTGGCGTCGGGCACGTCGTCAGACGCGGCGGGCGCGCTGCAAAAGGTTACAGGCGTCAGCGTGGTTGGCGACGGCTTCGTCTACGTCCGCGGATTGGGCGAGCGATACAGCTCTACCCAACTGAACGGGGCCTTGATTCCGACTACGGAACCGGAGAAGCGAGTCGTTCCGCTCGACCTGTTTCCGGCGGGGCTCATTGAGAACATCAAGATCGCCAAGACCTACTCCCCGGATCTGCCCGCGGAGTTCTCGGGCGGCCTGGTGCAGATGCAGACGATCGAATTTCCGACTCAGAAGATGTTCGATATCTCGGTCAGGACCGGGTTCAACACCGTCACGACTTTCGACAGATTTCTGACCTATCCCGGGGGTTCGGGCGATTTCCTGGGGTTCGGTAAAGGCTCGCGAGCAATCCCCCCGGTGATTCCGGCGGACGCCCGCGTTTTCCCCGGACAGTTCAACCAGCAGAGGCTTCAGGAATTCGGCCGCGCCTTCTCGAACAACTGGGAACCCACGGCGGTGGAGTCGGCGCGTCCCGCCCTCGATTGGAGCGCGGTTGGCGGCGGTACGTTCGGGCGCTTTGGCATCGTCGGCGCAGTCAGCTTTTCAAACAGGCCGCAGTTGCAGAGTGAATTGCAGCGCTACCTTCGGCAAGGCGCGGGTTCACCGGTCATCTTCACCGACTACCCGGATTTTCGGGAATACTCCGAGTCCGCAAAGCTCGGTGCGGTTTTCAACGCGGCCATGCGCTTGACGCCCAACCAGAAAATAATCTTCCGGAATACTTTTACTCACGACGGAGAGAAGAGCGCGCGCGAGTTCTCCGGCTACGACGGAGGCGTCGATTCCAATATTTTTTCTCAGCGTTTGCGCTATATCGAACGGTCCCTGGTCTCAACCGGAGTGGAGGGCGATCACTCCTTCCCCAAGTGGCGCAACAGCCTGATCCGGTGGCAGTTCACGTACTCGGATTCGAAACGCGACGAGCCGGATCTCCGTGAGGTCGTCCGCGGACTGCTGCCGGACGGGCGCTATACGTTTTCCGCCTTAGGATCGTCCGGGATACGCTTCTTCTCGAAGTTGAACGATCGAATTTACGAACCTCAGGCGGACTACAGCATCCCCTTTTTCAAAGGCGCCATCTCCGGACTTTTCAAAACCGGCGTCCGCGTGACGGTTCGGCAGAGAGACTTTGAAGCCCGCCGGTTCCTCTACTCTCCGCAGCAATTCACCACTCTGAATCTGTTCGCGCCGAGCAACCGGCTATTCGGGCCGGATAACATCCGCCCCACCGGGTTCCAGATCACGGAATTTACACGTGCCACCGACACCTACGCCGCGGAGATGAATATCTTCGCCGGTTACGCCATGATCGACCTCAGCCTTGGCGCGCGCTGGCGTTTGGAAGGCGGCATCCGTATCGAGGATGCCGATCAGACGGTGATCACGTATGACAATCGCATTCCCAATGCCACTCCGGTACGGGCGGGCCTGAAAAACCGCGACCCCGCGCCTGCCGTAAACGCGATCTATGCCTTGTCGAGGCGCCAGAACTTCCGGCTTTCGTATAGCCGCACGGTTTCCCGGCCCGATTTTCGCGAGCTGTCGCCATTCGACTTTAACAACGTCCTCGGCGGTTTTGTGACAGCTGGAAATCCGAACCTGAAGCGAGCGCTCATTAACAACTATGACGCCCGCTGGGAATGGTTCAGCGGCGGAAATCAACTGGTGGCCGCCAGCGTCTTTGCCAAGACTTTCACCGATCCCATCGAACAAACCATCGTGCCGTCGAACGATCTCCGTCAGACGTTCGTCAACGCCAAGGGCGCGCGCAATGTAGGCATCGAGCTTGAATTCCGGCGTTCGCTCGTTTTGTTCTCGCCCAGGCTGAAAGAGTTCGCCGTTTCTTCGAATTTCACTTTCGTCGACTCGAATATCGAGATTCAGCCCGAGGACGCAACCATTATCACGTCGCAGAACCGCCCCCTGCTGGGGCAGTCCCGCTACATCGGGAACGTGGGTCTGCAATGGGCGCGGCCGAAGTGGCATAGCACCGGAAAGTTCTTCGCCAACTATGTCTCCCGCCGGGTATCCGACGTCGGAACCTTCCGCTTGCCCGATATCTACCAGGAGGCTAATACAACCCTCGACTTCGTTTATCAGTACTCCATCGGCGAGAAGGCTAAGTGGAACCTGCGTTTTGAGGCTGAAAACCTGAGCGACAACGACTACCGCTGGACACAAGGCGACATCGTACAGCGGGCCTTCCGCTTGGGCAGAACCTTCCAGATCGGCCTAAGTTATTCGATTTTCTAAGCAGTGACAACAAGAGGAGAAATCATGCGAGTTCAATCGTTGCTAATACTAGGCGTAATAGGGGCGGCCTGCGCGGCCGCTCAGGACCTTACGCCGGCGGCCCACTCCGCCATAGAGCGGGCCGCCGCCGCCGAACCAGCCGCCGCGATCTACAACGGATCGCGCGCGAAAGTGTCCATGTGGATCTGGAGCGACAAGTACGTCTACCAGGGGGGCCAGAATCTCACCCTTAAGTGGACCGTGAAACTGAACGGTGATCTGTATCCGTATACCGTCTTTGTGTATCGCCAAAACAACCAGACCGGCAGGAAGACGTATTATCCCGGCGGCACGGAAGAGCCAACCGACCTCGCCGGCAACACGCTCGCGCAGGGCTTTCAGCCGGTACAGATGACCGAAGCTTCCAAGGCCGTCCTCATCGGCGCCGGCGGCCGGCTTCCGGCGCTGACTCTTCCAACGGAGCTCGGCATGCACACGCTCGTCGTCCAGCTTCGCGACTACACCGGAACGCGCATTCTGAAGAGTTCGTACATGAAGATCGGCGTGGTGAAAGAGACCGTCGCGATTCAGGGTGAAATCACGGCCGATCGCACGCTCACAAACGACACTCAGTGGGATTTGAGAGGGATCGTCTACGTGAAGAACAACGCGACTCTGACCATTGAGCCGGGTACTTTTGTCTTCGGACAGCCGGGAACCTCACCGCCATCCGCGCTCATCGTTACGCAGAACGGCAGGATCAACGCCAGCGGAACAAAGTCGCGGCCGATCGTTATGACCACTTCCCAACCCTTCGGCCAGCGCATTCGCGGAGATTGGGGCGGTCTAGTCATGCTTGGCAAAGCTCCCATCAACGTAGGCGGCAACATCCCCGGCGGCACCGGCATCTGCCCGCCGGAAGGCTGCCGGAACGCTCCCGGAACATTCTTCATTGAGGGACAGGTCGGCAACGCCGATACCGTTTACGGCGGGACCGATCCGAACCACAACTGCGGAACTCTCCGCTACGTTCGCGTCGAGTACGCCGGAACCATCCTCTCGCCCAACAATGAGCTCAATTCGTTTACCTGGGGCGGCTGCGGCAA
>CAMDED010000110.1 GCA_945893365.1 Candidatus Sulfopaludibacter sp. SbA3 | reverse complement strand
AAAACGCCTGGATTTCCTCCTGGCTCAACTTCTTCGCATTCCGCATCCTGATGATCACACCCCAGCATGCTTCAACTTCCCCCTTCAGGCTCATCTTGTATTGGAAACAGCCTTTCCTTCAGGCTCATCTTGTATTGGACAAGACTGAGGCTTCCCGGCTCCGCGCGGAGTGTGATAGAGTACGAACCGGGTAAGGGTCTCCCAGGGGTGATCAAATGAAATTTCGCACGAAGGCGGCAGCATTCTGTTTCGTTTTCGCGGTGTTTGCCGGCGCCATGCGCGCGCAGCAGACAACCGCCACCTTCTACGCTGTAGTAACCGATTCGACCGCTGGCGTCATCGCCGGCGCTACCGTATCGCTGGTCCACGACGACACCGGCGCGGTTGCCACCAGAACAACCAGTCCTATCGGCGAAGCCGTCTTCGACTTCCTGCGCGTGGGCGCGTACACGCTCCGCATCGAGTCCAAAGGCTTCAAGCGCATCGAGAGCAAGGGAATCGAACTGAGCGCGGCTCAAAATGTGCGCCAAACGTACGCGCTTGAAGTCGGTTCCACGACTGACGTCGTGAACGTCGAAGGAAGCGCCCCGCTTATCAATACCGTTTCCTCCGAGCAGCTCAATACCTTCGATAGTTCGAAAATCACGTCGCTGCCCATTCTGCGCCGCAATTACACCAACCTGCTCGCCATCAATAGCGGCGTCAATATGGCGCCCGAAGGCGTGCGGATGAACGGCGTCGGGAAGAACGGCGTGTCCTACACCGTGGACGGCACGGATGCCGGCGGGAACCCGGAAGGCCGCTACTCCTCGAACTACCTTCAACCGAACCTTATCGACATTATGAGCATCGAGGCCATTCAGGAGGTTCACACTATAAAAGGCGTGCCTCCGGCTGAGTACGGCAACATGGTGGCGGGGCAGGTGAACCTGCTGAGCCGGTCCGGAACAAACCAGTGGCACGGCAGTCTGTTCGAAAACTTCCGGGCCGAAGACCTCGACGCACGGAATCAGCGCCTCCCAAACAAACCCGGACTTACTTTCAATCAATTCGGCGGCTCGATAGGCGGGCCGATCAAGCGCGACAGAATCTTCCTTTTCGGCGTCTACGAAGGCTATCGGGAACGGGCCTTCACGCTGGTTCAGGAAACCTTGATGACCGCGCGGCTGCGCGATGACGCGCTACGCGTGACGCCTTCTTACAAGCAGTATCTGGACCATATTCCGCTGCCGAATCAGCCGGTGGGTCCCACCGACGACACGGGTCTGTACATCAACCCGGCCACTTCCAGGCGCGACGACGATCATGCCGATCTCAAGGGCGACATCCGCCTGAAGGATACAAGCACGCTTTCCCTCACCTACAGCCGAGGCCGTCCGACTCAGTTGCTTCCGCGCCATTACCTCAACGGCGCAAACGATCGCGATTTCAAGATCTGGGACGAGCGCGGAACCGCGAACTTCATCACCGGCGGAGCCAGTTGGACTTCGGAAACGCGCTTTGGATATCACCTGACCGATATGCATCGCGAAGACGCTTTCTTCTTCCAGCAATTCGACCCCGTCAACAAGACCGAAGTACTGCCCTTCGGCCGCCGCGTTCCGCGCTTGAGCTACCCCGGAGTGGCGAATCCGGATCAGGAGCTCTATCTCTTGGAGGGACGTACCTACAACTTCGACCAAAAAATTGCGCGGCACATCGGCAATCATTCGTTGAAGTTTGGCTTTACGATCCGCCGCGACTGCTGCCGGCGCAACAACCCGGAAGCGCCGAACGTCGCCTACAGCACGAGAGCGGACTTCATCAACAATATTACAAACTCGGTCGGTCCCACGTACGGTAACGGCGACTACACGGCGAAAATGTACCAGATAGGGGGCTTCGCTCAGAACGACTGGCGCGTTCGCCCGGACCTCACCCTCAACCTCGGAATACGCTACGACTACTTCTCCCACCTGGTTCCGGAGGGAAGCAGTAAGGCCCCTCTGACCGGGATTTACAATCCAGGCGGCCCCATCAACTCAAATTTCGATGTCGGACCCGTTCGCCCGCTCAACAACCCGTACGAATCCGATAAGTGGGTGAACCTCGGACCGCGTTTCGGATTCGCGTATAACGTTGGAGGCAAGAGCAAGACCGTTGTGCGCGGCGGTTTCGGCGTGCTGTTTAGCGGCCAGGTTGCGGGCGCGATGTGGGCGCATGTACAGCCCACGCCGACCGCCCCTTTTCGCTTCAACTTCATTCGCGCGGATACGACCCGGCTTGGGATCAAGTGGCCCACTTATAACGACGACCTGGTCCGAATCATCGAGTCGGAGACGGCGTCCCGGGGCTGGATCAACACCTTCTCTTCGGTCAATCCGAAACTCCAGAACCCTTATTCCATGCACTTCACCTTCGGTTTCCAGCGGGAGATTACGTCAAGCCTCGCCATCGAGTCATCGTTCGTGGGCACGCGCGGCGTGAAGTTTCTGATGCAGCGCTGGATGAACGAGCCGGACCGCGTTACGGGGCTGCGTCCCAATCCGCGGCTCAACGTGAACTATTACGTGGATGAATCGCAGCAGACCTTTTATTCGTCGTGGCAGACGTCGCTCCGCAAACGGTTTTCGCATGGCCTGAGCGGCAGCGTCCACTACACATGGGGCAAGAGCCTTTCCACCTCGGGCGGCGACATCGGCGCCTATTACCAGGGTGACGGCGACTCGCGCACACAGGATTTCTTCAACCCCAAGGCCGATCGAGGCCCGAGCACGGGCGATATCACTCACTACCTCATCGGCGAATGGACCTATCAGGCGCCCCTCTTCACCAGCGTTACGAACGTCGCGGCGCGAAGGCTTCTGGGAGGTTGGCAGGTTTCGGGCGTCATGCTTTCGCGCACGGGAACGGCCCAACAGCTATCCCAAACAGGTACCGGACTGAATGTCTCCCGCCCCGACTATATCGGCGGCCAGACGATTTTTTCGGACTATTCAAAGACGCTGAGATACCTCAACCCAGCGGCGTTCGCGCTGGTCCCCATCAATCCCGTGTCCCGCATCGCCGTCCGGCCCGGCAATGTCGGCAACAACGCGATCAGGGGCCCGGGGGCCGTGAACCTGAACGTCTCGATCGTGAAGGAGTTCGCCGTCAACGAGCGTGTCCGGGTCCGCGCCGGCATGGACGGCTTCAACTTCCTGAACCACACGAACCTCAGCGGACTGGTGACCAGCATCAACAACCGCTTCTTCGGCGAGCTGCAGGGTACGGAAGGCGCAAGGCAGATCCAGTTAAACGCCCGCTTGATCTGGTAGGTTTCGGCAGCAGGGCGGGAGAGTCGAAGCGTGAAGCTTAATCCGAACGACGGCATCGTCAAGATCCGCAGGCGCGATTTGCTCGGCCTGGTACTTTCCGCGCCTGCCGCATTGCGTGCACAGAGCGCGGCTCGCCAGCCGTCGCGCGAGGCGCTGCTCTACGGCGGTGCGGCGCCTCCCCCAACGCAGATCGAATTGCACGCCGGGCCGCTGTCTCTGGTTTTCGAGCCGGAAACGGCGATGGTGCGCTATGTAAGCGCCGGAGATTCGGAGGTGCTGCGTGGTATTTACGCCGCCGTCCGCGACCGGAACTGGGGTACGATTCGGCCGGACATTTCGAGTCTCCTCATCGAGCGGGAGTCCGGCCGCTTCCGCTTGTCCTTCACCGCCACATGTAAGGCGGCCCCGATCGACTTCGTCTGGAAAGGAATCCTTACAGGCGAAAAGGACGGCACTCTGCAATTCGATTTCGATGGATCGGCGCGATCCGCGTTCCTGCGGAATCGTGTGGGCTTCTGCGTCCTGCACGCAGCCGATATCGGCGGAAAACCGGTCAAGGTCGAAAAAATCAACGGAGAGATCGCGGCTGGACGGTTTCCGGGCGATATCGCTCCGAACCAGCCGTTCTTCGACATTCGCGCGCTCACGCACGCGGTCTCGCAAGCGGTCGAGGCCGAAGTCCGCATGACGGGGGATACCTTCGAAATGGAGGACCAGCGGAATTGGACGGACGCCTCTTTCAAGACGTACTGTACCCCGCTTGGACTGCCGTTCCCCGTCGAGGTAAAGGCCGGCGATCGCATTCGTCAGACAGTGGCCGTCAGACTGAAAGGTGCATCGCCGAATGACAGCCGGCCCGGTCCGGCGGGGACGCGGCCGGTCGAGCTGCGTCTCGATCAAAGCCGGAGCGCGCCGCTGCCATTGATCGGACTCGGCGTGTCGAGCGTCTCCGACGCTCTCACGACGCGGGAAGCCGCGCTGTTGAAGCGGATCGCTCCGGCTCACCTGCGAGTGGATGTCGACTTGTCGAAACCCGATTTCGGCGGCCGTTTGCAGGCCGCCGCGGACCAGGCTCGCGCGCTCGGCGCATCGCTCGAAGTGGCGCTGCATTTGGACCGGAATCCCGAGGCGGAACTGCGCGGACTCGCGGATGCGCTGGCGAAGACCAAGGCGCCGGTCCGGCACTACCTGGTGTTCCATCGCCAGGAGAAATCCACCGCGGCAAATTGGCTGGAGCTCGCCCGGAAGCATCTCGCCGCGCACGCTCCCGGAGCGAAGATTGTAGCTGGAACAGACGCGTATTTCACCGAACTCAATCGCGGCCGGCCGCCGCTCGCCGCAGCCGATTGTGTAACCTATTCGATCAATCCGCAGGTACACGCCTTTGACAATCTCAGCCTTGTCGAGACCTTGGAGATGCAGGCCGCTTCCCTGCATTCCGCGCGAAAGTTCTGCGGGAGCCTGCCCATCTTCGTGAGCCCGGTGACGCTGAGGCCGCGGTTCAATCCGGACGCGACGGCGGCGGCCGGGCCGGCGGGTCCGCTGCGCGAGCTGCCCGCCGCGGTGGATGCGCGGCAGCCTTCGCTGTTTGCGGCGGCCTGGACGGTTGGCAGTCTCAAGTATCTGGCGGAAGGCGGCGCGGCTTCGGTCACATACTACGAAACGGTCGGCTGGCGGGGCGTGATGGAATCGGCTGCGGGATCGCCGTTACCGGAAAAGTTTCCGTCGCAAGCGGGCTCAGCGTTTCCGATCTACCACGTACTGGCTGCCGCCGCGGATTTCAGAGGGGGTCGGGTTTCCTCCGTTCGCTCCAGCCGTAAACTTGAGGTAGAAGCCGTTCTGCTCCGTAGGCAAGGGCGGCAGCGCCTGATGATCGCCAATCTGACCGACCAGCCTCGAGTGGTTCGTCTGGTTGGAGGGAACTTCGGCACGGGAGTTCGCGTGCGCATGCTGGATGAGTTCTCGGCGGCCGCCGCGGCTGAGCGGCCGGGTGAATTCTGGTCGCAGCGCGGTTCGATGCGGGAGACTGACGGCGGCGCACTGCAAATCGGCCTTCTTCCGTATGCCATCGCCTTCGCCGACGCGTAGAAGCGCGCTAACGCTTCTTGCCCGCAGGCGAGCCGGGGTTCTGCTTCTGACGCTCCCATTCCTTCCGGAATGCGTCTTCGCGCTCAGCCACGTAGGCCTTGTAACCGTCCGGGTCGATAAAAGGATTCGCCCCGCCGGCCTTCATCCTGTCAACCTTCGCGAGCATCCCGAAATACGCGCCGTGAGCCCCCAGGAACAGATCGCAAGGCAGGCTCTTGAGCACGGCGAAGGTTTTCACGTAGTCCTCGGCGATACCCGGATAATTCTTGTTCCCCACCAGGACATACCCTGGATTCACGTTCGGGCTCCCGATGATCACGGCGTTCAGCGTTCGCCCGCCCTCTTGAACCTGCATCGTCCAGGTGGTGCATCCCTTCGTGTGACCGGGTGTGAGCCGCGCGATTAGCCGTGAGCCTCCGAGTGCGACCGTGTCGCCATCGTGTAGAACGCGGTCGACCTTCGCGCCCGGACGCCCTCGAGCCGTGCTTTCCTCAGCGGCGACATCGGCATCCATGACCATGAGTTGGGCCCCCGTCTCTTTCTTGATAAGGCCGGTTGCCGCATCGTGATCGCCGTGAGCGTGGCTGATCAGGATGATCTTCGTGTCGCTGTACTTGAAGCCGAGCCCCTCGATACTCTTTCGGATGAGCGGCACGTCCTCCTCAAAATCCGAATTGATCAGAATGTTTCCCTGCGGCGTGTGGACGAGGTAAACAGCCAGATCGGCCGTGCCCACGTAATAGAGATTTCCCGCGATCTTGAACCCGGGCAACGGCCGGTGCCAGTCCGGATTTCCCTGCGCGAGGAGCGCTCCAGTGAACGCGAGGAAAGAAGCAAGTCCGCGGTGAATGCTGTGTGCCATCGCTATACTATACCCGCAATTGGAAGGTGGAGCAGGCGATCGCCATGGCCGATTCAAGCTCTCTGAAAGTAAGCGTCTCGCGGCGCGCGGTAGACGATGTCCAATTCCGGCGTTTCGATGCGCTTCTTCCACGCGCGCGATTCGAACAGAATCGAGAGTGCGCAGGTAGTGAGCAGGGTCCTCTCCACGGGATAGAGCGGCTTACCCGTGACGAACATTTCTTCCATGCAATGGACCAAACCGTCAAAGTGCACGAGCGGGCGAGTGCGCGCCGCGTCCCTCGCTTGTCCGAAATGGGTTGCGGCCGGCTCGGCGTTTCCTTTCAGCCTCCCGGCGAAGGTCCATCCGCTCGAGTGGCCGTCGATCATGAAGACCGCGGCCTGCAAGCCATCGCGATACTCGATGTGAAATGCGACGGGATTCTTTACGTTGTCCTCGATCCGGCCCGGCTTGACGGAAGGGCTGCGCGACAAAGCGGCTTCCATCAGCGGAACGCTCCAGCGGCCCCCGGCATCGCGCCATTTCCAAACCGCGTCACCCTCCAGCCACTCCACGGAACGAATTCCGGTCTCGCCTCCTTTGCGCCGTTCCACCATGCACTGGAGCGACTCGAGCGTGTGGAATCCATAGGCGTCGAGTCCACCGTATCCAAGCATGACCGCGCTCTCGACTTCGGCTCCGTACGGTATTTCGACCTCCGGAGTCCTCACCGTAAGCGGTATCGAAGAACCCGCCATCAAGGGAAATTTCAACTCCCGCGACCATGCGTACATTTGCTTCGCTTTGAGCCATGAATACGAGAAATGCTTATCGCAGAAGACGGGCACGGTCTTTCCAGTCCGCCTGAAAACTTCCACAATCCGCTCCATCAGTTCATAGCGGGGATAGAGCTTCTGGCCGCGGTCGTTGGTGGGATAGTCCCCATGCTCGCCGACGAAGCACACGGCATCGACCGCCAGGCCGTTACCGCCGAGAGTGATGGCGTCGCGGATGGTGGGGTAGATTTTGAAACCGTGTTTTTCGGAAAGGCCGCGGCTCAGATCGGCTGGCGGCGCCTGATCGGTGTACATCGAAACCAGGCGAGTGCGCGGCTCTGTGAAGACCCCGTTTGGAGAATAGCCGTTCAGCAGTCTGCCGACAATTACGTTGGCGTGGGTGTTCAGGCGGCCATCGTTGGTATACATGGTGACGATGGCGGCGACGGTCTTCTTTGTGGGCTGCGCGTTCGCCTGGGGGGCGGCGGCGGCCGCGAGTCCCGCGGCAATCGCTTGGCGGCGGTTCATGTTATCCTTCACAGATTTGACGAAGCCGCCCGGCGGTCCATTTGACCGCGATGTCGATCATGGCCTCGCCTTTGGCCGTTGTGGCCAGCTTGGCTTCGCGGGCGAATTCTTCTTCCTGAACGGCGGACTTCGGGTCCTTGATGCGCAGCAGCGGCTTTATCTTCTCGTAGTCCACTCCTTCCCAGTGGATGCGCTCCGGGAAAGCGGCCATGGCGAACGAGGTCTCGAACTCGGCGGCGTGGCCCGGCGCCCGGCCGCTGGTCATATACTTTTTCACGATTTCCGGCGTATAGGCGTCCCAGTAGGAATTGGTTTCAATCCGGATGCCCAGTTTCCGGGCGAACTCCGGCGCGCTTTGCCGCAAAGGCGCAACGTTTCCGCCGTGTCCGTTGAGCACGAGAATGTTCTTGACTCCATGCGTCTGAAGGCTTTCACAGATATCGAAGACGACGGCGAGGAAGGTTTCCTTCTTGAGGGAGAGCGTTCCCTTCCTGTCCATCCAGTGGGGTGAAATCCCAACCGAGACGGGCGTGGCCACCATCACTTTCGGGTAAAGCAACAGCGCGGCCTTCTGAGCGACGAGCGTGACGCTCGCGGTGTCGTTGATCATCGCCAGGTGTTCGTTGTGCTGTTCGGTGCTGCCGGTGGGAATGATCACCGCCTTCAGCGTTCCTCCTTCGATCGCCTCGCGGAATTCCTTACGGGTGCTCTCATAGAGCAGGACTTTCCTCGGATTGACGTAGCCGCCTCCGGCGGGCTCCACGTCCGCGGCCGCGCCGCCTGAAATTGCCGCGAGCGAGCCTCCGGTCAGGTAGCGAATGAATGCGCGGCGATACGAGATGTAGTTCATGGTAACCGATAATATCAAGTCGGCTCGGGCAGGTGAAGACTCCGCGTCCCGGCGGCTTGGCGCGTATCGAAGACCATGCGGAATCTGCCGCTTGCACTCGTAGCTGCCGCTTCGGCGCTAACGGCTGCGAATTCAATCCATGAGTTTACGCAAACGGCATTGACTGCAAACCCGCGCCTCTCGCGTGAGGCCTCCCGGCCTGTCGGTCGTATTTGTAGCGCGAAGAAACAGTCCTGGAGGACCGTCCTACCGTTGATTCGCCTTCAGGACCTTTTTCCGGAGGCGGATGGACTTCGGCGTCACTTCGACGTACTCATCGTCCTTCACGAACTCGATCGCCTGCTCGAGATTCATCAGACGTGGAGGAACCAGACGGATCGCGTCGTCAGCGGTCGATGAGCGCATGTTCGTGAGTTTCTTTTCCTTCACGATATTCACCACAAGGTCGCTGTCGCGGGCGTTTTCGCCGATGATCATCCCTTCGTAAACTTCCGTGCCCGGCGTTACAAAAATTTCGCCGCGCTCCTGAAGATTGAAGATCGCGTGGCCTGTCGCCTTACCCGCGCGGTCCGCAACCAGCGAACCCGTCGGCCGGGTCGGAATGTCGCCCTGCCATTCGAGGTAACCGTGGAACAGGGAATTCATGATCGCCGTTCCGCGCGTGTCCGTCAGAATCTCGCTGCGCAGCCCGATCAGCCCCCGCGACGGTATGTGGAATTCCAGCCGGACGCGCCCCGAGCCGTTATTGACCATCTTCAGCATCTTGCCCTTTCGGCTGCCGAGCTTCTCGATCACGACTCCGATAAAGCTCTCGGGACAATCGATCACCAGCGCTTCCATCGGCTCGTGCAACTTGCCGTCGATCGTCTTCGTCAGAATCTGCGGCTTGCCCACCGCGAGCTCAAAGCCTTCGCGCCGCATCATCTCGATCAGGATCGCGAGCTGCAATTCACCGCGGCCCATCACCTTGAAGGCGTCCGGGCCGCCCGCCTCCTCCACCTTGATCGATACGTTGGTCAGCAGTTCCTTATCGAGGCGGTCGCGGAGATTTCGCGACGTCACGAACTGTCCCTCGCGTCCCACGAACGGTGAGGTGTTGATCACCATCGTCATCGCGATCGTGGGTTCGTCGATCTGCACTCTCGGCAGCGGCAGCGGCGTCTCGGGATGGGTGACGGTCTCGCCGATCGTAATACCTTCAACGCCGGCGATCGCCAGAATGTCGCCCGGATGGCCGACTGTTTCGTCCACCCGCTTCAAACCGCGGAATGAGTAGAGCTTCGTGATACGAGTCTTGTGCAGCGTCCCATCGAGCTTGCAAATACCCACTTCATCGCCGTAGCGCAGCGTGCCGTTGAAGACCCGCCCGATGGCCAGACGCCCCAGGTAGTCGCTGTAATCGAGGTTCGCCACCAGCATCTGCAGCACGGCGTCCGGATCGCCTTTCGGCGGCGGGATGTGATCGAGGATCGCGTCGAATAGCGGCCGCAAGTCCTCGGACGGATCGTCGAGCGACTTCTTTGCAATGCCGGATTTGGCGATGGTGTAGAGAACGGGAAAATCGAGCTGGTCCTCCGCGGCGTCGAGATCGATGAACAGATCGTAGATTTCGTCGAGCACTTCGGGCACCCGCGCATCCGGCCGGTCGATCTTGTTGATCACGACAATCGGCGTGAGCTTCGCTTCGAGCGCCTTCATGAGGACGTAACGCGTCTGAGGCAGCGGTCCTTCGCTCGCGTCCACGAGCAGCATCACGCCGTCGACGATCTTCAACGCGCGCTCAACTTCTCCCCCGAAATCGCTGTGGCCCGGCGTGTCCACAATGTTGATCTTTTCGCCGTGATAATGGATGCCCGTGATCTTGGCAAGAATCGTAATGCCGCGTTCCCGCTCCAGATCGTTCGAGTCCATGACGCGTTCGACGACAGCTTCGTTGTCGCGGAAAATGCCGCTCTGGCGCAGCATCGCGTCAACCAGGGTGGTCTTGCCGTGGTCGACGTGGGCGATGATCGCGATATTGCGAATGGATGGAATAACGGATGCTGCGCTCAAAAATACTCCTGCACGAAGGGACTGGAAGCCGGATGGTTCGCCGCGGAATGTGACTTCACTTCAGCTTACCATGCCAATGGCTATTCTTCATGAATCGCTTCGATTGGACGCAGCCGCGCCGCCACTCGCGCCGGATAAACACCCGCGGCAACCGTCGCGCAAAGCACCAATCCGAGCGCGGAAGCCAGCAGACCGAGGGGCGGATGAAATTGGATGGTCCAGCCGAAGCTCTGCTTATTAACAACGTAAATAAGCAGGAAAGAGAGGGCAAAACCGAGCGCCGCGCCAACCAAGTTCGCCAGCACGCCGAGGAACCCGGCTTCGAGTACGATCATGCGCATGATCTGGCGCGGAGATGCGCCCAGGAATCGCAGGAGGCCCAATTCGCGCCGCCGGTCGAGGACCAGCGCGAGCAGGGAGTTCGCGGCGCCAAGAACGGCAATCAGGATCGCAACGGCTTCGAGAGCGTAGGTGATGGCGAAAGTGCGGTCGAAGATGACGACGGCATCGCGCCGCAGCGAGGCGTTCCGCGCGATAGCGATGTTCTTGCCAGCCGCGCGCGCTTGAATCGCGGCGCTCACGCTCCCCACGTCGGCTCCCTGACGCAGGTAAACGGCGAGATTCGTCGGCGGCAGGTCCGGCAGATACTTCAAGAGCGTGGCGCGGTCGAGAATCACGAAGCCTCGCTCGCTCGAATACTCGTAGTAGATTCCGGCAACCGTAAACTTCGCCTCGCGATCGCCCAGCGCGATCGTGATGGAATCGCCCACCTTCACACGATGCCTGTTCGAAAAGGGCTCGCTTACCAACGCCCGGTCCGCACCTTGAAGCGAGCGCAGGATCGCGTCGCGATCGCCATCGAGAAACCGTAGCCGGCCGAAGCGACGGATGATCTCCGATTCGCCCGCGCCGAGCGTCGCGCGCTCGCCTCGATAGCGGATTTCCAAACCATGGAAGACATCCACGGCCTCGACGCCATCCACCAGCGCCACGATGCCTGCCAACTCCGGCGCGAGCGGCGGAAACTGTCCCGCACCGGCGCGCCCCGCCGGCCTGATGTAGAGGTCGGCGCGAAGCTGCGCGTCGAGCCAAACCAGAACCGTTTCGCGGAAGCTGCCGACCATAATTCCGACACTCGCCATCATTGCGATGCCTGTGGCTAGGGCGGCGACCACGACCGACGTGCGCGCGAGCGACGCGGCGAGGCTGCGCGCCGCAAGCATTCCTTCCGCTCCGAAGCACCGGCGCACGAGCGCTCTCGACATTCCGGTCACGGCCAGCACCAGCGCCGGAGTCGACATCGCCGCCGCGCCTATCGAGAGCAGCGCCGCCGCGTATCCGAAGAACGGCTTTCCATCCACGGGGCCGGCGAAAGAGCAAGCGACGGCGGCTACGGCGAGAACGCCGCCCCACGCCAGGTCCCGACGCCATCGAATGCGCGCCACGTGCTCGTGCGCTCCGCGCCCCATGGCCTCGACAGGCTCCACTTGCATCGCTTCCCGCGCGGGGGCGAGCGCCGAAAGAAGGGCAACGGCAGTTCCGGCGATCAAGCCCATGGCCGCGGTTTCCCAGCTTAGGGCGATTGCGGCCGGCCGGCTGCTGGTGTACAGCGCGTTCACGGTTTGCGCGATGAGTCCGGTTGCGCCCTCAGCGAGAACGCGGCCGAGGGCCAGACCGGCCGCCGAACCCGCCAGACCGAATAGAAGGGCTTCCGAGAGAAACAGCCATAGGACAGTCGTCCGGCCGGCACCCAGGGCGCGCAGCACTCCGACCTCCGGTCTCCGCCGGACGACCGAAACCGAAATCGTGTTGTAGATGAGAAACGCCCCCACCACGAGCGAGATGAAGCTGAGAACGCGAAGATTCCAGCGGAAGGCGCGAAGCATCTTCTGCGTCTCTTCGCCGCGGGTGCCGGATTTCCCGATCGTGTAGGACAAGGGCAGTAGGGCGCGCATGTCGCGTTCGAGGCCGGCCGCGCTCTCCCCGGGGGAGAGCGTGACGTCAATGCGATCCAAACGCGCGTACATCCCCAGCGCTTTCTGAGCGGCCGCGATGTCGAGAAGCAGGAATTCCGCATTCTTCGCAGACACGATCGCGGCCACCTGAAAGGACGATACGCGGCTGCCCACGGCGAGCCCTAGCCGCGCCGCAAGCGCGCTTGAGACCACAACGGCGGCGTCGGGATCGGCCACCGCGCCAAGCTCCGCGCCGCTCGTTTTGTTGTTGCTCTGCGCGAGCAAATCCACCCCGTACAACGCAACCGCTCCCACGCCATCGAGTACGATTTGCGATTCGATGACAGGCGCGTAGCGGGCGTTGCGGTCGAGCGCCGCCAGGCGCCCAATCCAGGCCTCGTTGACACCGCCATTCGCGGTGATTTCGAAGTCCGTGCGGCCGAGCAAAGTTTCGAGCGACGACTGGAACGACCCCGCCGCGGCGGCGCCCGCCAGATCGATCGCCACCACGACACCGACGCCCAGAGCGACCGCCAGAACCGTCAGGGCCGTTCGGGCCGGGTCCGCGCGCAGGGGTCGCAGGATAAAGGAGCGGAGGAGCTTTCCGTGCAGTAGCATCGTTTTCGCGCTGTAGGCCCAGACAGGCCACAAACGACGATGGCCTGCCCCACCACCGCTACCAGGATGGCCTGCTTACCATGAGTGGACGGCGCGGATTTGCGGCGCCCCGGTCCCATCGCCGAGCCTCTCGACCTCGAAAACGATCTGGAGATTCCGGCTCTCCCAGCCTTTTGGCGCGTCTTCGAGAACCTGCTGGAGCGAACGAGGGTTGGTGAGAAAATCCCCTAGCGCGTAGGTTCCGTGGTGATCCAGGCCCGCCGCCAGCAACATCGGATTTCCAGACGCCAACGAGCGCAGCCGGGTCACCACGGCGCAATCGCGAGTGGCGGGAGGCTGCCAGGACTGCGGCTTGGTACAGACCGCCTCACTCGTCTGATGGTCCCAGATTACGCTCCGTCCCCGGTCCTTGGTGAGCACGAAGCGGGTCCGCTGCGCCAAGTCGGCCGTCCATTGGTTGGTCTCGCCTCCGATCACTACGCTCGGAGACGACTTGAGGTCGGCGTAGCTGGTCATCGCGCTCACCCGGATTTGAACTTCCTTGTGGCGCAGGAAGGCGAAGGCCTCGAGCATCGACATCGCCTTGGCGTCGCCTATTCCCACCAGGAGGCCTGGCTCGGGCACGATGCGGACGTCCTGCCAAACCCGGGAAACGGCCGGCGCCGGGGTCCCCGGCGCGCGGGGGCGGAAGGCCGCAACCAACCTATCCTTATCACGGCCGTAAATCCGGAACGCCTCAGGCGCCGGCATACAGATCAGGAGTGGTTTGGAGGCGGTGAGAAACGGCCTCCAGAACTCCTCGAAGAGAGCCGTCGCGGGAGGATTCGGCTTGAACGCGAAGGCCGTGATCGCCGCCGCGGCCAGCGCCGCGCCCCCCGCCAACCACCATTTCTTTCGCGGCCGCGCCGGCGCCTCGCTCGGCTGCGGGCCGGCTGTCCGAACCTTGACACCATAGGAACCGCTGACCATCTCGATCCGCAGCGCGGAACCGGGATGCTGTTCGTAATACTGCGAGAGCCGGCGGCGAACGTCGTTCGCCTTGACGCGGACAATGGAGTCCTGCCCGGTATCGTAGTCCGCCGGGCGGCCGAAGACCTGCTCTCCAATCACGCGCTCCTTCAGGCTGTCGGCGCGGCCCGCGACGGATTCGCTCACAACGTACTGCAGGAACTGCTGCGACTTCGGACTGGCTCGGAAAGCGGGGCTCTCCAGGATGTCGGCCAGATGGTTTTGCACCCCCGGCGCGGGTGTCGGCGATAAATCTTCTCTCCCCATATAATCGGCCCCAGTGAGAGTATATATCAATGTTACGCCCATGTTAAGGGACGTTACGATCCGTTCCAAGCCTACAATATTTCCGAAATCAGGCGTATTGTCATTACCAGTCAAATCGCTGCCGCCGGGCCGTCGCGCCGGGGCCGCTTTGGAACAAGGAGATCCATGAAAGATCAACGTTTACTTGTACCCGTCCTGATCGCCGCGCTTTGCGCCACGACAGTCTGGGGTCAATCATTTACCGCCGCGATTCGCGGCGCTGTCACGGACGCGTCCGGCGCCGTCATTCCCGGGGCGACAGTGGTCGCAACGGAAGCGAACAGGAACGTGGCGCACTCCACGATCACGGACCGGGAGGGGCGATACTTTCTCACCGCTCTCCCGCCCGGCCCCTATTCGCTGACCGTTGAGACGACCGGATTCAAGAAAGTCTCCCAGCCGGCCTTCGATCTGGTGGTTCAGCAGCAGGCGACCATCAACATTAGGCTCGAGGTGGGCGACGTGACGTCGGTCGTCAGCGTGGAGTCTTCCGCGCCCCTTCTTAACACGACCAACGCCAGCCTTGGCCAAGTGGTGGACAACAAGTACATTCTCTCGCTGCCGAACATCGGCCGGAACACGCTCGCGCTGACCTATATGACGCCTGGGGTGGTGGGCTCGGCCGGACGGCGCGGCGACAACAGTACGAACTTCGTCGCCAACGGCTCCCGCAACTCCACATCGGACATCCTGGTGGACGGAGTCACGGTAACCACCGTCGAGCAGAACTCCGGAATCACGGACCTGAAGTACACCCCTTCGGTGGACGCCGTGCAGGAGTTCAAGATGCAGACCAACTTCTTCCCGGCCGAGTACGGGCAAACCGGCGGCGCCGTCATCAATATGGTGACCAAATCCGGCACGAACGACTTCCACGGGACGGGATTCTACTTCCTGCGCCGCGCGGAACTCAACGCCAACGGCTGGTTCGCGAACCGCGCCGGCAACGCGAGGCCGGACTTCAAACGCGACCAATTCGGCGGCATCTTCGGCGGGCCGGTCAAGAAGGACAAGACCTTCTTCTTCGTTACCTATGAACAGACCGGCCAAAAGAGCCCCACCTCGCAGACGGCCACCTTCCCAACCGTGCCCCAGCGCGGCGGCGACTTCTCCCAGACCTTCCAGTCCAACGGGCAGATGGTCGCCGTCTTCGATCCGTTCGACACCTTCACCAACGGCGCCGGCCAGTTGGAACGCCGCCCGTTCCCCAACAACCGGATTCCCGTCTCACGATTCGATCCGGTTGCCGCCAAGGCGCTCAGCTTTTTCCCCCTGCCGAATCAGGTCACGAACGCTGTCACCAACCAGAACAACTGGTTCTCTCAAGGCGTGAACAAGAGCGACAGCAAGCAGATGGACTTGAAAGGCGACCACAACTTCAGCGAGAAGAACCGCCTGACCGGTCGCTACAGCCTGTTCCGCAACGACGGCACGCCGGCGAATCTCTTCGGGGAAGGCAATCCCGCCTTCACGTTTAACGACGGTCCAAACGACACGCGGACGCGATCGGCCGTGGCGGACTTCACGCGCGCTCAAAGCGCCACGTCGGTGTGGACCCTTCGTTACGGGCTGGTCTACTCGAACTTCCATCGCAACGCGCTCGAGAAATTCGACCTCACGACGCTCGGCCTTCCCGCGTACATGAAGACGAACGCCACGCACCTGGTCTTCCCCACCTTCGCGCCTGGAGGCTACACCGATATCGGAACCGAAGGCTGGGTGATCATGGATCGTCAGGAAGGCGTTCACCAGATTTCGGGTTCGTACTCGAAGTTCCTCGGAGCGCACACGCTGAAGCTGGGCGGCGAGTTCCGGCAGTTCTTTCTCGACTATGCGCAGCCCGGCTACCCTTCCGGACAGGTGGCGTTCGATGCGCAAGTGACGCGCCAGTTGCAGAACGTGGGCAACAACTTCCAAGGCAACGGCCTGGCGACCATGATGCTCGGCTGGGGCACCGGCGGCCAGTTCCATATCGATCCGAAAGTGTTCTCGCGCTCCCGCTACATGGGGTACCACGTCCAGGACGACTGGAAGGTCACCCGCAAACTGACCCTTAACCTGGGCCTGCGCTACGAGTTCGACATCCCGCGCTGGGAAACGCAGAACCGCCAGAGCTATTGGGACCTGGATGCGAAAGCTCCGATCAACGTTCCAGGCTACGACTTGCGCGGCGTGTTCAAGTTCGTCGACGACAACAACCGTTCGCCGTTCAAGGGCGACTACAACAACTTCAGCCCGCGCCTGGGTTTCGCCTACGCGCTGGACAACAAGACGTCCATCCGCGCCGGCTACGCTATCCTGTACACACTCTCGCGAGCCACGGTGTTCGGCCACACCGGTTCCGGATTCACGGTAAACCCGGCGCCCACGTTCTCGCTCGATTCGAACGCCACAAGGTACACGGATTTGAGCAATCCCTACAAGGACGGCATGCTGCTGCCGCCGGGCCGTTCCAAGGGGGACGCGACGTTTATCGGACTGGGCGGAGGCACCATTGTGCCCACGAACAACCGCAATCCCGAAAACTACACGTGGAACCTCTCGGTTCAGCGCGAAGTTGCGGGAGGCGGTGTCGTCGAGGTGAACTACACGGGCAGCCGCGGGGCGCACCTGTTCTATCCATTCACCAGCCTCTCGCCTCTCGATCCATCCTTGTGGTACCCAGGGAACCCCGGCGCATTTACGCGCGACCAGTTGAACGCGCAGGTACCGAACCCCTTCTATGGGGTCATCACCGATCCGCTGGCGGTGAACCTCAACCGGGCGACGGCCCAACGCTTCCGGCTGCTGCGGCCCATGCCCCATTTCGACGGCACCAACGCGGGCACCTCGGAGCCTCCCGTGGCTAACTCTTACTATCACGCCCTCCAGATGAAGTATGAGAAACGATTCTCGAGGGGCCTCACGTTCGTCGGGCATTACACGTGGTCGAAGATGATCGACGACTCGTCGATCTCCTCCGGCAATACGTCCTGGCTCGGCGGCTCGACCAACTTGCAGAATCCGCTGAACCGGCGGGGCGAGAAGTCGTTGTCGGCGCACGATATCGCTCACCGCATGGTGCTGACGGGCTCGTATCAGCTGCCGTTCGGCAAAGGCCGCAAGTTGGCCGGCGGCGCGAGCCGGCTGGTAGACGCCTTTATCGGCGGCTGGGAGGTGAGCGCATTCGGCCTGTTCCAGGGCGGCAACCCATTGCAGATCTCGCAGGATGGCGGCACGCTGCAAAACGGAAATCAGCGTCCGAACCTGATTGGCGATCCGTCGACTTCGGGCGGCGTCGTGGACCGGCTGAACGGCTACTTCAATCAAGCCGCGTTTACGCGGCCGGCGATCGATACGTTCGGCAGCGCGCCCCGCTATCTGGGCTATCGCGGACCGGCGATCAAGACGATCGACGCGGCGCTCTTGAAGAGTTGGCGAACGACTGAAAGCCACCGCTTCGAGTTCCGTCTGGAAACCACCAACACGACGAATACTCCGATATTCGCCGACCCGTCGTCCACCGCCTTTGGCGCGGGCAACTTCGGGACGATCAACAACACGAAGATCGGCGCGCGCAACGTGCAGCTTGGCTTGAAGTACTACTTCTGAGCGAGAGCGGAGGCGGGAGGGCGTGGGCTCGCCCTTCCGTTTCCCCCTATTTGCCGACCCGCGAATTGGGCGGGGCGGTCTGGCGGCGGCTGGCCCGGTGAAGGCAGCCGCCGTCTTTATTTTCCGCCTGCAATGCCGCTCCCTATGCGAAGGGGACTGTGACAAGACCGTATTGCGGCTGCCAGCGTCGAGCGTATCCGAGACGCGCATCCCTACTTTGGCCGGTTTGGGGCCTGGGCGGCGATCAAGGAGGCGGGGAGGCATGTCACTCATGAATACTCGATCGCTTCAATGCGTCCGTCCCGCATGCGGACACGCACATCGGCGACCGCCGCGGCTTCCGCGCTGTGCGTGGCGATGAGAACAGCGGCTCCGAACTTTCGGGCCGAGTCAGCTAATAATTCCATGATGCGCTCGCCGCTTGCCGTGTCCAGGTTTCCCGTGGGCTCGTCGGCGATGACGAGATCCGGGGAATGTACAAGCGCGCGTGCAATCGCCACGCGCTGCATCTCCCCGCCCGAAAGTTGGTGCGGCATCGCGCCGGCTTTCTCTTCGAGTCCCACCCAGGCCAGCCGCTCGCGCGCACGAACCTCCGTCTCACGATCGCCGGCGAGCAGCAGCGGCAGTTCCACGTTTTCAAGCACGGTCAGCGTAGGCAGGAGTTGGAAGAACTGAAACACGAAGCCGATCCGCTTCCGTCGAAGGAGCGTCAACTGCGTCTCGCTCAGCGCCGCGGTAGATTCGCCGTCGATCAGCACCTCGCCCGCGTCGGGAAGGTCCATCGCGCCCGCCAGATTGAGAAGGGTCGTCTTGCCGCAGCCGCTGCGGCCGAGCAACGCCGTCACCGTCCCGGCCTCGCACGCGAGCGATACGTTGCGCAGCGCTTCGACGCTTTCGTAGTTCTTCGAAACGTTGCGCAGCTCGACTTTCACAATACCGCCGGGCGCAATTCCGCCGGGCAAAGCCCACGATAAAACGGGCAGCGTTTACAGTGCTGTTCAATCTTCATCGGAAAGTCGCATTCCTCTTGCGCCGCCATCAGTTCTCGGACCGCGCCCGTGGCGGCGTAGAGCGAAAGCGGAGAGACGTCGACGGGCACAGCCACGTTGGGGCGCAGCAGATAGATCCAGGCTTCGTCCGGCATTCGTCCGGCCGCCTTCTCCAGTGCGTGCGCGTAAAGCTGCAATTGGAGGGCGTAGCGGGCGGCGTGCTCGTAAGGGTCCGCTCCGGGCGGGATCTCGTCGGTCTTGTAGTCGACGAGTACCAGGCCTTCGCGGTCCTCGAACCAGAGATCGAGCTGTCCGCGAAGGACGACATCCTCCATGGCGAGCAGAAAATCGAACTCGCGTTCTATCCGCCGGGCGTGGGCGGCGCGCTTGCCAAGGGCGCTGGTTTGAAAATTGGCGGCCAGCCGCAGAGCCGCCTCGCCGCCCTTCAATGCCGTTTCCGAGAGCAGCGCGTGTACGTCGCGTCCAAACTCGCTCGCACTCGATTCGTCCGGGTCGAGCTCTCCGGGCGATTCGTATTCGGCATCAAAGGGACGGGCGCGACGCTGCTCCCATCCGAGATAGCGCGCCAGATAATAGCGGCGGGGACACTCCGCGTAGAGCGCCACGGAAGTCACGCTGGCGGTGGAATCGCGCGGGCCTTTAGGTGGAGGGACCTCGACGATTTCCGTTTCCACCGTTTGCCCGGCGGCTTCGAATGCCCTCCATCGAGACAGCGCCGGGACGCGATCGAGCACCGTCGAACGCACGGAAAAAGGTTCGCCCCGCGGGCTCTCGAGGGTCAACGTCCGAGGCTCGCCCGGCACGAGAGGACCTACGCCAAAGGCCGTCCGTACGGTTCCCGCCCACTCCTTCGCCGTCTTTCCGTCGGACGCGAACGACAGCACCAGCTTGTGCTCCGCGCGGGTCATCGCCACGTACAACAGCCGGTTATTTTCGCCTTTTTCCTTCTCTTCCCGCACGGTTTTCGTGGATTCATAAACGGAATCGTCGATATGGTCGGTCCGCGACGCCGGATTGCACCAGCGCGTGCCGAGGCCGCCCTGAGGCGAGAACGAGAGCGCTCGTTTGTCGCTGCTCACGCCTTTGTTCAGACCGGCGAGGAAGACTACAGGAAACTCCAGTCCTTTCGCCGCGTGGACGGTCATCATGCGCACCGCGTCCACGGCCTCCCCCGAAGCGGCTTCCGCCTCGCGAATATCGGATGCCCGCAGCAACTCCAGGTCATCGACGAACTCCGCTAGCGTCTGCCTCGAGGCCGCCGCGCGAGCGATGGCGAGAAATTTTTCGACGTTCACCCGGCCGCCCGGCGATGGTTCGTAGCCGCATTCATCCATGGCTCGGGAGAGTAGGATATCGGCGGCTGTGTAATCCCGGGCTGCGCGCCAGCGCACGAGTTGCTCCTGGAACAGTTGAAGGCGAGTCAGGTCCGCCGGGTCGAATTGTCCATCGGCGGCGTCCAAAACGCGTAGTGCTGCGCCGAGATTGCCCGTTTGCTTCAATCGCAGCATGGCCTCCTCGGACACACCGGCGAACGGCGACCGCAGTACCGCCGCCATGCTAATTTCATCGCGCGGATTGACCAATACGCGCAGGAGATGCGTGAGATCGGTAACCTCCCGGGTCTCAAAAAAGCCGCGTCCGCCGGTCACGACGCAAGGGATGCCGGCCGCCGCCAACGCCGCCGCCAACGCTTCGAACGAGGCCGAATTACGTGCCAGGATGGCGATCGACGCATGAGGCAACGCCAACTCGCGAATACGGCGGGCGATCGCGCGCGCCTCGATTTCGGCCGCGGCGTCGGTGTCCTCGGCGATCGCGGCGATCACTTCCACGGCGGGCTCTTCCGGTTCGTCGAACGTTTTTCCCGGAAGCAGATTGTGCTCTTCGATGCCCGCCGCCTGGTGGAACATCTTCTCCACCGCGCGTAGAATCTCCGGACGGCTGCGGAAATTTTCGCGAAGCTCCACCTCATTTTTACCGTTGACCCGAATCTCCTCGATGTATTCGCGAAACACCTCGGGATCGGCATGACGGAAGCCGTAGATCGATTGATTGATATCGCCCACGGCGTAGAACGAATCCGGAGCGCGCAGCAGGCGGAGAAGCTTCTCCTGCTGGCGGTTCGTGTCCTGGAACTCGTCCATCAGTAGATAAGGATAGCGTTCGCGGACACCCTCTCGGATATCCGGGTACTCGTCGAGCAGCCGGGCGGCGAATTCTTCGAGGTCGGCGAAATCCAGCGTGCCGGCCGCTCGTTTTCGCGCGCTGTAGAGGTTGTCGAAACGAACCAGCGCGTCGAGCAGCGTCGCGCGTTCCCTTGCGTAGAAGCACGTGGCGAGCGCGACCTTGGCCGCGGGAAGCAAGGTCTTGTCGATGGCCGTGAGAACGTCGTAGACCCTTTCCTTCCTTGGCAGGCTATTGCGCTTTCTTGGAAAATCGCTCAGGGCCTGGAAATGCTCGATCGAGAGACTGTGCCCGCGCAGGTCCACCGTGCGCCGCGCCCATTCGCGATATTCACCGAATACCTCAATCTGCGTTCCTTTCCAGCCGAGCGTCCGCGCCGCCAATACTTCGCCCGCCTTGGAGATTAGCGCGTCGAGGGCCGCCGGATCGTAGACGGGCGGCGGCAGCGCATCGACTCGGAGGCCGCTCGCGCGGATGGCATCGTGAATGTCCGCCATCGCGCCCGCGAGGTCGGTTGTCACCATACCGCGCATCAAGGCCACCGCATCGGCTTCCCGTTCCGCGAATAACGCGTCGAGCGCGTCGCGGACCGCCGCTTTTCGCAGCACCACGCTCTCGCGCTCTTCGATCACGCGGAACTGGGGATCGACCCCGGCCTGAACAGCGTGCTCGCGAAGCAGCCGCGCGCAGAAGGCATCGAGCGTGGAAGCCTGGGCACGCTCGATCTGCGAGCGCATGTCGGGGCGGTCGGCGAAGGCCTCCGTCAAGCGCTTCTTGATGTTGCTCGCCGCCTTCTCCGTGAATGTGATCGCGAGGATGTTTCGAGGAGGGACGCCGGATTCGACCAGACGCCGGAAGTATTCGATGAGGACGCTGGTCTTTCCCGAACCTGGACCCGCGACGACGCACCAGTCTTTGCCGCACCGCTCGAGATCGACCGCCCGGAGCTGGCGTTCGGTAAGTGAGAATTTGCCTTCGGCCACGCTCTACTCGCCCCCCGCGGTAGGGTCGTTCCGCAATTTTCTGAGGCGCGGGAACAGGAGGCTGTTCGAGGCTTGGCGCGAGCATCCGATGAAGGCCAACGCAGCCGCGACTTCGTCTACCTCCGTAGTGCGGTCAGGCACGAGGTTGCTCTCCGGCTTAGCCGGTGAGGCGGACTGTGCGGAAATGGGATTAGGGTCGTTCCGCAATTTTTTGAGGCGCGGGAACAGGAGGCTGTTCGAGGCTTGGTGCGAGCATCCGATGAAGGCGAGTGCAGCCGCGACTTCGTCTACCTCCGCAGCGCGGTCAGGCACGAGGTTGCTCTCCGGCTTAACCGGTGCGGCGGACTGTGCGGAAATGGGATTAGGGTCGTTCCGTGATTTTTTGGGGAGCGGGAACAGCACGAGGCTACTTTCGGGGATACCCGGTTCTTCGGGCTGTCCGGAAATGGGATTAGGGTCGTTTCGCAATTTTTGAGCGCGCAGCGTCACGAGGTTCTTCAACGCTCGCTGGAACATGCGGTGGAAGCGCGCCTCCGAGCGGCTGACGAGGTCGAGCCGTGGCGCGGAGACGCCCGCGGTGAAAGCGTCGGCGATACGGGAAATCGCGTCGGCGACCGGTCCCGGTTCCATGGTCGACGCCATGATGCGGTTCTCAAGGGCCGAGGTGCGGCGAATGCGCCATGAGTATAAGGTCATTTCCTCGATCAGGCTTTTCTCGGCGTCATCGACTGGACTGAAGCGGGAAATGAACTGGCTGCGCAGTTCCAGAAAAGATTCTGAGGATTCGTCGGGGAGCAGGCCGCGCCGGGCGAACAGGCCGTGGCGGAGGGCATTCTGAGCAGAACGCGCGATCCCGGCTGCGGTTTTGCGGCCGCGGGCGAGCGCACCGTTGGCACGGGAAGCTAGAAGTCTTCGTTGAGAACTCACGGGCGAGTACCTTCCTGAAAACAGAATACACCACGGAGTCAAGTGTTTATTGGTTAAGTGGTTTGTTATCAGATAGATTTACCTGTGAATACAAGAGTTCTCATCCCCGTTTCCGGGTGAAATAGCTCGGGCGCAGAGGAGTGTAGCCAGAGGTTACTAAAGAGTTTCGCTTGAGGGAAGCTTTCGCACTATTCTCGCTACAAACGGCTATTCTGACCCGGTTCCGCCTGAATGCCGCGAGTAATCGATTCGGGCTCGGTCCCAACGCTGGCAAAGCGAAGCACCTTTGGATGGCGCTCATCAGCAGTTCCTGGCAACCCGTAACACGTTCAGCCGAGCGCTCAATCCTTGTCCGGTCCGATTGCCACCATGATTTTCTTGAGACATTTCATCGGGTCCCTCTTAAGATCGTGCTCCCAGATTCTGACGACCTTCCACCCGGCGGCTCGCAGCTCTCTCGTATTGCGCCGGTCCCTTTTCGCGTTGCCATGAATCTTTGGCCCCCAGTATTCGTTGTTCGAGTTCGAGCCGAGGCAGCACTTCCGGCAGCCATGCCAGTAACAGCCATCGACGAAGACAGCCGTCTGAAAACGCGTAAAGACAAAATCCGGCTTCCCGCGTAAGTCGCTCTTCCGACGCCAGCCAGAGATTCCCGCTTTGCGCATAGCTGCGATCAGCGTCTTCTCGGTCGAGCTGTTGCCGCGCGACCGAATGCGCGACATCGCGTATGAACGCTGCTCTTTCGTGAGATTATCGGCCACGATATGATCCTCCGCTACTAGGCTGCGACAGTCAATTGATCGATCTTGGCAGTGAAGAGTTCGCGAAGTTCATCAGGCGGAATGGCGTCGAGGATTGTGGCGCCGCCGATTTGATTGATATACCGGGCGAGGTCGCGGACACGCTTGCGCTCATAGAAATCGCGCTCCATGACGACGCTGAGTAAGGCCTTTATGACATCGATATTCCGGCCGAAGGGGTTCTCCGCAAAATTCTGAGCCACATCCAGCTTCTTCAGCAGGGCGCCGGTAAGTTCGAAGGGATCGCTGCGGGCTTCGTCATAGGTGCAGTATCCGTACCACCACAGGCGTGCCATGCCCTTGCGCAGCAGCGCGCGCGATCCGTCAGAGATGAAGAAGTAACGCTCGTGCATGACCTCCCGAAACCGTTCCTTGCCGACATACTGCTCGGCGGGCCAGCGCTTCCGCATGTATTCCCAATGGCTGACATGCGTGAAATACGCCCACAGACGCTGTTGGGACGCTTGCAAGGGAGTGAGATGTTTCAGCGCGGAATAGACGATCCGGGTATTTTCGAGATCAAGAAGGTCGCTCTTTGACGTCGGAATCTGCAATTCGAGGGAATCAGGGATGACGATATTTGAATCGAGATACCAGCTGGTTCCCGCAAAATAATCGTTGAGGAACGAAGCATCGCCGGTATAGCGCTTCTGATTCGGCGCGATATTGGAGCGGAGGCGATCAAGACTGCTGTGCTTGAGGAATTTCAGTTTGCTCATATTATCCTGTTACTCGTCGACTCCCGTCATCGCTCTCAAGCCGTTGAGGGAAAGTGACAGCGGCTGGCCCAGCAATTCATGGGCGACCTTAAGGCTTGAATCTACGAAGGATTCAGGATCTTCTTGGAGGCGAATGTTCCTTTCGCGCAGCTTTCGATCGATGACCACAAACCAGCGGAAGTCCGAATAGTCTTCCAGTTCCCCCTCATCCGCTGCGCGCCTGATACGCTCAAGAACCTCCACCAGTGCGGGAACGACGATGGAACCGATCAGGACCGAGCGGTAATCCGCGGAGTGCCTGAGGCTGATGTATGACTCGAAGTTGGGCTTAGAGAGGCGAACAATCACCTTGGGGCCATCGGTTTCAATGTCCATGCCGGTTGCCTTCTCATCGTCGTTGGGAACGATGGAGAAGATGGAGCCTATCTTGCGCAGCGGGTCGTTCTTCTTTGTCGCTTCGATGATTTGGTCGTGCGCGACCGCTAGTGTGTCGCCTCTACTGAGGCGAAAAATCGACTTCCCGTAGTCAGGGTGAAAGCTCGCGTTCGTGTACTTGTCGATGGGTTTCGCGGCGAGCACGAAGGAACAGACTTCAACTCTTCCGTCAATGAGGCCGGCACCGATCTCGAACGAAAACTTCTCTGCTGCACTCTTGAACAGATTGCGGTACCGCGTCGAATTGCATTCGACGTGGACGGCATACATGGCTTTTTTCTGCTCGACCAGCGTGAGGAGATCGGCGTTATTAGTTTTGAAAACGGCATCGAAGACGTAGGCATTCTTCGCACCCTTGCCGCTGACGACTCCCTGAAACGTCGAATCAAGGATGTCATCGCCCCAATGGGCGAGTACCGGATGGGGATATGCGCGTGGGTTAATTTGCATAACCGTATACCCCCAGAGCACAGTGCAGAGAATCTTCGAGCACCACGTCAATGACAGCCCGCTTTCCTTGCGGAAGCTCAAGCGGGCCGAGTAGGCCCTGTTGTAGCATTTCGGAGATGGGCTGGCCGCCATTCACGGAGTAGGTAATGACGGGGGCTACTTCGGTTCCGATTTCGCCAATGACAAACACGCGCAGGTGATTAACGGTCCCGGAGATCGGCTGGAAAAGCACTCTATACAGGCCCGCCGCAGGATCGGCACAGAAGATCCGGACATTTGCCAATATCGACCCGCTTGTTACTGTGCTCGATCTTTTCCTTCCCGGCCTGGCTCTGATTCCTGGTGCCATCCGCGTTATTGCCGCCTCCGTTGCCACTGCCTCCCGTCGAATCGTTCGTGGGTCCATCAGGACCGCCTTCAGTGCCATCCGCGTCATCTTCCTCCGATTGGTCCACGGCTCTGTCGCCCGGCTCGTGAACCGGTGCACTGCTCGGGGGACTGGACCGGAATCGGATTTCAATCGTCTCTGCAGGCTCTTCGTTAATTGTTTCTATCTGCTGCGGCGTCCCATGCACGTCGTCTTCGATGTCATCGGGAAGGAACTGGCTGACACCCTCTGCATCAACCTCGGTGATATCCTCGTGAGACCTCAGATCACGCACCTTTTCGTTAACCCAGCTGTTGATTTTCTTCAGTATTTGCTTAGAGGTTGCCGGTTCAGTACCGCGCTCCGGCTCCCAGGCGGAGTGGCTCGGGGGCTCCGTAGTGCGAAGCAGAGCGTCCAGCTGGTACCCTTCCACAGCAAAAACGCCGGCGAAGCGCAGCGGCGTGTGGAAGTGGCCCTTGTCGTAGATCTTCATGCCGCTCCTGCGGAACATCGCGACCCTGTTTCGGAAATCCTTGTTCTCCAGAATGCTCAGCGTGACTTTGCCCATGCCCTCGAAGTCAGGTTCGACGAAATGCTCGGTATCGTCGCTGGTCAGGACCTTGTAATAGGCGTCGGCGAAGAATACCGGGTCCGGCTCGGCGTAGTGTTTCTTAATCTGATCTGGAAGGCTGGTCTTATTGAGTGTCGTCTTCCCGACCTTAACGATAAGCGTCCCGTAATGGATGGCTACGAAGAAGCTTTCGATCACAGTTTTTATGATCTTGGCTTCCCAGTCTTCAAAAGGGTGGAAGCCCATGACTGGGGTTGCCCTGTTTGGTGAGACAAACAGTTAAGACACTGTGTACCGTTCGATGATAATTCCTTTCCCCTGCTGAGGCAATCGTTTTATTCTGGTACGGTCGGTGAAGCGGAGAGGGGCTCTGCAGGCGTGCAACCCGATCAAGGAA
>CAMDED010000109.1 GCA_945893365.1 Candidatus Sulfopaludibacter sp. SbA3 | reverse complement strand
GGAATGCCGCCCTACGTCATCGCACCGCGCTGGGAGCGGAGCCGCCAGTATCAGGATTACTTCAAGTCGGCCTTCCTTGGGCCGGACTACGACCCGCTCGCGATCCCCGACCCGTCCAGCCCGAACTTTCAGGTGGACGACCTCACTTTGCCGAAGTCGCTCGCTCCGGCCGCGGTTGAGAACCGCAGGGCGTTCCTGAACGTGATCGATGGCTATTACCGCAATTCGGTCAAGAATGTGGAGCACGCGAAAATGGACGCCTTCCGGCAGAAAGCCTGGGAGATGATTCTGACCCCGGGCGTGCGCGACGCCTTCGATCTTTCGAAAGAGACCGCCAAGACCAAGGACACGTACGGGCGCGATAGCGTGGGCCAGAGTTTGCTTTTGGCACGCCGATTGGTGGAGGCGGGAAGCCGTTTCGTCACAGCCGCCGGCTATCACGGCAATTCGTGGGACACGCATTCGGACAACGACAAAGGGCATCGCGACAAACTGACGCCTCCGCTCGACCGCTCGGTTTCGGCCTTGATCGACGATCTGGTGGAGCGGGGTTTGTACGAATCGACGATCGTCATCACGATGGGCGAGTTTGGGCGCACGCCGCACGTCAATCCCGGCCTCGGCCGCGATCACTGGCCCATCTGCTGGTCGCTCGCTTTGGGAGGCGGCGGCCTTAAGACCGGCCAGGTAGTTGGCAAGAGCGATGAGAAGGGCGCGTTTTGCGTTGAGCGGCAGGTTAGCCTCGGCGACATCTTCGCCACCGTGTACAAAGCGATGGGCATTCAATGGGACAAGGAATACATGACGCCCGTCGGCCGTCCGATCAAGATTGCCAACTCCATCAAGGACGCCACCGGCGAGCCTCTCAAAGAGCTCGTGTAAGGGAGGTCGCGGATGCGGTTATTTTTCATTTCCGCGGCGGCGTTCCTGCTTACCTCGGGCGTAGGTTCCGGTCAGCCGACCGATAAAACCTCGCAGCCGTCCGAGCAGCATTTGATGGTCCCGATGCGCGATGGCACGAAGCTCTCGATCTATCTTTACTTACCGGAAGGCAAGGGACCGTGGCCCGTGTTGTATGAGCAGCGGTACTCCAATGTCACGGGCGCGTCCGCCCGCAAGGCCTACTCTGCACTGGCGATGAAAGGGTACGTCATCGCCACGCAGAACTTCCGCGGCGCCCAGCTTTCCGAGGGAGTTTACACTGGCTACCGCGCGCTCGGTTGGGGAGAGCAGCGCGACAGCTACGACACGGTGATGTGGCTCGCCAGGCAGCCCTGGTCGAACGGCAAGATCGGCACGTTCGGGGGATCTCAGGCAGGATATGCGCAGAATTTTCTGGCCGTCACCCAGCCGCCGAACCTGGTCGCGCAATACATGACCGACACGGGTCAGAGCCTGTTCCACCTCGGTTATCGCAGAGGAGGCACGACGAGAAAGATGGCTTTCGAGGAAGCCAGAGATCCACGCGACGCGGTGAATCTGAACCTCGAGATGTTCCGGCATTCCGCCTATGACGAGTACTGGAAGCTTGAAGACACCACCAGGCACTTCGACAAGATGAACGTACCGTGCTTCACTCTCGGAAGCTGGTATGACTTCATGAACGTGGGCTCGATCGAGAGTTACATCGGCCGTCAGCATCACGGCGGTCCACGGTCGCGCGGCAAGCAGCAGTTGCTGATCGGTCCCTGGCTGCATGGATCGAGTTACCGCGGGTCGGGCGCTGTGGGCGAAATCGTCTACCCCGACAATTCGATTTTCCGGGTGCACGAACACATGATTCGCTGGTTCGATCACTATCTAAAGGGAATCGACAACGGCGTGGAGCGCGATCCCGTGATTCGCTATTACGTCATGGGAGCCGTGGGCGAAGGCGAAAAAGACGCGCCCGGCAATCAGTGGCGCAATGCCCCAGACTGGCCGGTACGGGCCCGTGAGACGGCTTACTATCTGCACGGCAGTTCATCCGGCCCTGCAGGCCGGCTTTCGACCGAGACGCCAAAAGGACCGCAAGCAACAACTTACTCGAGCGATCCCGCGAATCCGGCGCCGATTCCGGGCCGCGCTTTTCCGGGCGCGCGCGATGCCCGCGAGCATGAGAAACACCCTGACGTGCGAACCTTCACCACCGATGCCTTAACGGCGCCCGTGGAATGGACAGGCAAAGTCCGCGCCGAACTCTTCGTTTCGTCCACCGCGCCCGATGCGGATTTCATCGTCCGCGTGACCGACGTGTATCCGGACGGGAGGTCGATCCTGATCATCGACGGAGTGCGCCGGGCCCGTTTTCGCGATGCCTGGGATCGTGAGGTCCTCATGAAGCCGGGCGAAGTGTATAAGATTGCCTTCGACGTGGGTTTCCTGAGTCAGATTTTCAACCGGGGACATCGTATCCGTATCAGCGTCGCGAGCACGGGCGCGCCGTTTTACGACCCGAATCCGCAGACGGGCGAGCCCCTGACTTACGAGCCTCCGGCTAGAATGAAGACCGCTACTCAGACCCTGCACCATGCCGGCGCACAAGTTTCACGCGTCATCGCGCCGGTGCACACGGAAAGGTAGCGCAGCGAAGGGAATGCGGGTCACTTCACGGGCAGAAACTTCACGCACATCGGCGCGGGCACCTCGACCGTTTGTCCCGTGGGTGTAAGCCGTCCGGACTTCTTGTCGATCCGGAACACCACGATGTTGCCGCTGTCCTGATTCGCCGCCAGCAAGAAGGATCCGGTGGGATCGATGCCGAAATTTCGAGGTATCTTGCCTTGCGTCGCGACGTTTTCAAGAAGCGTCAAGGCGCCGTTCGGGGCGATCGAAAAGACGGCGATGCTGTCATGCCCGCGGTTCGATCCGTACAAGAATTTTCCGGACGGATGAACCTGCACCTCCGCCGTAGAAAGGCGGCCGGTTACCGTGACATCCTTCGGCAGCGTCGACGTTGTCTGAATCTCCTTCAGTACTCCTGCCTTGCCGTCATAGTTGAACGCCGTCACCGTGCATGAGATTTCATTGATCGCGTAGGCGTTCTTGCCGTTCGGATGAAAGGCGAAGTGCCGCGGCCCGGAACGCGGAGACACTTTAGTATACGGCGGCTCATTGGGAGTGATCTTCCCGGCGGCGGCGTCGAGGCGGTACACCAGCAACTCGTCGAGGCCCAGGTCGGCCGCCACCGCGAACCGGTTGTCCGGCGACGGATTGAACGAATGGGCGTGCGGTCCACCTTGCCGTTTGGGATCCGCTACCGTTCCTTCATGCTGAAAGAAGGATGTCGATTCCCGCAGCTTGCCGTCCGCTTCAATGGGCAGCACGGCCACGCTGCCGCTACCGTAGTTCGCGACCAGGACGTTTTTCCCTGTGTGATCCACGCGCACGTAGCAGGGACCTACGCCCTTGGAGGACACCGTGTTCAGCAGCGTCAGCATGCCCGTCTTGGCGTCAATGTTGAACGCGCTCACCGCGCCTCCGTTGGCCTCTGCCACGGCGTAAAGGTGGCGCCGGTTCGGATGCAATGCGATAAAGGACGAGCGCCTCGCCTCGCCTACCAGTCCAATCGGGTCGAGCTTCCCGCTCTTCGAGTCGAAGCGAAAGGCATAGATGCCTTTGGCGCTTGGGCCCCCGGACGTGCCGATGTAAGCAATGTACTGAGCTCCCGCCGCGCCCAACGGCAGCGCCAGGAGCGAGAGCACAACTGCGGATCGCAAGCGAAACAGGGTCATGGATGTATCAGATCGCATTGCAGCCTGCTTTGGCAAGCATGATTGTTCAGCGCGATCACTCAACCGCGACGGGCTTCGCGGTCCGCCACTTTCCTTTTGTGAAATCGGGAAAATCGATGGGCGCGCCTCTTGACGCCACGGAAAGCCCGCTCAATGGAACAATCGCGCTCCAGGTGGCGCTGTCGTACACGTCGATGGGCGTCTGCGTCTTGTTGCGGATAGCCTTTACGAATTCGTGCAGCGTGATGTAATCCGCTCCGCCGTGTCCGGAACTGGCGGCGACGCCGCTCAGCCGCTTCCACAAAGGATGCTCATACCGTTCGTAGTAAGCGGCGGTCTCCTCCCACGCGGGCTCGCCGGACCGGCCGGCCGGACTGCGGCCATCGATATAGACCTTGTCCAGAGTGCCCGAGTAAATCCCGCCGGTGCCCTGTACGCGCAGGATCAAGTCGTAGGGACGCGGAGATTGCGTGTTGTAGTAAAGCGTAACGGTAAGGCCGTTTTCCGTCTTGATCAACGTGGTGTTCACGTCGGCTTGCGCGAATACCCGCTTAGCGCTCGCGTGTTCGGCTCCGAATGTCCTCGCGGCATGGAGATGGGGTCCGCGCGAGTTGCCGCTCATGGAGTTCAGATACGTGAAGCGGTCTCCGCGATTGATGTTCATCCACCACGCGGCCGGGCCGATGGGATGCGTCGGGTATTGATTCCGGTTGTGCGCCAGGGCGTACCTGCCGCGCCAAGTCAAATCGCCGTCTTTCGTGAACTGGCTGCCGCGCACAAAATGCTGATAGCCCACCTCGCAGTGCAACAGTTCGCCGAGCAGCCCCTGCCGCACCAGGTTGAGCGCCATCAGAACGTTGCGGAAATAGCAGACGTTCTCGAGCATCATGCAGGGGATCCCTGTCTTTTCGGAAGTATTGACCAGATCCCAGCATTCCTCGATCGTGAGCGCCGCGGGGACCTCGACTCCGGCGTACTTTCCGGCCTTCATGGCGGCAATTGCGACGGGTGTATGCAACTCCCAGGGGGTACCGATGATGATCGCGTTCAGGTCTTCACGGCGCACGAGGCGCCGGAAGTCTTCGACTCCGCTCGAGTAACCTTCCGGACGCGGGCGGCCGGTTTTCTCGACAAGTCCCTGAGCCCGGGCGAGGTTCACTTCGTTGATGTCGCAAATGGCGGGCACATCAACTCCGGGCAGTGCGAGTAGCGTGCGCAATAAACTGGTCCCCCGGTTTCCGACGCCTACCATTCCGATGCCCACTAGCCGCTCCTCCTGGCCGGCTGCAATCTGCGCGAAACTCGCGGTTCCGGTCAGGAATGTTCTTCGATCAAGCGATGTTGCCATTTGTCATGCGCTCCTACCGGCATTATGCAACAACTCGACCGTCCCTCCGATGCGCCATAATCTACCCATGCGACCCATGGGCTTCGCGCTTGCCGCTTTGCTCGCAGCGGCGCAACAGTCTCCGCTGGCAACCGGTGTATTCATTTCGGGTGAAGATGCGGGCTATGTCGATTCCGCCGCATGCGCCGGCTGCCATCGAAGGATCTATGAAACCTACCGCCAAACCGCCATGGGACGTTCGTTCTACCGCATGCGACCGGAGACCGTCGTAGAAGACTTCACGGGAAATAACGCCTACTATCACCAGGCATCCGGCCGCCACTACACGATGTACAAGCGTGCCGGCCGTTACTACCAGCGCCGCCATCAGATCGGACCCGGCGGGCGCGAGTGGAACATCGTTGAGAAGGAAATTCACTTCGTGCTTGGATCGGGCAATCACGCCCGCACGTACATCCACAGAACCGCCAGCGGACAACTGTTGCAATTGCCCGTCGGCTGGTACGCGGAACGGGGCGGCTTCTGGGCCATGAACCCGGGATATGACCGGCCCGATCATCTGGACTTCCGCCGCAAGATCGATCGGGAGTGTATCTTTTGCCACAATGCCTATCCGCCGGTCGCGGCCGATTCCGCCGCGGGCGAACGCGACCTCACCATTGCCGGAACAATTCCTGAAGGCATCGATTGCCAGCGTTGTCACGGGCCTGGGAGAAGCCATGTCCAGCTCGCCCAAGCGGGCGCGGGGCTCGATACCGTGCGGCGAGCCATTGTGAATCCCGCTCACCTTGGCGAGGACAGGCAACTTGAATTGTGCCTGCAGTGTCATCTCGAATCCACAAGCCACCGCTTGCCGTATTCGCTCCGCCGTTACGGCCGCGGCTACTTTTCCTATCGCGCCGGAGAGCCGCTTGGCGACTATATCCTGCACTTCGATCGCGCTCGGAAAGCGGACGATGACGGCGCATTTGAAATTGCTCACGCCGCGTACCGGCTGTTTCGATCCGCCTGTTTTCAGAAAAGCAACGGGGCGCTCAAGTGCACCACCTGTCATAACCCGCATCAGACGCCGCACGGAAACGAATCCGCGCAAGGCTACACGCAAATTTGCCGGAACTGCCACGGCGCCGCACTGACGCGGCTGACAGACATCGGCCGGCACCCACCATCCGATCGATGCGTGGAATGCCACATGGCCAAGCGCCGCACCGATGACGCCGTCAACGTCATCATGACCGACCACAACATATCGCGACGCAGACCGGCCGGCGATCTCCTGGCGCCGCGGCGGGAGACTCACGACACCGATGAGAGCGCTTATAAGGGCGAGGTCGTGTTGCTTTACCCGCGCCAGTCGCGGCCAACGGAGGAAACATCGCTCCACCTGGACGTGGCGCAGGTAATTGACGGCTCCAACCTGACGGCCGGGATCGCGCGCCTTGAAAAGAGCATTGGGCTTTTCAAGCCGCAACAGGCGGAATTCTATTTTGAACTCGCCAACGCGTATTCGAAGACCGGGCAGAGTGAAAAAGCGTTCCATTGGTACGAGCAGGCGTTGCAGCGGCAGCCAGCGTATCATCAGGCTCGACTCAATTACGCAGCGGCTCTTACCGCATCGGGCCGACTGGCCGACGCCGTGAAGGTGCTCGAAGCGGCCGAAGGCAGATTCCGGCAAGATCCAGCTGCGCTCCATGCGCTCGGTTCCGCCTACCTTGGAGTGGGCAGAATAGGTGAGGCCATCACGGCTTTGCAACAAGCGTCGGCCGCCGATCCCGAAATTCCGGAGATCTATGTGAATCTCGGAACGGCGCTTTCTCGCAAGGGGGAGCCCGCCTCGGCGCAGGACGTCTTGCGAACTGCCATCCGGCTGGCGCCCGACTTCGCGCCGGCTCATAATAATCTGGCGAATATCCTCAGCGAAACCGGAGACTTCGAGCAGGCGCAGCAGCATTTCCAGGAGGCCCTCCGAATCAATCCGGGCTATGCGGAAGCCCACTACAATTATGGGCGTTCCTTGGCGGGCGCCGGAATGTTCGAATCGGCCGAGCGCGAGTTCAACGCCGCGCTGAGAGTGAATCCGAAGCTCGCCGAAGCCGCCGTCGGTCTCGGGATGATTCTGGCTCGACAGGGCCGCGTCAATCGAGCCATCGAGCAATTTCGCCTCGTTCTTGCCGGGAATCCCGCCTTTGTGCCGGCACAATTCAATCTGGGGCTGGCGCTCAGGCGTCAGGGAAAGAACGCGGAGGCCAAAGCGCAATTTGAGAACATCATTCGATCGGCTCCAAACGACTACGAGGCGCATTATCATCTCGGAACGATCTTGCTGGATGAAGGATCCAAGGATTCAGCGATTCTCCATCTTGAGAAGACTCTCGACAGCCCGAGTCCGGAACTGCGAGCGGCCGCGTCCCAGGCGTTGCAGCGGGCTAAGAAGTGAGGCTATATACAGGCGATCCCGCTGAATTGACGGGACGCCAAACACTCGCCGGACCCTGTGCCGGAACTGGATCGCATACATGCCGCCTCCAGAGCGCGATAGGACCATGCTGGAAGGCGATTCTTCAAGACGCCCCGAACGAATGGTGGTAGAATTTGGCCTTATGGCATCGAGAATGGCGAAAGATCCAAAGAGAGCGATTGGCCGCGCCCCGGAGAGTTTGACGTTGGAAGAAGGGCTGGCGCTCGCGGGCAAATTCGTGGCGCTCGAGCTCTACAGTCCCGCGACGACGCCGCTGAAGCGGATTGAAGCGATCGGCGATTCCGCCGTCGAGTGCGCGCGCCAGCTAAATGAGCGTGGCTTGGATCCGGCCCGCTTCGAGTTCTCGCGCCTGCTCTGGCCGCACACATAGTCCACGCTCACGTCGAACGTAGATTGGCAGCCGGTGGAGCAGGCGATCGTCTTTCGCCGTCTGTCGGGGAGGGCCTACGGCCCGCGAAATTTCATGAAGAACGTGCAGAAAAGGAATGTAACTATTTCGCATGCTCTCCGCTCCGCCGAAGGAGGACCGAATGGCCTATCGAATCGCGGCAGTGGACGTTCACAAGAAGATGCCGGCAATCGTGGTATCGGACGTAGAAGTGGAAGGCGAGTTTCAATTTGAGCGGCGCAAGTTCGGGGCCGCACCCGGTGAAATGCACGTGCTGGCGGATTTGCCTGGGCAGCGAGAGGTGGAGGACGGATGACTCTCCCGCTCCTGCTGCTGCTGCAAATTTCGGGCGAGCAACTCTACCAGGCCGGACGTTTCGCCGAGGCGCGGGACGCACTCCTGCGAGACGTTCGATCCGCCAATGCCAAGCCCGAAACCCACTTCTGGCTGGGGTACGCCGAGCTTGCCTTGGGCAACAAGCCGGGAGCCATCCAGCCGTTTGAAACCTATCTCAAGGCGAGCCCCAAAGACGAAGACGTTCTCTATGCCCTCGCGCGGACCTACGCTCAGCTCGCCGAAATGAGTCTCGAACGCATCTTCGCGCTCGATCCGAAGTCCGCTCGGGCTTACCAGATGCGCGGGATCCGCTTCGAGCTCGAAAAGGAGTGGTCCAAGGCGATCGAGTCGTACGAAACCGCACTGAAGCTCACCCCCTCTATGCGCGGCGTCTGGTCGTCGATCGCCCGGATCTACGCGCGCGAACTCAATGACGCCTCTCGCGGGCGCGCCGCCGCGGCCAGAGAACCGCTCGAGCCCTCGCCTTCGCTGGGAATCGCGCTCGTCGAGAAAAAGCAGCCTCGCAACGCGCTCCCTCATCTGCTCGAATGGCGGTCGGCGCAGCCTCGAAATCCCGACGCTTACTACTACCTCGGCGAAGCGTATACCGATCTCAAGGTCGGCGCCATTCAGCGCCTTCGCGCCGTTAACGATTCCTCCTACCGCCTTCACCAGGTCCTCGCCGAAAGCTACGCCTCCACCCACCGCCGCGAAGAAGCCGTCGAAGAATATCGCCAGGTTCTGAAACTTCGCCCGGGACTGCCCGGCGTACAGTTCGAGCTCGCCCGCCTCCTCACCGATTCGGCGCCCGGCGAAGCCCGCGCGCTTTTGGAACGGGAGCTTCGGATCGATCCGGATCACTTCGCGGCCAAGAGCCTCCTGGGACAACTCCTCGTCGCCTTGCACGAATCGGAAACCGCTGTTCCCCTACTCGAATCCGCGCTCGCCGCGCGAGATTCGCTGGCCGGCGCGCGCAAGGCTTTGGGCAAGGCCCTTGTCGAAACCGGCAAGCCCCGCGAAGCCCTCGATCACCTTCTACGAGTGGCGCGCGAAGACCCCGGCGACGAGCAGATTCATTTTGTGTTGGCCCAAGCCTATCGCGCGTTGGGCTTGTCGAGCGAGGCAGCGCGGGAAATGGCTATCCACCGGGAAGTGACGCGAAAACTGGACGCCGGTAATTCACCGCCGCGATAACCGCTGGTTCGCCTTCACGTTCTTCAGCGTCTCGCGACGCCCCCCGACATATGCGATCTGAATCTCGTCCGCCGACGCCGCCTCGCCGAGTCCGAAGTGCATCCGCCGGTCGCTCGAACTCAGATAACCCGAAGACGACCGCGCCTCGCCGAATTGCGTCATGCCATTCGCCCTCACCGTGATGCGCGCGCCCGTTGGGGCCTCTACAGCAATCCAGTTCCCCGCGGGTTTACCCTTGTTCTCATATAACGCCGGTGGCGCGTCGATGTTGTTGATCAGGACGTCCTGGTCGCCGTCGTTGTCGAAGTCCCCAATAGCGGCGCCCCTTCCGGGGAGAAGCGAAGGCAACAGCGGCCACTCCACGAACTTGCCGTTACGCAGATTGCGGAAAATCAGAGGTTTCTGCCGGTACCGGCCGCCCATCTCGGGATACACGTGCCCGTTCACCATGAAGATGTCCAGCCATCCATCGTTGTCGAGATCCATGAAATTCGCTCCCCACCCAAGATACGGAAGCGTGGCGCGGCCCAACCCCGACGTCCAGGTCACATCTTCAAAAAATCCATCCCTGCCTCCCTTGTACAGCGGATAGGGCTGCCCCTCGAACGTCGTCACGAAAATGTCCTGCACGCCGCGGTGGAACAGATCGCCCGCGTCGACTCCCATCGAGGATTGCGAGAGTCCGTCCGGAGAAAATGCCACGCCCGTTTCCACCGCCATGTCCTTGAACGTGCCGTTCCCCAGGTTGCGCCAGAGCTGGTTCGGCGTATCGTCGTTCGCCACATAGATGTCCGAACGTCCGTCGTTGTCATAGTCGAGCGAGATTACGCCCATGCCATGGTACGGACCGGTTTCCGTCCGGATGCCTGCCTCTTTCGACACCTCCCGGAACGTGCCGTTCCCGTTATTGTGGTAGAGCGAATGCGGATCGGATTGAAAGCCCTGCGGACCGCAGAACACGCTCTTGCCTTGGTATTGGCAAGCCGAACTCCTCGGAACCGGCTTGGAAATATCGAACTTGACGTAGCGCGCCACGAACAGGTCGGCGTGTCCGTCGTTGTCGTAGTCGAAGAACGTCGCGCCGGCCGACCACAGTCCCTGGGAAAGTACGCCCGCACGCTCGGCTACTTCTTCCCAGCCTTTCCCCTGCTTGTTCCGGAAGAGCCAATTGCGTCCGTAACCGGTGATCAGGAAATCATCCCAACCATCGCCGTCGTAGTCGCCGGCGGCGACTCCCATGCCCATCCCCTTCGCGGCTAATGGAATCCTCTGGAATGTCCCGTCCCGCCGATTACGGAACAACGCGCACACCGTTTCTCCGCTGACCAAAACGGCATCCTGCCAGCCATCCCTGTCGAAATCGATCCACGCCGCCCCGCCCCCGATCGATTCGAGAATGTAGTCCTTCTTTGCGCTTCCCTGCCGGTTCACGAAATCCGACAAACCAGCCTTTACGGTCACGTCCACCAGTTCGATGGCAAAGACCGGCAGGCACCAGAACAGGGCCGGCGCAAGTCTAGAAATCAAGCCGAAAGCCGAGCTGAATCGTTCGCGGATTCCCTTGTCCGGTAATTCTGCCGAAGTTGGGATTCGTCAGGTCCGTGATCGGTGCGCTCAGATTGCGTCGATTGAACACGTTGAAGAAGTCTCCCCGTAACTCAACCGCCCGCCTCTCGAGAAAACGGAACTTCTTCATCACCGATATGTCTTCGTTGCGGGTGCCGAAACCGCGCACATCCGGAAGGAACACGCCGAGATTTCCGAACGTGAATGGCGTCGGTGTGGAGAACGCCGCGCGGTTCAACAGGACGTCGCCGGCCTGACCGGTCAAGCCGTTCAAAGGTTGAAAATCCGCACGGCCCGGACCCGTCAAAATCGGCACACCCGCAACCCGGTTCGGCCGGAGGTGCCCATTAAAGATCGGCAATCCATTGGGGACGGTGATTCGCAGCGGCGCTCCCGCCTGATATTCGTGAATCGAAGCCACCGCCCATCCGCCGAATACTGCGCTCAGCGGTCCAGACTTGAGCCGGGCCTTGCCGGCGCCGAACGGCAGTTCGTAGTAGTAACTCAACACTAGCCGCTGCGGCCGATCCGTGTTCGAGATCGACTTCTCCGCCCGCCGGTTAAATTGATCCTGCGGAGGCGCCAGCTGTCCGTTCGCATCGAACGCGACATCGGTGATCGTCTTCGACGCCGAGTACGAGACCAGGAACTGCAACCCGTTCGCGAAGCGCTTCTCCACCTTGAACAGGAGCGCATGATAGCTGGAATTTCCCGTCGGAGTATTATAGGTCGTGATGTCCTGATACTGCGGGTAGGCGCGAAGAGCCTGTGACAGCGTTCCGTTGAATCCCGCGTACGGCGGCGCGTAACCCGCCGCACTCACTTCAGCCGAGTTGATGTTCGACCGCAAGAGATTTCCCAAACTTAGATATCGCGGGTCCACTTGATTCAACCTGACCTGCGCACTGTTCGTAATGCCATGCGCCACCGTGCCCACATAGGAACCTTCGAACAGAACGTCCTTTACGGTACGCTGCACATTGATCTGCCACTGGCTCGTCCGCGGCAACCGTCCGCTGCAGCCCGCGCAAGTCAGAGAAGTAGCCGTGTTCTGATTGTTGGCCACGGTCGGATTCAGAAACGGTGGCGGATTCACTATGCCTGCCGGCCACCCCTGGTCGATATTGAACACCGGCGTGAGGCCGCCATCCTGGCTCGAGATTCCGATCGCCGCGGCGTATCCCTGGAAGTTCAGATTGTTCCCGATGATCGGAGCGTAGAACATTCCATAACCCGAGCGGATGATCGTCTTCGGCGTCAACTGAAAGGCTAAGCCGAATCGCGGGCCGACACCCCCGAGATACGTCGATTGAAATCCCCGCCTGTTCTTATCTCCAAAAACCACCGCGCCCAAACGATTCCCGGCTCCCGGGTTCGGTACGGAGAGGTCCAATTGGCTCGTCCTGCCCGCGACTTCGTACCAGGGATTCTGCAGTTCCCACCGCATGCCATAGTTCAGCGTGAGCCGCTTGGTGATCTTCCAATCGTCCTGAATGTAAGTGCCGAAGTATCGCGAGCGTAGTCCGTACGGAATGCCTTTCCCGAGCGACGCGTTGTTCACGCTGCCGAGAAGGAAGGTGGCGTACGAGTGACCGGTATTGCCGACGTTCGGCTGGCTGGTGGCGAATTGGGAGAAGTTGTACGTGCCCATCTCGTTGCCGAGCGGACGGAAGTTGAAATGGAACCAATCGAGGCGCGCGCCGAACTTGATGTTGTGCTTGCCTCGGGTCCAGATCACGGCGTCCTGCAGGTTGTAGTTGTCGTCGCCCTCGTAACGGAAATCCGTATTGGCGATTGCGCCAAAGCCCTGGCCGTCGAACGTTACCGCGGGGAATCCGCCTGAAAACGCGCCGGGCACCTTCAGTCCGATATCCGCCGAGCTCGCGGTGGGATTGCCGAAGCGCGTGTAGCCGGCCTGGATTCGATTGGAGAGGTTGGGGCGGATGAAATAGTCGTCGCTCAACACCACGTTGCGCGACTGCGGGTTGTCGACAAAACCGTCGGAGACCCGCGGAAGGGGACCGCGTGAGTGCGTCCGGCGCGGATTCTGATAGCGCACGTTGCCGCTGAATTTGTTCTTATCCGAAATCTGATGGTCGATCTTCACCAGGAACGAATCCGAGGGCTGCGTCGCCGGACCCACGCCGATGTAGTTGCCGGAAAGCTGCCCAGGCACGTTCGACGCCGGTATCACGTTCTGGATGGCCTTCGCGAAGTTCCCGAAGCGCGACGCCGGGATCTGGTTTCCTGGAAACTGCGTTCGGGAGCCGCTGCCGGTGGCGGTCAGCGGGTCGAAGATCGGATTGATGCGAGGGTCGGAGAAGTCGCCCTGGCGCATCGCCGCCGTCGCCACCGTCGTCGTGACGCCTTGCGGAACGTTGATTCGTCGAAATCCGGTGAAGTTCCCGAAATAGAAAGTGCGGTTCTTGCCGCTGTAAAGTTTCGGGATGGTCAGCGGACCGCCGATCGAGGCCGCATACTCCGCCTGCCGCGTCACGTCCGGAATCCGTGCGTTGTAACGGCGCGAATCCAATATGTTGTTACGTAGCAGCATCGTCACGTTGCCGTGAACGTCGTTGCCGCCGGACTGCGTGATCATCGTCACCACGCCGCTCGAGGTCCTCCCGTATTCGGCCGGCGGCACCACCGCCTCCACCTTGAATTCCGCGATCGTGTCATAAGATGGATGCGCCTGGTCGGGACTGTTGGTTGCGGCGTTGTAGGCCACCGGCGCGCCATCCACGAGGACTTCGCTCGCAAACGCGCGCCCGCCCGTGATGTTCGCCCCGAACGCTCCGCCCGTGGCGCCCGGCGTCAGCCTCACGAAGCTCGTGGGGTCGCGCAATGCGCCCGTCAACTGGAACGGCAGTGCATTGAGCATCGTCTTGTTCACCTGATTGCTCACGGTGGAGGACTCCGGTTGAAGCAGCGGCACCTCCGCCTGCACGGTCACGCTCTCGCCCACGGAGCCCACCTGAAGCGACACGTCCACGCGAAGCGCGCGCGCCGCGTCCAGCACGAGGTTCGACGCCACATGCTCCTTGAATCCCGGAGCCTCTACCTTGACCTCATACGGACCGGCTGTCAGGGAAGGAGCGTTGAACACGCCGGAGGAATTAGTCTCCGTTACCGAGGCGACCCCCGTCGCGGTGTTCCTGACGCTGACCTTTGCGCCCCCTACAACCGAGGAGGTTGCGTCGGTAACCAAGCCGGTGATGGACCCGGTGACGCCTTGGCCGAAGACAGACGTTGTCAGAAGAGCCAGGAACGTGAGGCTCAAGCACGGCATATAACGTTTCATGGCCGCTATAATATAAAAGCATTATCGCCCTGTCAATGGGCGAGTCCTTGGGAGAAGCCCTTGGGAATTGTGCTTGTTTTTCGGTTAACCGCCCTACTGGCCGTATTCTTCCTCACGCTGACGAACTCCCCGCTTGCGGCCCAAGCGGGAGGTCCCTGCGAAGAAGGACGCGCGCTGTTTCAGAGCAAGGACTATGCCCCAGCTCAAGCGGAACTTTGGAAGTGCGTCGTTGCCGGGGCTACTTCCCGCGAATCCGCCTGGCTCCTGGCCCAGACCTATCGCGAGTTGAAAAACTACGATGATGGATTTGCTCGCCTGGGCCAGGTCCCGAGCGGCAATACTCCCTCCGTGGACCTTCTCTACATCGAGGGCTTCCTCCAATTCCGCACGGGGAAACATCGCGAGTCCATAGACGTCCTCGGCCGCGCATTCCGCATCGATCCCCAGGACTGGCGCATTCACCACGTCTTTGCCTTGAACTACGTGGTCCTCGACATCGGCGAAGGCGCCCTTCACGAGCTGCAGGTGGCGATTCAACTCAACCCGCGGAACGCGGAACTATACTATCAACTGGCGCGATTCTTCTACTCACGTAGCCGCGTTACGGAATCCGTGGAAGCCTCGGAGAAGGCGATCGCGCTCGAACCGGATTACGCCGACGTCTACACCAACCTCGGTCTCTGCTATGAGTCGCTCGGAGAAGAATCCAAGGCGCGTTTCAACTATGAAAAGGCCATCGAAATCAATCGCCGGTTGCGGCGCATCGACGAATGGCCCTTCCTCAACTATGCTTCGTTCCTCGTCAAGAAGGATGAAATCGAACTCGGCCTCTCCTTGTTAGCCATAGGTCTCGAGCAGAATCCCCGCTCCGGCCGAGCCTACTACCTGCGCGGCAAAGCGCTCCGGAAGTTGGAGCGCCTCCCGGAGGCGAAACGGGACCTCGAACGCTCCATCGCTCTCGATCCCCTGGACCCCGTCCCTTTCTACGAACTCGGCGCCCTGCTGCGAAAGTTGGGCGACCGAGAGGGATCCAAACGCATGTTCGAAAACTTCCAGGCGCTCTCGAAAAAGGACGCCTCCGGACCACGTTGAGGGAATTTAGCTCCCCAAGCGCAACACAAACCCGAACACCGTCTTGGAGAGTCCAACCGGGCCTCAATTCTCCGCGCTGTCAACCGATGGTGAGCCCTGCATCGCTGGAGGTCGACTGCAGCTGCAACTCTCTTCGCTGCTGCCGATTGAGCTTGCCGCCGTTCAACCGCTCAAAGGTGGACTCTTTCCCCTTCCACATGGCATACTCTCCTTGACTTGTATCGACCCAGGCTCGGCTGGCGAAGTACTGCACACTCTCCAACGAGGTCGAGCCGGACCTTTGCTCAAGGCCGGATCGCCACCAATCAATACATCGCCGCAGCCGAAGTCATGCACAAAAACGGGCACGAAGACACCAAGGAAAACTCGGCCATAGCTTGCCGCCTGAGTCTATTCCGATTAGACCCGCGGCGCTGGCGCTGTTTCCGCCAACGGTACTGTGATCCACTCGATGGCGCCGGACCTTTGCGCCTTTCGGATGCGCGTCGATTCCTGTTACTTCAGCGAAGGCGCTTTGCCCTCGCGCCACGCGAACAGGCGTGCAGCGTTTTCGTACAACAGCATTTTGCCGATTTCGAAGGCCTCCTGCTCGTTGCAGAACCCACTCTCCACTTTGACTGCCAATACCTGGGCAATGGAGCGCCTTGCCATCTTCGCGTGACCGTAACTCAACTCGGGATACTTGTAGTCGCCGCCGAATCCGAGGATCTTGTTCAACGGCACGGACTCGAGGAACTCCCCCAACGCCCGGCGCGAGAGCTCGGGAGAGACTACCCAGGCCCAACAAAAGTCGGCGTATACGTTGGGAAACGACTTGGCCAGAATGCCCAACTCCTCCTGGTAGGGAATGCTGAGGTGGAACAGGTCGAACTGGATTCGCGGATAGAGCAGAAACGTGTTGATCAGATGAGTCGGTTTGGAATTGGTGATCACGCCTCCGTTGCCGGCGAAAAGGCCGGTGTGAATCTGTACCGGCACGTGGTTGGCCTCGCAAAGCCTCATCACGTGATGGAACATGTGGTCTTCGAGCCGGCGGAACGGGCGCACGAACGCCGTGCGGAAGCCTTGCGGCGCGGGACTGTCCGCGCGCATGAGAGCTTCGAAATCGCGTTCGGCGTCCGCCTTCCCGGCCTCTTCAAAATGCAAGTCGCGCATGTACGCCAGCCCGATCTTCACCACGCTCATACCCTCCGCGAGATTCTGCTCGAAGCTCTTTTCCGCCGCCCGATTGAGATTCTCCAGGCTGGTGATCGAGACTCCGGTCGCGGCTTCGAGTTGCTTGATGTCAGAGGGCGTTGCAGGCACGATGAATTTGTCGAACCTTCGCGCCAGAACGAAAAGCTCGAAGTTCTCTTTCGTGCTGCCGATCTTGATGCACCCGCCGCAGGAATCGTCCTGGACGCAGAAGCGTATCCGCCCACGCTCGCGCAGGATGTAACGGTAAATCCCGGGCTTATTGCGGGTCCGGATCGCCTCGCTGATCTTGGGAATCGTAGACGCGGAGATTTCCTTGCCTCCGTAGAGATCGTGAACGGCGATGCGCAGTGCCTGGCCGTAGCCCGTGTAGCGGGTATACTTCCAATACTTCTCGAAAGCCTGCCAGCGCTCCATTTCAGGGGCCGATTCGTTCCGGATGACGCGGGACAACTCCGGGGGCAGGCCTGCGGAGACCAGGTCCGAAATCGTATAGCCTTGCGCCAGAGTAAAGAAATCGACACGCTGGGTAACGCGGTCCCGCTCATCGAAAAAGTGTTCGTGGGTGTCGGCGATCTCCATTTTTTCGAACGCTGCCGTCAGTCTCTGCTCGAGCCGCCGGGAGTCCGGCGCCGCGGCCGCTGTTCGCGGCAGGCAATTCAAAAAGGGAAGATGCGTCAATAATGTGCGGCGCGAAGAACTCATGATGTCAGCGGGCCGGCGTGATCTTGCCCGCGGCCTCCTTGCTTTGCAGATAGGCGAACAGATCGCGGAGTTGCTGCGGCTTCAGCGTTTCGAGCAGCCCTTCCGGCATAATCGAAACCTCGGATTCGTCGAGCTTTGCGACATTCGTGCGCGGTATTCGCGTCTTGCGATAGTCCGCGTCCACCAGAGTGATGCCGGCGGCATCCTGCTCCGCCAGGAGCCCGGACAGCGCGCGGCCGTCCTGGGTGCGCACTTCATAGCTCATGTACTCCTTGCGAATATAAACGCTCGGATCCACAATTTGCGTCAACAGGTAGGTCTGGTCTCCACGGTTGGAGTTGGTCAGGTCCATCCCCAGATCGCCACCGGAGCCGAAGAGTTTGTGGCAGCGCGCGCATAGCTGGCCGTAAACCCGGACGCCCGCCGTTGCATCACCTGGCGCAGAGCGCAAATCGTTGTTCAAACGCCGCATGGTGGCCAGTTTTTCTTCCGTCGTACCCTGGCCCACATTCCCCCAGATCTTGCGGACACGTGCATCCAATTCCTTCGAGGAGAGGGCGGCAATGAGGCGCACTTGCGCCGTGGGGACGTCCTTCGCCCAAGCCGGATTCGACTCGACCCGATCGAGAAACGCCGAGGCCGATGCCGGGCGGCTGAAAAGTACTTCACGCGAAGCGTTCTTCAGTGAGCCGGGCATGGCCGCATAGAGAGCGAGCAGTCTGCCGGAAATCGAAGATGGGTCGAAGCGCGCCAATCCGCGCAGAGCCGCCATGCGGATTGGCTCCGGCTGGTTCGCATCGAGCAATGGCAGTAGAACCGGCACCATCCTCTGGCTGCCCAGTTCTTCGAGCACGCCCAGAGCAGCTTTGCGTTCTGCTTCCGAGGTGGATGCCATCGCGACGGCCGCCAGATGATCCTCCACCCCCGGTACATTGGCGCGTACTGCGAGCCGGGCGCGTAGCGGATCCGACTTCGACCCTTGCCAGGCGGCCTCGATCGAGGCACGCAACGGGCCGTTCACCGGTGCATACTCGCGCGTTAGATCGCTCGAAGGTGAGCGCTTCATGCGACCGACATCGGCGTAGAGCGCCTTGTCTGGCGGTCTCGAAGCTCCGGCTCGCTCGCTCAAGCCCTGATCGAGAGCAGCTAAAGCCGCATCGTTCTGAGAGGCCGGGACCGGCTGGAGCAGCCGGTGAGCTGCCGTGTAGCCCGCGGGAGAGCCTTCGGCCGCGTAGCGCCGGATCAGCCGCATCGCACTTTCCCGCGTGAGCGCCGCGTTCCAAACATCGGATCGGCCAAAATAAGCGACCATTTCGCGTTCTGCCGGCAGAGCCTTATCCTCGATTGCCCACCAGATCAACAGCGGGACTTGCGGATCATCGGCGTCCTTGCTCTGATCAAGCAACGCAGTAATAATCGGCGCTGCATCCGCCGCCCGAAGCCGCTTGGCTGTCGAAGCAAGTTGGCTGCGCACCACCGCGCTCGGATCGGCGCGCGCCAGCGCGGCAAGCTGGCGCGAAATGCCGGGACTGACCTTGTTCGCATCGCCCAGAAGCCGAACCGTCCAGGACCGCACGTAGGGATACGGATGCCTGAGCAACCGGCTCGCTATTCCATCGTCAAAGCCGCCGGATACGTAAAGCGCCCACAGCCCTTGCAATGACTGACGTCCGTTATCCGGCGCGAGCGCCATGCGGCGCAGCTCGGGGTACACCGAAGGATCGCGGCGGCTGGCGAGGAGTACACGAGCCCGGCCGGCGAACCAGCCGTTGGTCCCGCGCAGCAGTTTCACCAGTGCTGCGCTCGAAAGGTTCGCCAGGTCGAACCTGGGAATAGTCTGCGCGCCTTCGGCCCTGAGCTTGTAGATGCGGCCATTGGAGCGGTCCCAATCCGCATCCGGGTCGGGGTGGGCCTTGCGGATCTCGTACAGATCCGAAATGTAGAGTGCGCCGTCCGGGCCCTCGCACACGTCGGTCGGATCCGACCAGGGGTCGTTCATGTCGAATAGCTTGCCGCCAAGCTCGGCTTGCACGGTAGAGCCAAGCGGGTGGACGCGCCACCAGGACACGTTGTGGCTCAAGAAATTGGCGCCGATGAAGGCGCCGCGAAACAGCGCCGGAAAGCTGTCGCCGGAATACGTTGTGCCACCCAATATGATATGGCCGCCATTGACCCCATTGTGTTTCACATGCGGGAAGAAGCCATACGTATACGGATTGTGCAGGGGTCCGTGCTTGCCGAAGTTCTTCTGATAATAGCCCCCCTGAACGGCATGCCAGAACAGCGCGCTTCCGTTCGAGCTGTAGAACAGATTGCCGTCCGGATCGAAAGTGAGCCCATAAACATTCCCGCCGCCCTCCGCGAATAGCTCTACCTCGCGGGTTACAGGATGGTAGCGCCAGACCGCTTGCTGAAACTCCAACTTCCGAATGTTTGCCGTTGTGGTGCTGCCGTTCAACCCGTACAGCCAGCCATCCGGACCCCATGTGAGGTGGTTCGCCATCGACTGCGCGTCCTCCATTCCGAAGCCGCGCAGCAGCACTTCCGGGTCGCCGTCGGGAACGCCATCGCCGTCGCGGTCGGGATAAAAAAGCAGATACGGGGCCTGCATGACGAAGACACCGCCGTGCCCGAACTCCAAGCCAGTGCAGAGATTCAGGCCGCTGACGAAGTCTTTGAATTTGTCGGCGTGGCCGTCGCCGTCCGTATCTTCCATAATGGTGATGCGGTCGGCGCCATTCGGGCCGCGAGGCGGCGGATCGGGGACGCGGTCGTAAATCGTCCGCGAGTAGCGGTCCACACTGACGCGCTTGAGCCCCGCCGGATTCGGATATTGCAGATACTGAATGGTCCACAGCCGGCCCCGGTCGTCGAATTTGACCAGGATCGGCTGCCGGATCTCGGGCTCGCCGGCGTAAACGGTTGCACGAAAGCCATCCGCCACCTGGAAGTGCCTGGGCGCCTCCGCCTTCGAATAGCCTTGGCCATATAGAAGAGCCGTCGAGGCGGCAATCAAAATTCCGGAAGAAGTAACGCGGCCGGGTTTCATGGCGTTCTCAAACGGCAGCGCCGTGTGCCTTCGCAATCGTGTCGAGGCGGACCAGGCGCGCGCGCGGCCCGGCTCGTTTCACCGTATCGATGATGAGGTCGACGATCTCGAAGTTCGGGTCCGCAACGCCGATGGCGGAAGGATGCGATAGAAAATCCCAAACTTTGCCGCGTTCAATACACCAGTCGAGACCCGCCTGAACGCCCTTACGAAAATCCGCCAGTTTCCATCGGCCCGTGCGCATCGTACCCACATCGCTTGGCGGATTCATCGGTAACTCGACCAGGCCCGAGGAATAGACAAAGGGCTGGGCGGATTCCTGCACGGTGGGAATCGCCTCCAGTTCGCCCGGTTGTGGAGCGCCCGTGTCCGCCTTCACCGGATGCCGCGGGTAAAGGCTGCTGACCCACGTATATCCCTGGGCGAGCAGCATGTTCTGCAGGTCCGGCCGGTCCTTGAGACCATTGGGAAAACCGCCCGGAGTGCGAAATCCGTTCGGTTTCACGCCCAGCCGTTCGTTCATCGCCATCGCGCACATTCGGATGTTCCGGTCGATGAGTTCGGTCGCCGTCGTGCCGTGAGCGAGCCAAGGCGCACGCGCGAAACGGTATTGAGTCTGGCTCACTTCGGTGGCCTTTACGTTCACATGATCGTAAGTATGGTTGCCGACGCCGTGACCCAACTTCAAAATCTCCTCCAACCACGCCACACTGGGATGCTCGAAAACACGGCCGACGACAAAGAAGTGCATCTTCCCACCCGCGGCAGCCACCCGGCGCGCGGCGCCCACGGAGTACTCCTTGGCCGCTTCATCCAGATCGCCCTTCTTGTAGTTCCACTCGGTTTGTTCCCAGGTCGGATAGCGGGCGCTCATCTCGCAATCGAGAGCGATCGAAATTAGCGCTACCTTTTCCTGTGCCGCGCCGCGCGAAGCCATGACCGCGGCTCCCGCGCCGGCGAATTGACGCCGTGTCACTTGCGGGCCTCCCTTACGTTTGAAATCGGCTTCCAGTTCAGACTCCGGTCAAGGAATGGGAAAGCACCGCGGCCGTCGACCATGTGTGGGCCCGGGAAGCGGCTGACCTGTCCTTTTTCCGGAATTCCGAGCTTGCGATAGATCTCGAGCACCTTGTCGATCTCCCGATCGGTCAGGCTGCGGGGCGCGACAATCACGCCGTCATTGTCGCCCATCTCGACCATGAAGGCGCGCGGCGCGATCATCGACGCCAGGCCGGAGTGGTTGAATTTTCCGAGCATTCCAAAATTATACTGATCGACGACATTGAAATAGAACGGGTACGCGGTACCCTGCGTGAGATCGGTAGTCTTGACGTTCCAGTCGTTGAAGTGACCGCTGCTGATCACCACCTGGAAACGCGGTTCGGCCGGACCGATCCACAGCGCGGTGTATCCGCCATAGGACAGCCCGTAGAAGGCGAAGCGTTTTGTATCGACGTAGGGAAGCGTCGAAAGATAGTCGAGTGTGCGCCCGAATTTCTTCACGTCCATACCGGCGGGGATGAGACCGGTCAGATGGGCGCGGCGGATCAGCTTCGTGCGCTCGACGTTGTCCTGTGTGGCGATCATGGGAGCGAAAACAATGTAGCCGCGCTCGACTAAACGCAGACCGAAGCGGGAATACACGGCGTCGTCGCGCTCGTTCGGCACAACGCCCAGCGAGGCTTCCGGCCGGCCGGCCAGACCGTGCTGCACGAACACAACCGGCCGCTTCTCGCCGGACTTCATCCCCTTAGGAACCAGAAGGATTCCATAGGCGTGGACATCCTCATAAACCCGGATTGAAAGGCGGTAACCGGTGAAGCCGCGCTCGTCGTAAACCTGGACGCTTTTGGCATCGAGCGCGCCATCGGCGGGGGGGTAGTGCCCGATCAGGTCGAAATAAGCTTCGCGCCTGTCGGCGAGCGATCGCTCGTATGCCGTGGGCGAGGAGTAGTCGGACTTCCAGCGTGTCTCGACTGAATCCGCGGCCTCGAGAGCCATGTTCCGGAAGAACGCCTGCCATTGGCTGAATTGGGCATTGGCGATCTCGGACACCTTTTCCAGATCCATGGAAGGCGATCCGGCCGTGGCGCTGGAGTGCGAAGGCGGCTCAGGCTTGAGCGTCTCATTGAGCTTTCCCAACGCCGGCTCATCAAGGCTCGCCGCCGTGTGGAGGATGCGCGGCTGGACGAGAGCGGCAATACCATCGTTTGAAAAATGCGAGCGGATCTTCCACAGCATGCGGTCTTCGGGCTGCTCCCACTCCGGTTGCGCGTCGTCGACATAGCCGGATGAGAGCCCCACTTTCAGGCGCGTGTCGATTGCGGCAGCGTAAAGCGCGGTCATTCCGCCCTGGCCGTTTCCGGCGATGCCGAAGCGGTTTGAATCCACGGAGGGCAGCGCGCTGAGGAAATCCAGAATGGAGCCGATCTGCATCAACTCGGCGCCGGCGATGTGGCGGCCGGTCTGGTATGCGAGGCGCATGAGCCACAAGCGGTCCTCGAGCCAAGGCTCGGAAAAGGCGCGGCGCTGCGTGAAAAATGGCGCGAATACAACGTAGCCTGAGCTTGCGAGGCGGCGCGCCGTCTGGTTAGTCGCATGCAAACGCCCTGTGAGACCGGCCAGATCGGCGGCGGACTGCGTCGCGTCCGGAACCACGATTACCGCCGCGCGCCTTCCCGTACCTCGCGGCTCGAGCAGGACGCCGTAACAGCGCACCAGCGTTCCGGCGGAGCCGCGTGTCGGCGGCTGCGTTCCCATCCGCAGCAGCGGCCAGGAAACCAGCGACGCGGAATAGTCCTCGGTGTCGCCTAACGGCGTGCGGGTGGGTTTGGGCGCCATCGGCTGGTCGATCGCGCCCGTCAACTCGAGAAGCAACTTCCGCCGCTCGTCCGCGGTCTTGCGGCTGAACGCTTCTCGCCGTTGAGCGGCATCGGGAATCCGGCGCTCGTAGAAGTTGCGCAATTCACGGTACTGCTCGCCGACGATCGTGGCGGGGAATTCCCAGAGTGTCGTCCGCGGCAGCGGGCCAGGCCTTTCCGCCGCAAGCGCCGCGGCAAGAAGGCCAGCGAGTACGCTGGCGCGGGCTGCGTTCATCCAATCCGACTTCCGGCTCCTCACTTTTGAACTCCTTGTTTAGAATTCAATGTTTAGAATTCAATTTATACTCAGTTGCGAAATGCCGGCCCGCCGGCGCCGGGCTCTGAAGACGCCCTGCCGCCGAAGGCGCCGTTGGGGCAAGTTGACTTGCGCGTTGACGAACCCGGTCCGGAACCACGCCTTCAGCCATTTGCCGCTCAACCGGTAGTCCAGCGACGGAGTCTAGACTACGCTTGCACCGGAAAAGATGCTCATCATCCGCCGCGCAGTGGCGCTACTGGTGGTAGCCCTCACCGCGCACCAAGCAGATTTCTATATTACATGGTGTAGACGGTCGAAATAGTCTTATCCAATGCAGGATGGGCCTGAGGGAAGGCCGGTTTCCAACGCAGGCACAGCCGACGATACCTGGAGTGCCTGATGAGCTACAGCAAAACACAAGGCGTGCAGGTGGCCATCGGGGAGCGGCGGCGGCCGCAACCGGGAGGGAAGCCTGGCTACCTACGGGTGAACACGGTGCACCAAGGAGATCGGGATGGAGTGAGGGGGGTGTATCACTTCAATGCGGTGGACGAGGTGACGCAATGGCAAGTGGTGGGATCTGTTGGGGTGATCTCGCAGGCTCATCTGAAGCCGGTTTTACAGGCGATTCTGGGCCAGTTCCCGTTCGTGATCAGAGGCTTTCATTCCGACGACGGCTCGGAGTTCATCAACGGCATGGTCGACGGGCTGCTGAAGGAACTGCTGATCGAGCAGACCAAATCGCGGGCGCGGAAGTGCAACGACAACGGGTTGGTGGAGTCGAAAAACGGAGCAGTGATCCGCAGGCATGTGGGGTATGGGTACATCGCGGCGCGGCATGCGCCGGAGATCGATGCGTTCTACCAGGAGCACTTGAATCCGTACTTGAACTTTCACCGGCCTTGCGGGCAACGGGAACGGAAGGTGGATGCGCGGGGCAAAGAGAAGTTTGTGCACAACCCTCTGTGCCAACATGAATGAGACATCTTGTGTGACCGCAATTAGTGAGCAGGGCGGGAAAGAGAAGACTCAGAATGACAACGATGAACGGCTCTGCTCGGCCTGCGACAGGGGTGGCAGGAGTATTGGATCCAATAGCAGGTGAAGATGAGGGCGGGCACGTGGCGCCGCGCCCGAACCCGGAGGTGCTGGCAGGCCGCGCCAAACGGCGCAGATTCACGGCCGAGTACAAGCGCAGCATACTGGACCGTGCCGATTCGGAAAAACCGGCAGGCAACCTGGGAGCGATGCTGCGGCGCGAAGGGCTCTATTCTTCGCTTCTGGTTACGTGGCGCCGCGAGCGGGAAGCCGGAATCCTCAAGGGCCTGACTCCACGGAAGCGCGGACCGAAGGGGAAGGCCGATCCGCTTACCGCGGAGTATCAAAAGTTACAGCGGGAAAATGAGCGTCTGGCGGAACAACTGCGCAAAGCGGAAATCGCGATCGACGTTCAAAAAAAAAGTGGCTACTCTGCTGGGGCGGGTGTTCCCCGAAACGGAGACGTTGTAATGGCGGGACTCGGCGAACTGATACCCGTGGTGGGCGTGAGAGAAGCGTGTGCGGCGCTCCATGTCCCTCGTTCTTCCTTTTACAGGAAGGGGGTGTCGGGGGATTCATCCGCTTCGGTCGCCTCCACGAAGCATCCACCCGCGCGATCTCTTGACCAGGCGGAACGAAGAACGGTGCTGGCTTGCCTGCATGAGGAGCGGTTTCAGAATAGTTCACCGGCGGCGGTGTACGCCACGCTGCTGGATGAAGGCCGGTATCATTGCTCGATCCGCACGATGTGCCGGATCCTGGCGGATGAGGGAGAGACGCGGGAGCGTCGCGGCCAACTTGTGCACCCGGCGTACACGAGGCCCGAACTGTTGGCCACCGGTCCCAACCAGCTCTGGAGCTGGGACATTACAAAACTGCTGGGGCCGGACCAAATGGACCTACTTTTATCTCTGCGCGATCCTGGACGTCTTCAGCCGCTACGTGGTGGGCTGGATGGTGGCGGATGGGGAAAGCGCAGAACTGGCCAAACGGCTGATTGCGGATACCTGTAGCAAGCAGGGAATCGAACCGGGGCAACTGAGCATTCACGCGGACCGGGGTTCGTCGATGACATCCAAACCTGTGGCGTTCCTGATGGCTGACCTGGGCATCACCAAAACCCACAGCCGCCCCCATGTGTCCGACGATAACCCGTATTCGGAAAGCCACTTTCGGACTCTGAAATACAGACCCGGGTTCCCGGAACGCATTGGATCGATACAGGATTCCCGCGTTTTCGCTCGAGAGTTCTTCGCCTGGTACGACGAAGAGCACCGCCACTCCGGACTCGGCCTGCTCTCCCCGGCCGTGGTTCATTACGGTCTCGCGCCCGCCGCCATCGAGCAGCGCCGCGCCGTCCTGGACGCCGCTTACAGCGCTCATCCCGAACGCTTCGTGCGCAAACCGCCTCAACCGCTTCCCCTACCAAAGGAGGTCTGGATCAACAAACCAAAACAACCCTCGGAGACTCGCTGATCGGTCGACGGGTCAAACGGAGGGCGGCAGGGGGGATGCGAAAGGGGGATTTCAGCGGAGCGCTTTGGAATCCCTCTTGCGGGGGGAGCCGCAGCATCGATGCCTGCCGGCGCTGTTTGTCGGCGGGCAGCGTGCGCGGCGTGGGGGGAAGCCGCCCGCCCCGGCTTTTCCCGGAGGGGAAACGGGAAAGGGGAGATCAACCTCCTTGCGCCGCAGGCTGATTCGGTCCGCCATCGCTGTCTCGTTGCGGTTTTCAGCTGATCCTGATGGCCGATTTTGGGTGATCCCCACGGTCAGAGAACAAAACTCAGAAAATTATGCTTCAGAGTGTCTCAAAAGTGTTGACACGCACCGCAACAGGTATGCGACGCCGTGGAAGGTGTTTCGCGGACTGGAGAAGGCGCTGCCGGAAGATCAAACGTATCTGAAGCCGGGACTGAGCGTTCGAGGCTTGGATCAAGTGGCTCAGAGGCAGAGCGACACCGACACGGCAAATCAGATGCAAGAGGCCAAACGGAGGTTGTTCGAGAAGATCTGGAAGAAGCGGAGCGCATGAAATGAAACCTGCATGGTTCCGATGTCGGGATGTGCCTCCCGTCGGTCGGCCCCGAGCATGCCTGGCGAGTCGGAGAAAAAACCAAAACCAAAACCTTTCTATGAAAGGAAAGCCAAAACGCCGGTCGGTGGCGGTGTACCCCGCCTCTTGTTGGTCGGCCCCGGGGCTGCAGCGGTCCGTGGGGCCGGAAGCCTTGACCCTGGGAGTGCTGATGAACAAAGGGCAGGGTTTGCCCCACGCCGATGTGGCGGCCATTCTGAAACAAGGATTCCATTTGCAGATGAGCCGGAGTGGGATATGCCGTGCCATC
>CAMDED010000108.1 GCA_945893365.1 Candidatus Sulfopaludibacter sp. SbA3 | reverse complement strand
GCGATCGTCTTTCGTCGCCTGTTGGGGAGGGCCTACGGCCCGCGAAACTTCATGAAAAACCGATAGGCGGCAATGCAGGCCTGGCCCGAGCTTCGCTTTTTTGGGCTCTCGTGTTTTCATGGGGTTAGGTTGGTTTTTCGACCCTGCCTTCTACCGCACGGATCACACGCCGGAAAACGACGATGGCCTGCCCACCGCTACCACAGTTCCATCGGAAAATCGGGGAAAATTATTTCCTGACGAGCCGTTCCGTGTTCGATAAAGATAGAATGGCCTTTGACATGTCAACCGCCACGCAGCCGCTTCCCCCTCCCGATTCCGTCCGCGGCGGCGTCAACTATGGGTGGGCGAATCTCGCCGTCGCCGCCTTTGCCATGGTCGGGACTCTCCCCGGGCGGACTCAAGGACTCGGCCTCGTCACCGAGCCCCTGCTGACCGGCTTCGGAATCGACCGTGTAACCTACGCCACGATCAATCTTTGGGCTACTCTCGCCGGCTCTCTCTTTTGCCTGCCCTGTGGACGGCTGGTCGACCGTTTGGGTAGTAGGATCGTCCTCACCACCGTCGTGGCGGCGCTCGCCGCGAGTGTTCTCGCGATGGCTGGAGCCGCAGGCTTAATCGCGCTCTGCCTGGCGATTACGCTGACCCGTGGTCTCGGACAAAGCGCGCTTTCGGTCGTCAGCCTGGCCTTGGTCGGAAAATGGTTCGGACGCGGCCTCAACTATGCGATGGGCGTTTACTCGGTGCTTGTCGGAATCGGATTCATTGCGGCGTTTCCGTCCGTGGGACACGCGGTGCTGGCGTTTGGATGGAGAGCCGCTTGGTCGGGAATCGGTTGGGCTTTGCTGGTTGTTCTGGCGCCATTAGCTTGGCTGGTCGTCAGGAACGGTCCCGAAGAGCGGGGCCTGGAATTTGACGCGGAAGTGGCCCCTACCCAATCCGGCGGCAGGGATCTTACGCTGCCGGAAGCGTTGCGGAGCCCTGCCTTCTGGCTCTTCGCGCTGTCAAGTTCGCTGTTCGGGCTCGTTTATTCGGGGATTTCACTGTTCAACCAGTCGATCCTCGAAAAACGCGGCTTTGACGCGTCGGTTTATCACAACGTACTCGTCATCAGTACGCTACTGGGTCTGCTGGCCAATTTTGGCGGTGGATGGCTGGCTTCGCGCTGGTCCATCCAAAGGCTCATGGGTTTAGGGATGGCGACGCTCAGTTGCGCGCTACTACTGCTCCCTCTGGTAATTTCCTACACCCACGTTGTGCTCTACGGAGCGGTCATGGGCGTTTCGGGCGGCATCGTCACGGTTGTCTTCTTCTCGGTTTGGGGACAGGTCTATGGCCGAGGCCACCTTGGGAAGATCCAGGGCTGCGCTCAAATGATGACCGTCTTGGCCTCGGCCATCGGTCCCCTTCTGCTCGCCAAGACGCTCGAGCGGACGGGCTCGTACGATCTGATATTCTATGGTCTGGCCGTCGTGGTTGCAGGTCTCGGAACCGGCTCCTGGTTCGTGCCCCTGCCCTCCAGGAGATAACCTGTTCGAAAAGGAACGATTGTGTATTCGCCCACCGCACAGTCGGGCCGCCATTTCCCATTCACAGCACTGAAACTTTCTCTTCACGTTGATTTCAAATGCCTTACGTCCATTCCCGCCCAGCCTGACACCCACGGGCGTGTATAATCCGTATTGAGGACAGAGGAATCCGGCCATAATCGTTCAACTGACGGAAAAACACGAAATTTACTCTCTGCGTCACCCCCATCCCAAATGTATGATAAAAAGCCACTTGCGAATCCACTCCGCGCGCACATCCGATTTTTCCGTCCTGCCCCGCCTCCGTCTGCGTCCGGTAAACGCCGCCCTTGATCGCGGCTTTTTGCCGATTGCCGCCCGCCGGGAGGCGTCGGGCGCCCGCGTTTGCTAAGATGCTTGCCGAAACGGTCAAAAAGCTTGCCCTCGAATGCGGATTCGAGTTGGCAGGCGTCGCGAGCGCCGAGCCGGTCCCGGAAGCAGCGGCGTATGCCGGGTGGGTGCGAAACGGGTACGCGGGCGAGATGCGGTATCTGACGGACGGCCGCGCCGGCCTCCGCGCCGATCCTCGCCTTCTGCTGCCGTCGGCGCGTTCGGCGGTCTGCGTGGGCAAGCTGTACAACAGTCCCGCGCCATATTCGACGGAGTTTGACGAGCGGGACCGCGCCTGGATTTCCCGCTACGCCTGGGGCGAGGATTACCACGCCATCCTCCGCCGCGGCCTGGAGCGATTGGCGGCGGAGCTTCATAAGATCGAGCCGTTCGAATGGAAGATCTGCGTGGACACGGCGCCGCTGCTCGAGCGGGCCTATGCGAGGCGTGCGGGCCTCGGTTGGATCGCCAAGAACACCTGCCTCATCAATCAGCGGATGGGCTCGTGGTTCTTTCTGGGAGAGCTGCTGGTGTCGCTCGACCTGGAGCCGGACGCCCCGCCGCCCGCCCGTTGCGGGACCTGCACCCGCTGCATCGATGCTTGTCCAACGCAGGCGATACTGCCGGGAGGCGTTCTCGATTCGCGGTTATGCATCTCGTACTTCACGATCGAGCTGCGCGGGGGCATACCGGAGCCGCACCGCGCGGCGGCCGGGAATAATGTGTTCGGTTGCGATATTTGCCAGGACGTTTGTCCATGGAACGGGCGTGCGCCGGCGGCTCGCGAGCCGGAGTTCGCCGACCATCATCATTCCCCGCCCCTCGAGCGTCTGGCGGCGCTGAGCGAGGCCGAGTTTCGCGCCATGTTCCGGACGAGCGCGGTGAAGCGCGCGAAATACTCCGGTTTCCTCCGAAATGTCGCCGTCGCGATGGGAGCGAGCCGTCTTGCGAAGTTCCGTGAGCCGCTCGAACGTCTATCGGAATCGGACGACGCTCTGGTAGCGGAACACGCGCGCTGGGCGCTCGGGCGGTTGGATTGAAACGCGAAATCATACGCTTCGGCCGGGACGCTTTTGGCGATCCCGGCGCCTTATCGGGCGGCGCCGTTCGCCGGGAATGGCTGGAGACGAACGGCATCGGCGGATTCGCTTCCTCGACAATCGCCGGCCTGAACACACGCCGCTATCATGGCTTACTCACGGCCGCGACGAAGCCGCCGGTGGGGCGCGTGCTGCTTCTTTCGAAGCTCGAAGAGACCGTTATCGTGGGGGATCTGCGGTACGAATTGGCGGTCAACCGGTATCCCGGCGCGCTTCATCCGCGGGGCGACCGGTTCCTCAAAGAGTTTCGCCTCGATCCATTCCCGGTATTCACCTACGAGCTCGACGGAATCGAAATCGAAAAGCGAGTCTTCATGCCTCAGGGCGAGAATACCACGGTCGTCGAGTACGAAATGCGCGGTTCCGGCAGCCATCCCGCTCGCGAATGCACGCTTGAAATCCGTCCGCTCATCGCGTTTCGCGATTATCACGGTCTGACGCACCGCAACGACGCTTTGAATCGCCGCGTCGACGTGAACGGTGGAGTCGCCACCGTCGCCCCCTATGAAGGGTTGCCCGCGCTGCACTTCGCTCACGACGCCGCCGCTCTCGAACCCACGGGAGAGTGGTACCTCAACTTTGAATACGAGATCGAGCGGGAGCGCGGCCTGGACTTTTCCGAGGATCTCTTTAATCCGTTTGTCGCCCGCTTCAAGTTACACAGCGGCGGGCGCGCCACGATGATTGCATCGACGCTGCGCCGGGATGCGTCGCAGGCGCCGACGCTGCGTGAAGCGGAGATCGAACGGCGCACCAGGGTCGTTGCCGCCGCGCCTTCGGAGGAGCCGTTGGTGCGGGACCTGACCGCCGCCGCGGACTCGTTCATTGTGGAGCGCGGCGGCCTGAAGACGATCGTCGCCGGTTATCCCTGGTTCAGCGACTGGGGACGGGACGCCATGATCGCGTTGCCTGGACTCACTCTGGCCACGGGACGTCCCGAGGTGGCAAAGAGCGTCCTCCTCGCGTTCGCCCACGCAGCCGATCGAGGCATGCTGCCCAATCGCTTTCCGGACGGCGGCGAAGCGCCTGAGTACAACTCGGTGGACGCCGCGTTGTGGTTCTTCGAAGCGGTTCGTGCGCTGATGAAGCACACCCGCGACACCGCCTTCGTCAGGGACAATCTCTACGCCCGCATGACGGAAATGGTCGACTGGCACGTCAAAGGCGCGCGGTACGGAATTCGCGTCGCCGAGGATGGGCTGCTCTCCTGTGGCGAAGCAGGCGTGCAGTTGACGTGGATGGACGCGAAGATTGGAGACCTCGTGGTCACGCCGCGATCCGGCAAGCCGGTCGAGATTCAGGCCCTCTGGTACAACGCGCTTCGCGTCCTGGAAGACCTGGCGCGCGCGCTTGGCGACGGCGCGCGGGAAGAATCCGCCCGCGAAATGGCGGACCGCGCGCGGCACAGCTTCAACCGCCAATTCTGGAACGCGGCGGCGGGCTGCTTGTATGACGTGGTCGATGGCGAGGATCGGGATACGTCCATTCGGCCGAACCAGATCTTCGCGGTCAGCTTGCCGAATTCGATGTTGGGAAATGGCCGCGCGCGGCAGGTAGTGGACGTGGTGAAGCGCGAATTGCTGACGCCGCTTGGATTGCGGAGCCTCTCGCCCGGCGATCCGCGCTACCGGCCTCGCTACGAAGGCGGCGTGATGAGCCGCGACTCCGCGTATCATCAGGGAACGGTTTGGCCGTGGCTGATGGGTCCATTCATCACGGCCTACGTGAAGGTTGGCACGGATGAAGGAGCCCGCGAGCAGGCCGGGCGGTGGCTCGATGGCTTCCGGGAGCACCTGCGCGAGGCGGGCTTGGGTCAGGTTTCCGAGGTCGCCGATGGCGATCCTCCGCACCGGCCCGGCGGCTGCATCGCGCAAGCCTGGAGCGTTGCGGAGCTACTGCGGGCGGCGGTTGAAGACGTGTACCTGGCGCAGCCGGAGCGGCGAATTGAGAATCCACCCGTGCGCCGGTGCTTGCCGCGGCGCGCGCGGCTCAGTCCGGCGGACCGCCGGTGACCGCCCGCGCCTGGCCAGGCAATCCCCAATCCCGAGAATCAGGCGGTGATTCCGGACGTCTCCCGCGCCACAGCCTTCGCCTCGGCCATCTGTTTCAGCCGCGATTTCCAGTCCTCGAGAATCGCGACGGTCGCCGTCGCTCCGAAGCGGGAGCAACCGGCCTCGTAGACCTCGATCGCTTTGTCCAGCGTCCGCACGCCCCCCGCGGCTTTGATCTTCATCGGCCCCGCGTACTTGCGCATCAGGCGCAGGTCTTCGAGCGTGTAGCCCGTCGGAGCGAAACCGGTGGACGTCTTGATGTAGTCGGCCCCGGCCCTGCGGCAAATCTTGCACGCCATCATTTTGAGCTCGTCCGTCAGGTAGGCGTTCTCGAAAATCACCTTGAGAATCGCACCCTTCTGGTGGCAGGAATCCGCCATCTGGAGCAGTTCGGTCTCGATGTGTTGGAATTGGCGCGAGAGCAGCTTTGAAATGTTGATCACGGTGTCGATTTCTTTCGCGCCGCGGCCCAGGAGATCTCTAGTTTCGTAGAGCTTTGCCGCGGTAGTCGTGCAGCCGTGCGGGAATCCCGACACCGATCCGACGGGCACGCCGCTGCCCTCCATGATCCGAACCGCCATATCCACGTCGCACGGCCGCACCGTGACGGTCGCGACCTGATACCGCTTCGCGACCTCGCACCCCTCCGCCATCTGCTCTTCGGTCAACTCCGGCCGAAGCAGCGAGTGGTCGATCATCTTCGCCAGATCCTCGTACGTGGTCAGCGGCGGCCGGGCTTCGTTGTTCTGATCCATAAGGTTCCCCATTGTTTCAAATTCGTTCGAACGTTCTTCGCTCCGCTAAACCAGTCTTCGTGATGGAAATGGCCGAAGTTGCCCGCGCCCTTTTCCTTCTCGTCGAGATCGCCCAAGGCGATGTTAACGCCCATGGCGCGGTCGCCCATCGCGGTCGAATAGAACCGTCCGGGAGAAACTTCGAGACACGGGTCGAAGTTGACCGCCCACTCGATGATGTAGCCCTTCCCGCCGGGTTTGACCTTGGCAGCGGCTTCCTGGGCGCCGGAGAGAATCCACTTCCGGTACGTGTCCCACGCCTTCCGGTCGCGGCGCGGCTCCCCTTCGAGCAGGCCGCCCACTCCAACGCCGCCCCTTCGCGACTTCGTCAGGTTGCAGACCATCTGCCAGGATGAGCCGTCTCCGGCCGCGTTCTCGTCTCCGCTCCATTTGTTCGAGGCGTTGATGAGTAACTCCATCTCGTCGCCGAACCACGGAAAGCCCTCCCGGGTGAGATCGTGAGCCTTGAGGTTTTCCTCAGGCAGCCAGCGCGGCGTATCGATGCCGTAAAGCACGTCGTCGGCGATCTCAAAGGCGAAGTAGAGGCGCTTGCCGTCGTGCTTCACGAAACCCTTTAGGGAGAGGTCCTTCGGGTCGGTGGTTTTCGAGAACTGAGGGATCCAGTCGAGAACGCCGGCGAAGGCGGTGGCGTCGTCCCATTCACCGGGGGAGAGGACACCGTCAAGTTTCGGCGTGCCGCCGGGAAAAGCTTCAAGCGTCCGCGGGTATTCACCGGCGGCGAGCGGGAAGGCAAGCAGAAAGAAGAGGATCGGCGTCATCGGCGCAGCGTCATCGGGAAAATAGCCCGAATGGCCAGTATACGCTATACTTGAGGTCTGTCCTTCCATGATGCCGCTCCCCCCGTAACCAGCGCGGGGCGCCGTGCGTCCGCTATAGATTGGGGACCTCGGAGAATAATGTGTCAACGTCAGGCGTTATGAATCGGAAGGCCGGAAAGGCGGCCATTACCCACTTTCGGAAGATCCTGGAAGAGAAGGGGGCGGACATTCGGACTCGCATGTCCTCGGGAAGCTTTGCGGAAATTGTGCACCGCCGCGGGGAGCCGTCGGACGAGGGGGATTTGAGCCAGCAGAGCCACGAGGAGTGGCTTTTCGTCAATCGCAATCAGTTGGAGATCACCGTGCTGAAGCAGGTGGACTCGGCGTTGCGCAGGATCGAGCACGGAACCTTCGGCATCTGCCAGGAATGTGAAGAGCCGATCTCGGCGAAGCGGCTTGAGGCCGTCCCATGGGCGCGATACTGTATTCCGTGCCAGGAGAGGCACAACGCGTTAACGGACGCTTCAGACATCGTCTTCGAAGAGGACGATCAGTGACGCTCACCGATGTCCGGCGGCTCGCCGTCAGGAAGGGAGCGCGCATCCGGTTTCAGCTTCCGGCGGGACTGGAGTGCGTGGTTGATGAGCATGGCATGGCGCTGATCCCTGAACTGAAGGCTCCGCCGAGCTTCCGCCTTGACCGGGAGTTCGAAGGCGTCGGCCACTTTGTGATGGAGACTGTTTCCGGGAAAGAAACCAAGCGGGAGCCGTTTACGCGGGAACAACTCGGGGCCCTTGCCGGGAAACCGGCTGCCGCCGCCCACTCTCATGACGACGAGTAGACTTGGATTCTGGCGGAGAGAGTGGGATTCGAACCCACGTTAGAGTTTCCCCTAAACACGCTTTCCAAGCGTGCGCCTTCAACCACTCGGCCATCTCTCCGGACACGTTGTGGGTACGTAACCAAGATACCACGGCGGGTTTGGGAGCGGACCTACGCGCCCTTTCCGATACAGAATAGCGTCTTCTGTCCGCGCACGAAAATCCTCCCGTTCGAAATCGCGGGCGACGCATAAACCGGTTCGCCGACGGAATTCGTCCGCAGCACTTCGTGCACCGGACCGGCCTTGATCACGTAGGTGTCGCCATCTTCGCTCGTGAGAAGAATCTTCCCGTCGAGCGCGACTGGCGACGCCGTAAATGTCGCGGGAACCGGCACGCGCCCGCCTTCATACTTCACCTTCCCCGTCTTTCCGTCCATGCACGTTACCAGACCCTTGTCCGTCATCAGGTAGAGGTACTCGCCGTACAAAATCGGCGACGGCACGTACGCCGTTCCCTTCTCGTACTCCCAGACGATCGTCCCGTCGAGCCTCAGCCCCATTGCAAGCTTCGACGGATATCCGGCGGAGACGAAAACCATTCCAAGTCCCGTCACCGCGTTTGGAATCGCATGGCCCGCCGTGCCCTTCACGCGCCACATCTCCTTGCCCGTCGCGGGGTCGTAGGTGATCACGTTTTGCGAACTGCTCACGATCAGCCCCGGTCCAGACGGCGTCTGAATCACGATCGGCGTAGCCCAGCTCGCCGGGTCCTTGCGCTCCGCCTTCCATGCCAGTTGGCCCGTCTTCTTATCGACCGCCACGAGCGCCGAGCCCACGCCGTCGAATTCCCGGTCGCACTGCATGATCAGCAAATTTCCGTATGCGGCAAGAGAAGTTCCCGGCCCCATGCCCATGTTCGCGATCGCGCCCACGGAGTACTTCCAGGCGAGCTTGCCCGAGAAATCGTAGGCGTAGAGGCCTTCCCCTCCGAACCAGGCGTAGACGAACCGGCCGTCGGTAACCGGCGTCGAGGAGGCGTAGGTATTCTTCTTGTGACGGTCGTCGGACACCGCGCCTTCGTATGCGGTGCGCTCCCACAGGATCTTCCCCGTCGACGCGTCGAGGCACAGAACCTTCAAGGTATGGGAGCGATTCGCGCCCGAACTGTCGGGATGCACCCACACTTCGCCGTCCAGCTTGTGGACGGGCGCGCGGCGGCCTTCAATGACGCCACCCTCGATTTCAGCCGTCAGAAAAACCCGGTTCCCCCACACTACCGGCGACGAATGTCCGCGCCCCGGCAGCTCCGTCTTCCACGCCACGTTCTTCGTGGGCGACCATTCGAGAGGCAGATTCGATTCGCTCGAAACGCCGCTCCACTCCGGTCCGCGCCACTGCGGCCAGTTCGACGCCATCGCCAGCGAAACCGAGAAAAACAATCCAAGACCAGGACGCACGGTGAAAGTCCCCTTGCCCGTATAGTAGCGCGGCGCGACCGACTTGCGATAACTTCAATAAGATGAACTGGGATAAGTCGAAAGCTCTTCTTGAACGCGCGCGGGGCTCTCTTGCCGGAGGCGTCAGCAGTCCTTTCCGCGCCAAGGCTCCCATGCCGCTCTATTTCGCCGGCGGCAGCGGGGCGCGCCTCGAAGACGTGGACGGGAATCGCTACATCGATTACCAACTCGCCTGGGGACCCATGATTTTGGGATACGGGCATCCGAAACTCGCGGAAGCCATGCATCGCCAGGCCTCGCTGCCGTTCAGCTACGGGGCGCAGCACGAGCTCGAGATTTCCGTCGCCGAAAAGATCCAGGCCATGGTTCCCTGCGCCGAGCGCGTCGCCTTCACCTCGAGCGGCAGCGAAGCGGTGCAGCTTGTCCACAGGCTCGCCCGCGCTTTCACCCGCCGCGACCTCATCCTCAAGTTCGAAGGCCACTACCACGGCTGGATGGATTCGGCGCTCATCAGCTACAAGCCTTCGCTCGAACAGATGGGGCCGCTCGATTCGCCCCGCTCCGTGCTCGGTTCCTGCGGCCAGGTGGCGAACGCGATCGAAAACACCGTAGCCGCGCCTTGGAACCGCCTCGACTTGCTTGAGCGGACGCTTGAAGAGCACAAGGGCCGCGTCGCGGCCGTCATGATGGAACCGGTGCTCTGCAACAGCGGCTGTCTGCTGCCCACGGATGGGTTTCTCGCGGGCGCGAAGGCGCTTGCCCACAAGTATGGCGCCCTGTGCGTCTTCGACGAAGTCATCACGGGCTTCCGCATCGCCCCCGGCGGCGCGCAGGAACACTTCGGCGTCACGCCCGATCTCGCCACCTTCGGGAAGGCCGTGGGCGGCGGCGTTCCGCTTAGCGTAATCGCCGGCCGCGCCGACGTTCTCAATATGATGTTCGGCGGCGGCGTTGTCTTTGGCGGCACCTTCAACGGGAACCCGCTCTCGCTCGCCGCGGCGGACGTCACACTCGACGAGCTTGCGCGAGACGGCGGCGCGTTGCTTCGCGAAGCCAACCGTATCGGCGCAGGCATCCGGGACAGCCTGCGGAGCCTTGCGCGGAAGCATGGCATCCCAGCCCAGGTCACGGGATTCGGCACGGCGTTCGCGATCCACTTCACCGGCCGCGAAGAGCTCAACGACTACCGCGACACTCTCGACGACAATACCGATACGCTGCGCCGCTTCCTGATCGCCGCGCTTGAGCGGGGCGTTCAAATCGTCCCCGACGGACGCTTTTACGTTTCAACCGCGCACACCGAAGCAGACGCGGCGGAGACGCTCGACGCGATCGACCGCGTCCTTGCCAGCCTCTAACGGCAGCAACCCCGACTCCAGTTACGGCCGCATGAGTCGTTCCCGCCGACTCGGCGCCCGTGGACCCTGCCACCGGGTATTTCAGTAACATTCGCCCGAAATGGCACTCTGATTGCTCCGCTTGTTCCAAGCACTCGCGTGAAGCGTAAATTGTATGAGATTTGGAAGGAAAGCGCGCTATTACGAATTCGTTTCATCCGGAATTCGGGAAACGGCGCACAACGTATCGACAACCACATAAACTTATGACCAAAAAATGCTTTTCGCTCCTGATTCTGCTGTGCCTCGGCTCCGCGATGAGTTTCGGGCAAACCATTACCGCTTCCGTAACGGGAACGGTCACCGACCCATCAGGCGCGGCTATTGCAAACGTAAGAGTTACGGCGAGCGCCGCCGCCACCGGCGTTGTCTTTTCGGCTGCAACGAACCAATCCGGCGTCTACAACCTGCTCTTCCTGCCGGTCGGGGATTACAGCGTTGCGGCCGAAGCCGCCGGCTTCAAGAAGTCGGTTATCGGGCCCTTTAAGCTCGAAGTCAACCAGGTAGCCCGCCTCGACGTCAAACTGGAAGTGGGTGATGTGACGCAGTCGGTGGAGGTAACCGACGTAGCACCCATTCTGCAAACGGAATCCACTGCCACAGGCGATACCATTACCTCGACCAAACTGACGTCGCTGCCTCTGAACGGGCGCAATTTCGCCTCATTGACGCTGCTCATCCCGGGCGCCATCAGCACGGCCCCTAACGCGATGAACACGTCTTCCCGCTTCCAGGGAAGCGGCAGCCGGCCGCAAGTGAACGGAAATCGCGAGCAGACGAACAACTTCCTGCTCGACGGGGTGGATGTCAACGACTCGATCGACAACCGCATCGGCTATCAGCCGAACGTGGATGCGCTTGAGGAAGTGAAGGTGATCACCGGCAACGGCGGCGGCGAGTTCGGCAACTCGGGCGGCGCGTCGGTGCTGATGTCTCTCAAGAGCGGCACGAACAATTTTCACGGCAACCTGTTTGAATTCCTCAGGAACGACAAACTGGACGCGAACGGGTACTTTGCGAACCGCGCGGGCACGAAGCGCAGCGCGTTCCGGCGCAATATTTTCGGCGGCACTTTCGGCGGCCCCATCAGGGCGAACAAGATCTTCTTCTTCATGGATTACGAAGGCACCGAGCAGCGCGCGTCCGGCCCGGCGACGGCGAGCGTCGCTCCTCTGCCGTGGCGGACGGGCGACCTCTCCCAGTTCCTCGGCCAGAACCAGATCGTCCGCGACCCCCTCACGGGTCCGGACGTGCCTTCGCGCACGCCGTTCCCGGGAAACATCATCCCCGCTTCACGGGTAGTGAATCCGGTGGCGAGAACGCTGTTCGGCAGCCAGGAGCTCTATCCCATCGCGAATAACGTTGGGACCGGGCCGCTCGGCGTCTCGAGCAACTATGTTTCGGGCTCCCGCAGCAAATTGGGCAATCATCAGGCGGACGTGAAGCTCGACTTCCGTCCCACCGACAACGACACGATTTCCACCCGCTGGTCGATCGGGCGTTACGACCAGGCCGGATCCCAGGCAGCGCTGCCGACAACCTTGACGGGCGGTACAAGCGGACCGACCACGAGCGCCATGGCCGACTGGACACGCGCCTTCTCGCCGCGCCTGGTGAGCGACACGAGAATCGCCTACAGCCGCGTCGGAATCGACGACCTCGTACTTGACTGGTCCGGATTGCTCGGCGCCGACGGTAATTCCAAGTTCGGGATCGCCGGCGGACAGCCGATTCCCGGCTTGAGCGCCGTGACGCTCGGCGGCAGCTTGACCGGCATTGGTTCCGGAGCTACCATCGGCTCCACCCGCGACAATAAATATCAAGCGCAGACCACGTTAACCTATCAGCAGGGCACGCATCTGCTGAAGCTCGGCGGGCAGTTGATTCGGTTACAGCAAAACCGCTACTACGCCGGCAACAACGGCGCCCTCGGTTCGTTTGGCTACTCGGGCGTCTACTCCGGCTTGGATTTCGGCGACTTTCTCCTCAACGCGCTGGCCACCAAGGGACGCGGGTCGGTCACCGGCAAATGGGGTCACCGCCACTGGCGCAACGCCCTGTTCGTGCAGGACGACTGGAAAATCAGACGCAATCTGACCCTGAATCTCGGCTTGCGTTGGGAATACATTTCGCCGATATATGAAGTGGCCGACCGCCAGGTCAACATCAACACCTATACGGGCGCGCTGATTTATCCGGGCAAGTCCGATTACGGCCGCGCGCTGTACTCCTCTTATAAGAAGCAGTTCATGCCGACCATCGGCTTCGCGTTCACGCCGGGCATGTTTAAGGAGAGGCTGGTCGTACGCGCGGGTTACCGCTTCTCGAGCTTCCTCGAAGGGACGGGCGCGAACCTGCGCTTGCCGCTCAATCCGCCGTTCTTCATCGAATCGAACGTGAACTTCGATCCGCGCACGCCGGGCGACATCCGTACCGGATTCTCGGACGTCATCGGCGGGAGCGATCTCACGGGCCCGCGCACGGGGGCGAACCCCTTCTTCCAGGCTCGCGCCTGGGACTTGAACCTGCGCCCGCAGTTCACCAACCAGTACAACATCGCGCTTGAATACCAGGTCAGCGCGTCGACTTCGGTGAGCGCCGCCTACGTCGGCCAGCGCGGAACGCATCTCGTGGTGCCGCATGAAGCGAACCAGCCGCTGCCGGGCGTGGGTCCGGTCGCCTCCTGGGCTCCGGCAAACGACCGCCGGCCGCTCGCGCAGGCTCTTCCCAACGTCGGCAACATCGCTCTCACCGAGTCGAGCGGCACGATGCGCTACAACTCGCTTCAATTGAGCGGACGCCGCCGTCTGGCTTCCGGCTTCGAAGTGCTCGCACAGTTCACCTACTCGAAGACCCTGACCGACAACCTTGGCTACTATGGCTGCGGCAGCGTCAACGCCGAGGGCGCCTACTGGCAGAACGCCTACGACCGCCGCGCCAATTTCGGACCGTCCTGCTTCGACGCGCGGAAGAACTTCTCGACAGGTGGCCTGTACAACCTGCCGATCGGAAAAGGTAAGAAGTTCGGGGCGAATTTCGGCAAGGCCGCCGACATGATTCTGGGCGGCTGGAACCTGAACTATTTTATGTCGGCGCACTCCGGTTTCCCGGTCACGATTACGGCGAGCACGGCGAACACGGGCGGGCAGTCCGTGCGCGGTAACGTGCGCGCAAACCGCTATCGAACGCTGACGCCGTCTTCGCAGACGGTCGACCGCTTCTTTGGGCCGATCGACGCCACCACGTTCTGCGCGGCGGGCGTGGACAACAGTACTTGCGCTTACGGCATTCCGGCCGTCGGCTCGTTCGGCAACGGCGGCGTAGGTACCGAGCGGATGCCAAGCTACTTCAATCTCGACACCTCGATCGGGAAGAAGTTCAAGTTGACCGAAACCAGGAATATCGACTTCCGGGCCGAGTTCTTCAACCTCGCCAACCACGTGAGCTTCGGGCCTCCCGGACGCGACATCACGGCTGTTGGAAGTTTCGGCCAGATCACGAGCCAGGTCACCGCGCCTCGCACGATTCAGTTTGGCTTGAAGTATATTTTCTAGCTTCTCAGAAAACTTTTGTTTCTCGGGCCGGTCCTTCTTTACGGGGCCGGCCCTTTTTTCGGTCAGTCCGCCTTCTCGCGCGAAATTTCCCGTTCAAGGAAGTAGTTGAGGGCTGTCCGCAAGACCGCGATCGCGGCCAGCTTCCCGATGTCGTCCCACGTGGGCGCGATGGCGGTCCGCAGAATGTCCGCGGCGAGCGTCAATTCGAGCGCCACAGCGAGCCATCGTCCAAGAGCGAGGCGCGCCGCCATTTTTTCTGACCGAAGCTCCACTCGCCGGAACGCTAGTGGCGCGACTTTGACGATCGTCTCGACCACCGCGACTCCGATCACGAGGCCGGCGGCCAACTCCACTCCCAATGCCATCCACTCAATCGATAGCTTGATCCATTCGAGCATTGGAAACCTCGGCTTTACGATACACGATTCGCGGCTCTGCGATCCGATGACCCGCGACGACGGCCAACCATCGGGCTCTATCGCTCAACAATTCCAGAATTGGGCCGCCAGCGCTCATGATGAGCTAGAAAGCGGATCGATACGCTGCAAACAAAAGACTTGTACTGACAGTCCGGCTCATGATGATCCGAGTTGGGCGCGAGGGCCGATCCATCCGCAGCCGCCGGCTACGCCGGTGCGCGGTAAATGCAGAGGCCTCAAACCCAAACTGCCGCCTGGGTTCATGGTAGGATCACCGGATTGCTCTACTATCCGATTTTCCTTTCGGTCAAGGACAAGCGCGTGGTAGTCGCGGGCGCGGGGAGAGTCGCATTGCGCAAGGTTCGCGGGTTGCTCGAAGCGGGAGCTTGCGTCACGGTCGTGGCGCCCAGGGCGCTGCCGGAATTCGACCTACTTCCGGTGCGCGTTGTCCGGCGAAAGGTGCGCGCGTCCGACTTGAACGGCGCGCTGTTGGTGTTCGCGGCAACCAACGACCGGCGGGCAAATCGCGCAGTCGGGGCAGCGGCGGCAAAGCGGGGCATCCTTGCAAACGTCGCGGACGCTCCGGAGGAATGCGATTTTCTGACACCGGCCCGCGTGGCGCGCGGCAAGCTTCAGATCGCGGTCTCGACCGGCGGCGATAATCCGCGGCTGGCGGCGGCACTGCGGAAGAAACTCGAACTATTGATCGACGCGGGTAGGGAAGGCGGACAATGAGCGGGTATCCTACTCGTCCAAGAATGCGGAAAGCCGCTCAAGCGCCGGCTCCAACACGTCCGGACTCGCCGCGTAGCAAATCCGCACACTGCCTTCGCCCCCCGCGCCGAAAGCGACTCCCGGGGCAATGCCAACCTTTTTCTCTACCAACAAACGCTTGCAGAAGTCGAAGGAATCCGTCAACCCATCGACTTTCGGAAATAAATAGAACGCGCCGTCCGGGCTCGGCACGGTCAACCGCGGCATGCGCTTCAGCGCGTCCAGACACAGATCGCGATTCTCTTTCAGGCGTGCAACGAGCGACGCGACTTCGCTCTCTCCTTCTTCGAGCGCGATTTCCGCCGCTCTCTGCGTAAAGCTCGCCGCATGCGATACGACGAATTCATTGAACTCCGCGGCCATTTTCGCGAGGTCCTCCCGAGCCACCAGCCAGCCCACGCGCCAACCGGTCATGCAGTAGCTCTTCGAGAAAGAATGCACCACGGCCACGGCGGCGCCGCGATTCGCCATGCGCAAAATCGACGGCACGGGTTCGCCGATCGACGCTCGCCCGTGCGCCCCGCCATAGTACAGGCGGTCGTACACTTCGTCGGCGATGAGCCATAAACCGTGACGCCTGGCGAAATCGAGCAGGCGGCGCCGATCGTTCTCCGTCGCCACCCAGCCGAGCGGGTTCGAGGGCGAGGTGTAGAGCACGAGCTTCGTGCGCGGCGTTACCGCGCGTTCGAGCGCGTCGAAATCGATGCCGTAACGCTCGCCGCAAAGAGGCTGCGCAATCTGGATTGCCGTGGCGTTCGCCATCGCCACGATCGACGATCCGTTCGGCCACGCCGGAGTCAGCACCAGCGCCTCGTCACCCGGATCGAGCAGCGCGCGCAAAGCCACATGCAGCGCCTGAACGCCCGAGGCGGTGACGACGATTTCACGCGCGGGATCGAGGCCGACACCTTGAAGCTTCGCGTAATGCCGCGCAATCGCCCGGCGCAGGGACGGCAGACCCGCGTTCTCCGTGTAGAACGTGTAGCCCTCATCGAGCGCCCGCACGGCGGCGCGCTGAATGAACTCCGGAGTGGGCAGGTTCGATTCGCCGAAGTAAAGCTTGAGCACGCCCTCCATGCCCATCGCCATCTCCGCCAGTTGGCGAATGCGCGAGTAGGGAACGCGCAGACTCGATTCGGAGAGGCCGGGCTTCACCCTCGGATTCAACCTCTGACCCGGCGCGCGGACATCAGGTCCTGAATCTGGATCAGCTCCGTCGGATAGTCGCCGGTGTAACACGCGTAGCAGTATTCGTGGTTACGATCCTCCATCGCGCCGCGCAGGTTCGCGAGCGACAGGTACGCAAGCGAATCGGCTTCGACGAAACGGCGGATCTCCTCGACCGTGTGATTCGACGCGATCAGCTCGTTCTTCGTGGGCGTATCGACGCCGTAGAAGCACGGCGAAATCGTCGGCGGACACGAGATGCGAAGATGCACCTCACGCGCGCCGGCCTCCTTCACCATGCGCACGATCTTCCGGCTGGTGGTTCCGCGAACGATCGAATCGTCGACCAGAATCACGCGCTTGCCTTCGAGCAAATGGCGCACGGGATTGAGCTTGAGCTTGACGCCGAAATCGCGGATGGCCTGTGAAGGTTCGATGAACGTGCGGCCGACGTAGTGATTCCGAATCAGCGCCTGACGGAAAGGGATGCGCGACTCGTCGCAGTAGCCGAGCGCCGCCGCCACTCCGGAATCCGGCACGGGCACCACGAGATCGGCGTCCACCGGATACTCGCGGGCGAGAAGGCGGCCCATGTGCTCCCGCGACTGCTGCACGCTGCGGCCGAACACGACCGAATCTGGCCGGGAAAAATAGACGTGTTCGAAGACGCACTGGGCGCGATTAGGCGACGGGGCGTACCGCTCGCGGGTGACGCCCTCCGGTCCCACGATCACCATTTCACCGGGTTCGACGTCGTTGAGGTACACGGCGCTGATGAGGTCGAAGGCGCAGGTTTCCGACGCGAACGCGTAACAGGTGCCGTGGCCGGAAACTTCGAGCTGACCCATGGCGAGCGGCCGGAACCCATACGGGTCGCGCGCGACGATAATGCGGTCTTCCGCCAGAAACACCAGCGAAAAAGCGCCTTCAATCTGGAGGAGCGCCTCGCGCAACGCTCCGGCAAGGGTGCGCTCGCGCGAATGAGCCACCAGGTGCAGGATGACTTCGGTGTCGCTGTTGGCCTGAAAAATCGAGCCGCGGCGCTCGAGATCGGTGCGCAATTCCGTGGCGTTCGTGATGTTGCCGTTATGCGCAACCGCGATGCGGCCCTTGTTGCAAGCGACGGAAAACGGCTGCGCGTTAAGCAGCGCCGTATCTCCGGCCGTCGAGTAGCGCGTGTGCCCGATGGCGCGGTCGCCGGTCAGCCCGGCAATCACGGGCGGGGTGAAAATATCCGCTACATGGCCCATCGACTTGGCGCAGTGAATGCCATGCCCGTCGCTCGTCGCGATACCGGCGCTCTCCTGTCCCCGATGCTGAAGAGCGTACAGCCCGAGGTAGGCGAGCTTCGCGGCTTCCGGATGGCCGTGAATCGCCACGACACCGCATTCTTCATGGAACCCGTCAAATGGAGAAGTTTTCATAAGGCTGAAGAGTTTTCAAAAAGCCGGGAGTTGTTCCACGGATGAGCGTTTTGCACGGGCCAGGACGCCGGGAAGCCGAGGCCGCCCTGCCAGGCTCTTTCCGCCGAAGCGATATCCAGGTCCAGAAGCTCAACCCCGTTGTTCGACACGCGGATGGCCGAGTCGACGGTAACGCCGATGCGTAGAGCTTCAACGGAATGCGTCCGCGCGATACGCTCCACGCCCTCCGGATCGCTCGTGGAGACAAGAATTCGGGACGGGCCTTCGTGAAACAGCAGGTGCTCGGGCCGCATCAGGCTGTTCAGTTCAATCGCCGCGCCCACGCCAACGCCGCCGAAGGAGGATTCCGCGATCGCGACCGCCAGGCCGCCATCGCTCAGGTCGTGCGCGGATTCGGCAAGAGGGACGATCTCGCGCATCGCCTTGTGCACGCGCAGCTCGTATTCCATGTCGAGCGCCGGCGGCAGACCCCATAACGTGTCAAGGACGGCCTTGGCATACTGCGTGCCGCCGAAACGCGCTTCGTTGCAACTGCCCAAACCGCCCAGAAGAATAATCACGCGCCCGGCCGCCTTGAAATTCATGGTCAGAGGCGCGCGGGTCTCGAGCAGGCCGACAATGCCCATTACGGGCGTCGGGAAAATGCCTTCACCCAGAGTCTCGTTGTACAGGCTGACGTTGCCGCCGGTAATCGGAGTATCGAAAAACTCGCACGCCTCGGCGATGCCCTCGATGGCCTCGACAAGCTGCGCCATGATCTCGGGACGCTCCGGATTGCCGAAGTTCAGGTTGTTGGTGGCGGCGACGGGCAGCGCCCCGACGGTCGAAAGATTGCGGCAGCACTCGGCGACTGCGAGCCTCGCGCCCGCTCGCGGCGAAAGCGCGCAGTAGCGTCCGCCGCCATCGAGCGATATCGCGACCGACGTGCCGGTTTCCTTGATGCGCACAATAGCGGCGTCGCCTCCGGGTCCGGCGATGGTGTTCGTGCGAACCATGTAATCGTACTGTTCCCAAATCCAACGCTTCGAACAGACGTCGCCCGAGGAAAGAATGGTGAGGAGATCGGCATTAAGATCGGCGCTTGCGAATTCGGGGGCTTCCATGGGCGCGAGGCGCGGCGGCTCGGTGCGCGGACGGTCGTAGAGCGGCGCTTCATCCGCCAGCTCGCGATTCGGAATCTCGACCACGATATCGCCGTGGTGGCGCACCCTCAGAAGCCCGTCGCCGGTTACCGTGCCGATGGCCGCGGCGTCGAGTCCCCATTTGTGGAAGACGCGGAATACTTCTTCCTCGCGGCCTTTCTCGGCCACGAGCAGCATGCGCTCCTGCGACTCGGAGAGCATGATCTCATAGGGCGTCATTCCGGTTTCGCGCTGCGGCACCTGGTCGAGCTCGATCTCGATCCCGAGTCCGCCGCGGCTTCCCATTTCGCACGTGGAGCAGGTGAGCCCCGCCGCGCCCATATCCTGAATGCCCAGCACGGCGCCCGTGTGCATGGCTTCGAGGCACGCTTCGAGGAGGAGCTTTTCCAGAAACGGATCTCCCATTTGCACGTTGGGGCGCTTCTGCTTCGACTCCTCCGTGAATTCAGCGGAAGCCATGGACGCGCCGTGGATACCGTCGCGACCGGTCTTTGCGCCTACGTAAATCACCGGATTGCCGATGCCCGACGCCTTGGCGTAGAAAATCTCGTCCTTCTTGAAAACGCCGAGGGCAAAAACATTCACCAGCGGATTGCCGTTATAGCAAGGTTCGAAAATGGTTTCGCCGCCCACGGTAGGCACGCCGAAACAGTTCCCGTAGTGCGAAATGCCGCTTACGACGCCTTCAAGTATCCGCCGGTTCCGCGCGCCGCACTGAGGATCGCTTCCAGGTCCGAAGCGCAGCGAATCCAGGACGGCGATGGGCCTCGCGCCCATGGTGAAGATATCGCGCAAGATGCCGCCGACACCCGTAGCCGCTCCCTGAAAGGGTTCGATGAAGCTCGGGTGATTGTGCGATTCGATCTTGAAGGCGATGGCGTAGCCGCCCCCGATGTCGATGATTCCCGCATTTTCGCCGGGACCTTGAACGACGCGCGCACCCGTGGTCGGAAGCTTCTTCAGATGGAGGCGGGAGCTCTTGTAGGAGCAGTGCTCGCTCCACATCACGCTGAAGATGCCGAGTTCGGGATACGAGGGCTCGCGCCCCAGGATCTTGAGGATCTTCGCGTATTCGGGTTCGCTCAGTTGATGTAGCGCGATGAGCTCGGGAGTAATGAGTTCAGAGGTAAGGGCGCTCATCGTGCGAGGGTGAGGGCTCCGATCAGAGATTCAAAAATCACCCGGCCGCCGGTTGAGCCCACAAGCGGCTCGGTGGCGCGTTCGGGATGGGGCATCATGCCCATCACATTGCGTCCGGCGTTGAGGATGCCGGCAATATCGCGCAAAGAACCGTTCGGATTATCAATGTAGCGGAAGGCGATGCGGTCTTCGGCTTCGAGCTCATCGAGCGTTCGCTCATCTGCGTAATAGCAGCCTTCGCCGTGGGCCACGGGAATGGTCAGCGGGCGGCCCGCTTCACACGCGTTCGTGAACGGCGAATTCGTGGTTGCCGCCGCGATGCGCACCGGAGCGCACACGAACTTCAATCCGGCGTTTCTCATCAACGCGCCCGGAAGCAAGCCGGATTCGACCAGAATTTGAAAGCCGTTGCAGATGCCGGCAACCAGACCGCCATCCGCCGCGAACTTGCGGACCGCGGCCATCACGGGCGAGAAGCGGGCGATGGCTCCGCAGCGGAGATAGTCGCCGTAAGAGAAACCGCCGGGGAGAATGACCACATCCACGTCGCCGAGCGCGTGCTCGTCGTGCCAGATAAATCGCGCTTCCTGGCCGAAATTGTGGGACGCGGCATACCAGGCATCGTGATCGCAATTGCTGCCCGGAAAAACAATGACGCCAAATTTCATCGTTGAACCCTCGGGTGAAGTGCCGGGTGAACTGCCAATCTTGATTTTAGCCTACTCAGAGGGTGGATCGGAAAGGACGAAAGCGCGTTTGAATCCGCCGGTCTTGATGGCGGCGTACACGACTCCCAGCGCGAGCCATGCGCCCCCGGCAAGCTGCGATCCCGTCCTGAGATTCAACCAGATGCCGAGGCAGATCAGAAAGCCCAGAATGGGCGGGACCATGTGCGTCAGAACCCCGACCCGCGCTCGAATGGCGTGCATCAGTGCGGACGCGTTGACGCCCATGAAGGCGATGAACGCGCCGAAATTCAGCAGCTCCGCGCCGAATTGGTACGACATGGTGAGCGCCCCAATCAGGATAAGCGCGCCGGTGAAAAGAACGTTGTTGCGAGGTATGCCGCGTTTCGGTTCGATCGCGCCGAAAAAACCGGTGGGGATCGCGTTGTCGCGGCCCATGCCGTAGAGCAGCCGCGCGGCCGCGAGTTGCGCGCCCATACCCGAGCCGACGGTCGCCACAAGCAATGTCAGGTTCACGATCTGGAAGAGAATGGGACCGCCCGCGCGGCCGGCGACGTGGACGAAGGCGGTGTCCACATCGGCGAAGGTGGTGAATTCCGGCCAGACCAGTTGGCCCGCATAGACCTGCGCGCAGGAGAAGAAGATAGTCAGGCAGGAGGCGATCACCATCGCGAGCATGATGTTGCGGCGCGGATTCTTAACTTCCTCGGAGAGCGTCGAGATGCCGTCGATACCGATATAAGTCAGCAGGGCGACGGAGGTTCCAGTCGCGACAAGGGGAACGGAAAATGTTTGGGCATCGTAGAACGGGCGCAGAAGCATTTCGGGGCCAAGCGTGGGGAGGTGGAGCACGTAGCGCGCCGCCGCGATAAGGAACGCGGCAATGACGACGATCATGCCGACGACCAGAATTTCGCTCGCGCGGGCGCTGGTGCGGATGCCCTGCAGGTTGAGGAACGTGAAGAGCAGCGCAAAGGCGGCGACCCATGCAATGTAAGGGACGCCAGATACGATATTGCCCATCGCCTTCGCGCACCAGATGGTGCAGATGACGGGGTTGAGAAGGTAGTCGAGGATGACGGCCCATCCGGTGAGGAAACCGGCCGAGGGGTGGATTTCGCGTCCGGCGTAGGTGTACGCGGAGCCTGCGCTCGGATGCGCGGCCGCCATGCGTCCGTAGCTGATCGCGGTGAGCAGCATGGCCATGCCGGCGATGAAGACGGCGGTGACGACGTGCCCGCGCGCTTCCTGCCCGACGATGCCAAAGAGCGGCATGGGGGCGGTGGGCTGAACCATCACGATGCCGTAAAAGACCAAGTCCCAGAGTCCGATGGAACGGCGGAGGCGCGCAGGCTCGGTGGACATTGGAGATTCGATTGTACGACAGGGAGGTGGGGAGGCTTGGCACCCAAGGGTTTGTAGGGACGAGTTGGCTCACTGCCAGGCGCGGCTGCTTGACGTAAACTCTGTTCTATGGACCTGGCCGAAACGTTTCAGTCCGTCGCGCCTGGCGTGGTGGCAATTGCTCAGACCATGGTCTACAGTCTGGATGGTGCGGTGCCGCTCTCACCGACGATCTTGGCGACGGGTCTCATCGTTGATTCGACCGGCATAGTGGCCACAAATCGACATGTCATAGAGTGCTTCGCCAACATTCCGGTCCACCCCAAGACTGGCAAGCGCGCCGTAGCGGTGATCCTTTTCCACTACGGGCAAACGGAAGAAGGCAAGACGTACGTTCGATGGGTGCCGCTAAGCATCAACTACCACGCAGTTCTTGATGGTTTCACCTCGGCGGGGCCGTGGTATGGTCAGGTGGTACCGGATTTGGGCTTCATTCAATTGTCGGTCAAGGATGTTCCGGCACTGCCACTCGCCACAGAGGACAACTACCTTCGGGTTGGAATGTCGATAGCGACCGTTGGCTTTCCGATGGGGGACGTCTCGCTGACGGCCTGGGGAAAACTGAACCAAGTGACACCGTTTCTGCGGCACGGTATTGTTAGCAGCGTATTTCCCTTCTCAGTCGCGCAGCCGCACGGTTTCACAATTGATGTCCTGCAACAGGGTGGCTCGAGCGGTTCCCCGATATTCTACGCCGATAAGCCCCAGGTCGTGGGAATGATGTCCGGATCCCTGCGTGATTCCGAGTTCGTTGAGAGGGACGGGCAACGCATCGAGCATGTGCAGACGAATATCAGCGTTTGCGTGACCGCCACCTCGATAAAGCACGCCTTGGAAACATTCAAATCACGGTCTCCGCCGAACGCGGCTCCTGTGCGGCCTCTTTCGGAACGCCTTGCGGCTATCCCTATGGAAAGAAGCATGGGGTGGAGAGTCTTCGATGATGTCGAGGATCCGCAATAAGATGACTCGCCGAATTCAACAGCATGAACCGGAGCGCGCGATGGCAAAGGACTCCTCGCCGTCGAGGCCCCGTCCGAGAGTATCGGAGGGAGCGCAAACAGTCGATGACGACGGCGGTAACCACGTCGGACAGGAGACGCGGCCGTTTACTCACACCCGGCGGTCACATCCGACGTGTTGGGGGATTCATTCTGGGAGCGCTTCAACACTTCGTCATCTCGCTTCCGTTCCTTTACCAACTTGCTGTCGTTCAGAAGCTCGCGCAGCTTCCAGGCTGGAATGATGGCGGCCATTCCAGTGTTGAGTTGAGCCAGCAGTTCGTCGTGGCAGGTCTTCTTGTCCCCTTCGTAGATACGCCCCCAGTCGAAAAAGTGGGCACAATTGATCCCCAGTAGCCATGGCCCGCACGCGTGCTCTTTGATGCGGCGGAAAGGCAAGTCCGAAGGCGGGATGTACACGAATACCGGCGAACCGCTGTAGCCGCTCGAAGAGCGCATCTCGACCAAGAAGCTCTCCTGCCTGACGTGGCCGTGGCCGAGATCCACAAGCGCGGGCATCATGGACACATTTCCGAACCGGACAGAGGGTATGTCGGTCTGCTCACCCGCATGGATTACAAATCGCCCGACCATGAACGCCTCATCGCCGGGTCCGATTCTGTAACGCTCAAGGATTTCTGGAGTAATGAATTGGTCTTGTGTGACGGGACAACTCTGGAGCTTCGATTGCTCGCCCGTAAGCGAATAAACCGCAAGATCGTCTTGTTCAGCTCTGACCCAGCTATCCAAGTCTGTCGCGAAGATCTCCATTCTCCCACCCTGCGTATTGAACAGAATCGTGCGGGAGGCACCGTTCTCAACCACGTGCCTGTTGGTGACGGCGTATAGCCAGTAGGCTCCAGGAGCCGCTGCCGACTCGACCCCGACCACGAAGCCGCTGCCTCCAGCATTCTCACGGCTCTCCGCTGCTGCCCGCGATGGATACAGGTAGATCACGCAGTTCAAGATCTCATCTTTGATTCGCATGTGGCCTTCTCGTAGACAGCTTCGTTTCGTTCATGCCCATTCCCGCTTCGGAGCTACCGAACTGCCCGCGTGAAAACCAAGCTGTTCATGGCATCGAGCTAGGCTTCCCGCTCGAGACCCAATTTCACCTTGCCATCGGGAAACACCGCGTACAGCTCCAACCGTCCGCCCATCGCTTCGACGAAGTTTTCGAGTGTGCTGAGGTAGATATCCGTACGTTGCTCCAGTTGCGAAACCGCTGCCTGCGTCATATCAAGGGTCCGCGCGAGTTGTTGCTGTGTCAGGTGGCGGGCGGCGCGCAGTTCGTGCAGCGGCATCTCTTTAAGGTCCATATCAGCAAGGCGCCTGGCTTCGGCCCGAGCTTCCGGCGGCATCTTCGCCCGTAGTTCACCGAACTTTGTCGTCTTTCGCATTGTCTTCCTCCTCCGTTCCGGCAAGATAGTTGTCGTAAAGCTGATCTGCCAGTGGTACGTTTTTCTCGTACCAGCGGTCATCGCCGGTTTTGCCGCCACCCAACAGCAGAAGCGCAACGCGGCGAGCGTCGAAAATATAGAGTACCCGGTAGGGGCGCCCCTGGTGCTGCACGCGTAGTTCACGCATAGCGGAATGGCGCGAGCCGTTTACCCGACTACTGTACGGAAATGGGAGATGGGGGCCACGCTCCTCCAGCAGCAGAACACCCCTTTCGATCGATATGTGTTCGGCTTCCGTGAGTCCGTTCCACCAAACTTTGAATTCGTCCGTAACCTCAACGTCCCAGGCCACAATCAAATTATAACGCAAAGCTAATATAAGTCGGGGATTATAATAAAGCCCGCGACCATGAGCGAGAATCGGTCCGGCTTCAGTTGGGCGACTGCCGCTGTGGGACTCCGAATGGCGACTGTCGCATCCCGGGGTTCCGTTACGAGTCATCAGCCACCGCCCCTACCATGATAAAATTTCTCTGTGCTCGGCAACGGCGCAAAGCTCGAGTACTCCGTCGGTGACGTCTGTCGCATGCTCGGCGTAACCACCCGGCAGCTCTCCGGTTGGCGCCGCCGGGGGTTTGTGGCAGCCACCCGATCGTTTACCTTTTCCGATCTCATCGCGCTGCGAAGCTTGCAGGCTCTGCTTGATCGTAAGGTGGCGCCGCGCCGCATCGCCAAAGCCATCACGTCTCTCAAGAGCAAGCTGGCCGGGGTCGAGCACCCTCTCGCGGAGCTGAAAATCACTTCCAACGGAAAGACCATCGAAGTCCACCTCGCGGGCCAGAGAATGGAAGCGATCACCGGCCAGATGCTGTTCGATTTCGATACGGCGGAGATCGACAATCTGAAGTCGTTTCCAAAGGAGCCGAAGCCGGACAAGGCATCCCGCAGGCGGCTGTCCGACTACTGGTTCCAGAGAGGCCTCGACCTGGAAGAGTCCGACTTTCCCGTCGCCGATTGCCAGGACGCGTACCAGAAGGCGATCGAGTACAATCCGGCAGCCGCCGGAGCGATGGTGAATCTGGGCACGATTTACTACCACTTAAGACGGTTCGAAGATTCCGAGAAGCAGTACCGCCGCGCGATCGAGGTGGAACCGGGATACTCGCTCGCGCATTTCAACCTCGGCAACCTGTTCCACGAAAAGGGCGACCTCACCGAGGCCGGCGAGTACTATGCTCGCGCCATCGAGCTCAATCCGCATTACGCGGACGCGCATTACAACCTCGCCCTGTTGCTCGAAAGGAAAGGTGAATTCATGCAAGCCGTGCGGCACTGGTCGGCGTATCTGAAGGTGGATTCGTCGAGTTCGTGGGCGCAGGTCGCGCGGCGGCAACTGGACAAGCTGCGCAAGGCGACCATCGTGCCTTCACGAGGCTGAGACAACGCCCGCCAGCCCCCATGATCCTGCCCCGCGTCTACCCCATCCTCGACACTGAATTGCTCGCGCGCCGGTCCTCAAGCCTCTCCGACGCCGCGGCCGCCTTTCTCGATGCGGGCGCGGGAATCCTCCAGATCCGGCACAAAGGTCACTGGTCGAGGGACATTTTCGCCGAAGCGGAGCTTGTCGCGCGTCTCGCCCGCGAAGCCGGAGCCACGCTCATCATTAACGATCGCGCCGATATCGCGATGCTCCTCGACGCCGGTCTTCATATCGGCCAGGACGACCTCTCCCCTCGCGCCGCCCGCCGGCTCATCGGACCGGACGCCGTCCTCGGCTTCTCCACGCACAACGCGGCTCAACTCGCGGCAGCGGGAGGGGAACCCGTCACCTACCTCGCTTTCGGTCCCGTCTTTCAGACAGCTTCAAAGCAGAACGCGGACCCCGTCACAGGCCTCGACGAGCTCAGGCGTTGCCGCGCTCTTGTCGAGCAGCCGCTCGCGGCCATCGGGGGAATCACACTTGAGAATGCCGCGGACGTGCTCGCAGCAGGCGCCGATTCCGTTGCTGTCATCTCGGCCCTGCTCCCCGAGCGCTCGACCAGCGTTTCCCTTCGCGAGCGGATGGAGGAATGGCTGAAGGCGACCGCCCCGTAAACCAATCCGCCGCTAGAGTCCTTACCCAAGAGGTTGTAATGTAGATGAGTCAAGAATTCAGGCGACGAGTTTTTCCTCCTCGCAGCAGCGGTCAATCTCAGCCTGGAGACGATCAAAGGCGGCCCGGAGAGGGGAGTCTCCGGGTGGACCAGCAGGCATGATCTGAGCGAGTTTTGAACGCAACAGGCGAGCGTAGGTTCTCGAGAAGAAGAGGGCAATGCGGAGGCCTGCCGGCGGGGTGACATCATAGCGGTGACTCTTCGGGATGCGCCCGATAAGGCCGTGCAGACGGAGGCGACGCAGGTCATAGGTCATTCGGCCCGCGGGGTAATGGGCTGGGTCGAGGCCCAGCAGTTGAGCCGGCAAGGCTCGCATTTCCCGAT
>CAMDED010000107.1 GCA_945893365.1 Candidatus Sulfopaludibacter sp. SbA3 | reverse complement strand
CGTCGCCAGGCTCCTGGCGATCTCTGAAACCGTTTCTCCTGCGCGATAGCGCAACAGAATCGAAGCCCGCTGCACGCGGCCCGCCGGCTCGCTCCTCGACTGCGACAGCGCAGCGAGTGTTTCGGCCTCCTTGTTGCTCAGCTTCAACTTGGCCCGGCGACTGACAAAAGGCAAGCGATTAGCCTCCTTGTAATGGTATACAAGGAGCTTACTACCCAACCGGCTGTATTGCAATCTTATTTAGGAATCGATCTACTAGGTGAGTAACCGCGCACTACGCCCCGCCCTCCTCACCGCCTCCAAGAACCAGCCCCGACGGCAGTTCCTCGCCAAAGATCCGCCCGAGCGTCTTCTCGTCCCGTTCGTCCTCGCCTTCGAACACGCCCAGCAGCGCCTCGGGCAATTTCGAGCGCACCGATTCGCGCAGCGCGGCCGCCAGATCGCGCGTCGGATCGTCCGTCCGCCGCGCCATCTGCGCCAGCGTGTCGGACGCCGCAGGCGCGTTTAGCAGCGCCTCCACCCACCGGCCCGCCACCGCCGGCGGGACCACCTGGTTCATCGGCCCGTAAAACAGCACCCTCGCCCCCAGCCGGGACAGGCACCACAACTCGCTTTCCCGGAAGTCGCCCGCCTTCACGCGCCGGGTCAAGGCGTCGCCCAGATCCGCTTTTGTGCCGATAGGCAGTAATTCCAAGCTCGACGCCGTCCTCCACATCTCGCGCAGCAGGCTGCTGTTGACGCGAGCCGGCTTCTTTCCGCCGCGGGGCGACAGCACCGGCGCCAGCCGTTGATACACGTCCACCTGCTGGTTCCGGTTCAACCCTCCAGCCACGCGGCCCCAGAAGATCCACCAATCGATTTCGCACTGTACCTGGTTCCCGTACGTCACCCCGCCCGCGTATACGCGCCGCGCCTGTTCCAAACGCAGCTCGTCGCCCGGAAATCCAAATCCGGGGCGCAGGCAGAAGCCGCACAAGTTCAGCCATCGCGCTTCGTACGCCGCACTCTTCTTGCGCCCGGACGCGTACTCCAGGAAAACGTCGGCAAGCCGGCGGATCGTCGAGACCGGCCACGAATTGCGCCCCAATCCCAGGGCTTGTTCCAGCTTCGCCGGCAATTCCTCCGGCGTGAACGGCGACTTTTCCTGGGTCGAGAAAACCGCCCGGATCAGCCCGCGCGCCCGTTCCGCCGCCTCCTCGCTCACTACGGCCGCCGGCCGCCTCGGCTGCGCGCCGGCCGCCTTCGCCTTACGCAGCTCGAATTGCAGACGCCAGCGATGCTCGCTCACCTTCGACTCGCACCAGATTTCGAGCGTCCCGACTTCCGTCAGCCGAACGCCCACTTTCACCGGAATCAGCCGCTCCCCGGACGGCTTCCCGAACCGGATCACCGCGTGGAGCGGTGCGTGCGAGTGCAGATCCGGATCGGACGCCGCGAACTCCACCACCGTTCCCAAGGCATCTTCCGTCCTTACAAGCGAACTGTAGAGCCGGAACGCCACGGCCCGGTTCGCCACAAGCTGCAAGCCCTCGCGATCGAGCTCGAGCGAACCGCCTTCTTCCGTGCCGCGCGGAACCAGGCAGACGGTCGAAATCTTCTCCGCTTCCGGCTCGCCGATGCCGATGTAGTAGGCGCGGGGCAGTCCGCCGCGCACCAGAACGCCGCTTCCGGTCGAGCGCACGTAGGAGTAATATGCCGCCCCCGTCGCCACCGCCAGATCCAGATCGCGGTTCTCCAGCACTTCCGGCCGTTTCCCGTACCAGTGCTCCACCACGTCCGCCACGCGCGTCCGGCAGATCTCCGGAATGAAGAAGCCGCCGTTGAACAGAATCGCGTCCGGGGCATGGCCGGCGCTTTCGGGGCCCGCGCTTTCAAGGAACGCGTTCAAGTGCCTGGTCACCGCCGGGTCGGAAACATAAGGCAGCCCAAGCTCGCGAAACAGGCTACGCTTCTCTTCCTTCGGCCCTTCGCCGCGCTCCGACATCGGAAGGAACGCTTCGAGCGTCAACTCCAGCGCCTCTTCACGCAGAATCTCGGTCTTGAGAGATCCTCCGATCAGCGACGAGCCGCCGCCCAGCACCGTGATCTCGATTTTCGCCAGATCCGGCTCGCACAGCAGCCTTTCCTTCGCGGCCGAGCATTGCCGCCGTAAACCGCTCCGCTGCCTCACCGAAAGCTGTGCGCCGAGTTTCGATTCGGCAAGCCACGCGAGCGTGAGATCGAGGTTGTCCCCGCCAAGCAGCAGATGTTTACCGACCGCGGTGCGCGTGAAGTCGATCCGGTCTCCCTCGCGCGACACGCGGATCAGACTAAAGTCGCTCGTGCCTCCGCCCACATCGCACACGAGCACGATCTGCCCGTCGAAAAGCAGCTTCCGCGAGCGCGCCAGATTGTTGGCAATCCACGAATAGAACGCGGCTGCAGGTTCCTCGAGCAGCGTCAGCTTTGGCAAGCCGGCTTCCGCCGCGGCCGCCACGGTCAACTCGCGCGCCTCTTCATCGAAGGACGCGGGAACCGTCAGAACGATGTCCTGCTCCGCGAGCGGCGCTTTCGGGTGGGCCTTGTCCCACTCTTCCCGAAACTTACCCAGAAATCGCGCGGAAACCTCCACCGGCGATACTTCCTTCGAGTCCCACGGCAGGATCTTCGCCGTGCGGTCGACGTCCGGATTCGAAAGCCACGACTTCGCCGAATGCACGAGGCGCGTGGGAATCAACGCACCCTGATCCCGCGCATGCACGCCGATCGGCCGGCCCTCCTCGAGAAACAGAAACGAAGGCAGCGTCGTGCGCGCCTCAATGCGGCCCGGAGCCACCAGCTGCGGGACCGCGAAGATGTGTACCGGAGGAAAATCGGATTCCTCCGCTTCCTCCGCATCGACGTACGCGAGCGCCGAATTCGTGGTACCGAGGTCGATTCCAATCTTCACGCCTTCACCTTCTCCCGCACGTTGAATTCAAGCTTCCAGCGGCGTCCATCGCGCGCCACGCACCACAACTGCAGCATTCCGGTTTCGGTGACCGCCGTTTCAAACGATACGGGCGTCACGCCGCCGCCCTCGGCGTCGAGGCTCACATCCATCGGCGAAAGCTCCTGCAGATCGGGCGAAACTTCGTCGAGCATCGAGCCGGCGTCGTCGTTCCGCCGGACCGTCGAGGAGAACAGGCGGAACTCAGCCGGCTCGCCCACAATCAGGCCGAACTCGCGGTTCGGAATCTTGACGTCCGACCCTTCTTCCATGCCGAAAGGCGCGACCGTCAGAAATTTCAGCGGAGCGGGCATGCCCGGCACCGCGGGCAGGGAAGTCTCGACGCCCACGTAGTAAGTCCGCGGAATGCCGCCACGAATGCGGACGCCCTTCCCGTCCCGCGCAAGTCCATAGTAGACGGCGCCGCGCGCCACCGCGTGCATCAAATCTTCCCCGCCCAGCGTTTCGACCGGCGATGCCGCGGCCTCGGCCGCCCAACCGTTCAACACACCCGTGAGCCGTTCGCGGATGAGCTCCGCGCGGAGCACGCCGCCGTTGAAGAGCACGCGCGCCGGCAGCGCTCCGCCCGGACGGCTGGAATTCAGAAATCCCGCCAGATGACGCGTGATCGCCGCGTCGGAGGCATACGGCAATCCGATCTCCTGCACCGCGCTCCGCCGCTGACGTTGCGGACCCTCGGCGCGCCCGGCCGGCGGAAAGAAACCTTCCCGGATCACGCGTTCGATGTGCTCGCTTGTCAGCGACGCCTTGATCGCGCCCCCAACCAAACCCGTCCCCTTGCCTAGAATCGTCACAGGCGCGTGCCGCAAGTTCGATTGAGCGTCGAGCAGTTTCTCCTTCGCGTCCCGGCAGTTGTGCCAGAGCGCCTGAAGCTGCAAGGCGTCGATACGCGCGCCCTTCGCCGCCAACTCGCCTTCAATGGTCCGGGCAAGCGCCAGGTCCATATTGTCGCCGCCCAGGAGGATGTGATCGCCCACCGCGATTCGTTCGAGCGCCAGTTCACCGCCCTTTTCCGTCACCTCGATCAGCGTGAAGTCGGTCGTTCCGCCGCCGATATCCACCACGAGAATCAGGTCGCCGGCGTTCACCCGCTCGCGCCAATCCGGATGACGCTCGATCCAGGCATAGAAGGCCGCCTGCGGCTCTTCGAGCAGCGTCACCTCGCCGTATCCCGCCTGCTCCGCGGCTTGGAGCGTCAACTCGCGCGCGGTGGCGTCGAAGGATGCCGGAACGGTAACCAGAACCCTCTGCTCCGCGAAGGGCGCTCCCGTCATGCGGTAGTCCCACGCGCCTCGCAGATGTTCGAGGTACCTCCGCGACGCTTCCACCGGCGAAAGCTTCCGGACACCCTCCGGCGCGCGCTCAGGCAGGAGAGCGGCCGTGCGGTCGACGCCCGCATGCGCGAGCCACGATTTCGCCGACGCCACCAGACGTCCGGCGCTTTCAGCGCCCCGCTTCCGGGCGAGCGCGCCGACGACGAAGCCCGGCTCGGCGCCCCACGGAAGCGTGAGCGAAGCGCCGGCAAAATCCGCCGGGCCCGGCAGGTAGAGACACGACGGCAGCAGGGCCTGCTCCCGCACCTCGCCGGGATTGACGAGCTGCGGAACCTCCATCACCGTTACTTCAGGAGGCTCGGCGCCGCTCCGCGCAAAAGCCAGCACCGAATTCGTGGTTCCGAGGTCGATCCCTATAACGTATTGCGCCTCCAACTACTCCACCTCGATCTCGGCGGGCGCAACCACGCTCGAATCGCGCTTCGCGCCAAGCGCCGGCAGATCGACCTTCTCCGCGCGCCACCCCTTGTGCCGCAGCGTCCCGCCAGCCGGCGTTTTTGCCGGAACGTTTCCCAGCCATTTCACGGCTCCGGCGTCGACTCCGGTTGTCTTGATAAAGACTCCCTCCACGCCGTCGATTACCGGTTGCAGGCGCACGTACCGGCTCAACGCCTCCCGAGCCTGTCCATGTATGCCGCGAACCGCGGCCCCGACCTGATCGTCGGAATAGGAGGCGATGTCCTCCATCAGAAAATCCACGAGCCGCGAATCGCGCTGTAGGATGGACAGGATTTGCAGCGCGCCGTCGGAGGCAGTGGGAAGGGCCGCGAGCGGCGCGGCCTTTACAGGCGCGGCCTTTCGGATGAATCCCAAGGTAGCGGCAACTTCGTCGGGGAGCCGCCCGCCGAACAGAATCGCGAAAAAACTACGGAATGCAAGCGCAATACGTCCCAAGAAAGTCTCCAGTTCTTAAGGATAACCGATCGGTTCCGCCTCGGCGGCGCGGCGCGGAACGTCCCAATCGCCGCTAGCCTCGGCGTCCTTCAGAGGTGGTTCGCGGAGGCGCGTCCGGTGTCCGGGCAAGCGCGGCGCGACGGCTTCTCAAGCCGCTTTCGAGGCTGTTGCCGGAACCGCGATGAGGTGCGCCCGGTCCACTCGGGCTCGCGGCGCCGAATCCGCGCCGAATCCCAGCTATTCCACCGCTCCCCGGACGAAGGCGACAATCTCCTCGAGCGGCGCGCCCGGCTGAAATACCGCCGCCACGCCGTCGCGCTTCAGCGCTACCGCGTCCTCGTCGGGAATAATTCCGCCCACCACCACCTTCACATCGGTCATTTCCCTCTCGCGCAGGAGAGCCATCACGCGCGGAACGATCGCGTTGTGCGCGCCCGAAAGGATCGACAGGCCAATCACCTGCACGTCTTCCTGCAATGCGGCGTTCACAATCATTTCCGGCGTCTGCCTGAGACCCGTGTAAATGACCTCCATGCCCGCGTCGCGCAGTGCGCGTGCAATCACTTTCGCGCCACGATCGTGGCCGTCAAGGCCCGGTTTCGCCACCAACACTCGAATCGGTCTCTGCATAGTCGTCAAAACGCGGGGCGCGCTATTAGCTCGCCAGATAGGCCGCCCGGCCTGTCCTACACCAGCGCGGCCTCCGTGTAGGAGCCAAACACTTCCCGCATTGCGTCGCAGATCTCGCCTATCGTCGCGTACGCCCGCACCGCGTCCAGAATCAGCGGCATCGTGTTGTCCGTCCCCTCCGCCCCCCGCTTGAGGGCCGTCAGCGCCCGCTCTACTTGCTGCCCGCCCCGGCGCGCCCGCAGGGTTTCCAGCTTTCTCACCTGATGCTCGCCCGCGCTCCGGTCGATCCGCAAAATCTCGATCGGCCGCTCGTCCGAACGATGCGCGTTCACGCCCACGATCGCCTTCTCGCCGCTCTCGATCGCCCGCTGGTATGCGTAGCTCGCCTCCGCAATCTCGCGCTGCGGGAACGATGCCTCGATTGCCGGAATCATCCCGCCCATCCCGTCGATTCGCCGGATGTACTCGCGCGCACACTCCTCGGAGTCGCTCGTCATCCGCTCCAGAAAATAGCTGCCGCCGAACGGATCGGGAACGGCCGTCACGCCGGATTCATACGCGAGCACCTGCTGCGTGCGTAACGCGATCGTCACCGCGTGTTCTCCCGGGAGGGCGTAAGCCTCGTCGAGCGAATTCGTGTGCAGGGACTGGCATCCGCCGAGCACCGCCGCCATCGCCTGCAGCGACGTGCGCGCCACGTTGTTATAGGGCTGCTGCCAGGTGAGCGAGCATCCCGCCGTCTGCGCGTGAAACCGCAGCTTCAGACTCCGTTCGTCTTCGGCCCCGAACCTTTCCCGCATCAGCGTCGCCCACAGCTTGCGGGCCGCGCGGAACTTGGCGATCTCCTCGAAGAAATCGTTATGCGCGTTGAAGAAGAAACTTAGCCTTGGGGCGAATTCATCCACAGCCAGTCCCCGCTTGAGCGCCCACTCCACGTACTCGACGCCATCGCGCAGCGTGAAAGCGATCTCCTGCACGGCGGTCGAGCCGGCCTCGCGGATGTGGTATCCGCTGATTGAAACCGGATTGAACTTCGGCGTGTGCCGCGCCCCGAACTCTATCGTATCCGTCACAAGACGCATGGACGGGCGCGGCGGGTAGATGTATTCCTTCTGCGCGATATACTCCTTCAAAATGTCGTTCTGGAGCGTCCCCGAAAGCTCGCTCCAATCCACACCCTGCCGCTCCGCGACCGCAAGATACATCGCCCAGAGCACCGAGGCCGGCGAGTTGATCGTCATCGAGACGCTCACTGCGCCAAGCGGAATTCCGCGCAGAAGGATCTCCATATCCTGGAGCGAGCTGATCGCCGCTCCGCATTTTCCGACCTCGCCCTCCGACATCGGGCTGTCGGCGTCGTACCCCATAAGCGTCGGCAAATCGAACGCAATGGATAGCCCCGTTTGACCTTGCGCCAGTAAGTAATGGTATCGCCGGTTCGTCTCCTCGGGCGTGGCGAAGCCCGAAAATTGACGCATGGTCCATAGCCGGGTGCGGTACATACCGGGGTGAATGCCCCGCGTGTAGGGGAACTCTCCGCAGGCTTCGATCGCCCCGCCGCGGTCCCGCTCGTCGTACACGGCGTTCACGGGCACGCCGCTTGTCGTGGTCTTCAGCATCGCCACTCTAATCCTACGCCATTCCCGGCCCGGCTTGGCCCTTGTTGAATCGGACTGCCGCATTGCAAGGGACGTCCGATGACGGCGCCGCTTAGCGCCCGCCGGGAAATAGTCGTTCCAAATTTGCGGATGGAACAGCGGTGGAGCAGGCCATCGTCATCTGCGGCCGGTTATACGCAGAGGCTCAATCTTCGCCGGCGGCGTTTTCGCCCGGCAGGTTGCGATGAACGCTGCGAGGCCGAGAGCGGCGAACGGAGCGCTTGATCAAATTCGCTTACGCCTCGGCGCCCGGATGGCTTGCCCGTTTCGTATGTCCCGAATGGTCGGGCTAATCACCCTTGCTCACGGTGTATGAATATATAACAATGTGATATGAAGGCGAGATTCACGTGGGAGCCTGCGAAGGCTGAACGGAATCAGCCGGTCCATGGGATCTCGTTCGAGACAGCGGCGGAAGTCTTCGACGATCCGAATCATGTGGTGGGGGACAACTACTTCATCGAGAGCGATGGAGAGCAGCGGCATCAGGTAATCGGAATGACCCGGAGGCTGGTTGTCCTACTCGTCGTGTTTGTCGACCGGCGCCAACCGGATTTCGAGGTCATCCACTTGATCTCGGCACGAAAGGCGGTTGACTATGAAGAAAGCATCTACAACGACCAATTCCGCTAAGAGGCTGAAGATCAGCGAGAAAACGAGGGAAGCGTACGGCAAGCGAGATCGCGGGCTCGACAATGACGCGGATGCGCCTCAGCTACCTCCCGATTATTGGGGCAACGCGGTGATCGGTAAGTACTATCGCCCTCTCAAGACCCAGATCTCGTTCCGAATCGACAATGAAGTTCTCGATTGGCTCAAATCCAAGGGAGAGGGCCACCTGAGCCGGATCAACGAAATTCTGCGTGAGCGCATGACGCGGGAGCGGTAGGGGAACGGTCTCCGCTACACTCAAGGAATGGCGGAGCCTCTCCATCGACTTTTCCTCGAATTCGAAACGCGCAAGATTCAGCAGTTGACCGGCCGGATCAAAGATTGCCTCGGCCGCCTCACCGACGAACAGATCTGGGCGCGCGGCGGCGACAATGAGAACGCCGTGGGTAACCTGGTATTGCATCTCCGCGGCAACGTCCGCCAATGGATCGTCGCCTCGCTCGGCGGCGAGAGCGATATTCGCGTCCGCGACCTGGAGTTCTCCACGCGCGGCGGCCCCACGGGCCCCGAATTGATCGAATCGCTCGAACGCGTGGTGAGTGAGGCTGTACCGATAATCGCGTCGCTAACGGCCGAACGCCTCGCGGAGCGCGTCGTCATTCAAAAGTATGACGTCAGCGTACTCGAAGCCGTCGCGCATGTCGTCGAGCACTTCGCGCAACATACGGGACAAATCATCTTCGCCACCAAGTTAATGACCGGCGACGATCCAGGCTACTACGCGCATCTCAGCGGCGCCAAGGCGCAGGCCGGGAAGACCGCGGGACAGCCTTGATCAAGCTGCCCGATCACGCTCCGTACTGTTCGAGGAAATGCGCGACCGTCTTGATCCCCAGATAGTAGTTCTCCAGGCGGTACTTCTCGTTCGGTGAGTGCAGTCCGTCGTCGGGAAGCCCGAATCCCATGAGCACGGTTGGAATACCCAGGTGAGTGGCGAAGTCGCCGACAATCGGAATCGATCCGCCCGATCGCACGAAAACGGTGGGGCGTCCCAGGATATCCGCGAACGCGGTTGCGGCCACGCGAATCGCCGGATGATCCGGATTCACCATCAGCCCGGGCGACGCGCTTAGCACGCGCACCTCGGTCCGGATTCCCTCCGGCGTGTTCGCCTCGACGAACTCCCGGAATGCGGCCACCACGCGGTCGACGTCCTGATTCGGCACCAGCCGAATACTGACTTTAGCCGTGGCCTTTGCGGGGATCACCGTCTTCGCGCCCGGGCCGGTGAAGCCGCCCGCGATCCCGTGAACTTCGAGCGTGGGCCGCGCCCAGATGCGCTCAAGCACGCTGAATCCAGGCTCGCCGGTCAGCTGCGTGGATCCCACCTCCTTTTCAAGGAACTCGGATTCGCTAAAGGGGAGGCTTTCCCAACTGCGCTTTTCCGCGGGGGCAGGCGGCGCGACGCCGTCGTAAATACCCGGAATTTGGATCGCGCCCTCCGCGTTCTTCAGCTTTGACAGAAGCTCGACCAACCCGAACACCGCATTCGGCGCCGCTCCGCCGTAGAGGCCGGAGTGCAGATCGCGCATCGGTCCGGACGCCTCCACCTCCAGGTACACCAGCCCTCGCAACCCGATGCAAAGCGTCGGAATGCCCTCCGCGTACAGCGCCGTGTCCGAAACCAGCGCCACATCCCCTTTCAGCTTTTCCGGGTTCTCCACGACGTACTTCGCGATGGACGCCCCTCCCACTTCCTCCTCGCCTTCAACAATGAACTTCACGTTCACCGGGAGCTTCCCGTGCACGGCGAGCAGCGTCTCGACCGCCTTCACGTGCATATACATCTGGCCCTTGTCGTCGGCCGATCCGCGCGCGTAGAGATTGCCGTCGCGCAGCGTCGGCTCAAAGGGCGGCGAGTTCCACGACTCAATGGGGTCCGGCGGCTGCACGTCGTAATGGCCGTAAAACAGCACCGTGGGTTTTCCGGGCGCATGCAGCCAATCCGCGTACACAAGAGGATGTTTCGCGGTCGCGATAATCCCGACGTTCTCCAGCCCCGCCGCGCGAAGGCCGGCGGCGACAAATTCCGCGGCGCGTTCCACGTCTCCCCGGTGCTCGGGCAACGTACTGATACTTGGAATGCGAAGGTAGGCGTCCAGTTCCCCGAGAAATCGCTCGCGATTGCTATCGACGTAGGCGCTTGCTTTGTTTGAAGCCTTGGCACTTGACATGGTTTTCCTTAAGAATGCTTCTCCGGCCGCATGACGGCGACGCAGTTCAAATTCCGGTACATCTGGTGATAGTCCAGGCCGTAGCCGACCACGAAATGGTCCGGAATCTCAAAACAGCGGTAATCGATCGGCGTCTGGACGATCCGTCTCGAAGTCCGGTCGAGGAAGGTGCACACACCGAGCGAGTTCGGTCCGCGGCCGGATAGAGTCTGCAGCAGATAGCGCAGCGTAAAGCCGGTATCGACGATATCCTCTACGAGCAAGACGTCCTCGCCCTCAATGCCTTCGTCCAGATCCTTCGCAATACGCACCAGGCCGGGCGCACCCGCTTTCGCCGAAAAACTCGATATCGCGAGGAAATCGATCTTGAGCGGAAGGTCTATGCGGCGGGCAAGCTGCGTCAGGAAAAATACCGAGCCTTTCAACACTCCGATCAGTTTGAGCTGCCTGCCCGCGTATTTCGCGGTGACTTCGGCGGCCACTTCGCGGATGCGCTCCTCGATCTGCTCTTCGGTAAACAGGACGCGCTCGATCCCGGCTGGAAGGTTCCCGCTCATGCCGTGGTGAGCCGTTCGGCAAGCCCGTATTTGAAGATCAGGTTTTCGAAATCCTTCTGGTAGAAGACCTGGATGTTGATCCGCGGATACGCCTCTCGCAGCAGCTTGACCTTGCGATTCTTGCGGGTGACGTGCGATTGCTTCATGGTCGTAAGCTCGATGTAGGCGTCGAACTCAGGCAAGTAAAAGTCCGGCCGGAACCCCTCCAGAACGGCTCCTTCCTGGTCCCACTTTAGCGGAAAAAAGCGCGGCTCGTAGTCCCACGCAATCCGGTAAAAGTCGAGCAGATTGGCGAAGATCGCTTCGCTTGGATGCGCGAAATCGGCCTTCCGCAGCGCGGCTTTTCCGGGAGGCACAATGCCGTGGCGCGCTAACCGCAGCCTTACCTGGAATTGGATTTGCGCCTCGGCGGCCGGGGAGAGAAGCCCGCGCGCGCTCAGCCCCAGTTCTCCGATCGCGCCCTCTATGAGCGCGGCCATTTGGTCCGCGCCCAGGGTGCCGCTGTTCAGAACCACATCGTACAAGTGCGGCTGCAAGGTCGTTTTCCCGATGCGGCGTTTGCGCTCCGCCTTTTGATCCGCTTCCATCCGGGCGAGGAGTTTGCCGGCGGCGGGCCGGTCCACGCGGCGGTCGAGCATCACGTTTCCGGTGCGCACGGGCTCGGGCGCCACGACATGCACGCGCAGGAGGCCGGGGAAATCGCGAAAAAGAGATTCGGCGCCGTCGGAGCAGAACACCAGATGATGACGCGCCGCAAGCTGTGCGACGATCGAAACCAGCGCGTCGGCGTAGGCTTTGTCGGGGATGGCGGTATCGGCTCCGAATTCGCTTTCAATCAGGCTCGCGAGCCGCGCCGCGGTTACGAGCTCGAACTCGAGGCGCTGCGCGCAGAGACGCGCCAACTCGTCGAGCCTACAGCCAGGCTGGCCGGAGATCGCGATCAACATGGGTTCCGCGGCGGCCGCATGAGTTCATGATATCTTACGAACCGGATGACAAGGCGTGAAATCTTAAGTCTGATGCTCGCGCCCGCGGCGCGCGAACTGCGCTGCGACGTCGCGGTGATCGGGGGCGGCGTGGGCGGCTGCGCGGCGGCTCTCGCCCTGGCCCGCCACGGTCTGCGCGTCGTCATGACGGAAGAGACGCACTGGATCGGCGGGCAGCTTACTTCGCAGGCCGTGCCGCCGGACGAGCACCCGTGGATCGAGTCGTTCGGGGCCACGCGCTCGTACCGGGCTTATCGCCAGGGCGTGCGCGATTACTACCGCGCGCATTATCCGCTCACCGCGGAGGCGCGCGCCGCCGCCTACTTCAACCCCGGCTCCGGACGCGTCTCCCGCCTGACGCACGAGCCTCGCGTTTCGCTCGCCGTGCTCGAACAAATGCTCGCGCCCTATGAGAGCGGCGGCGGGCTTACCGTTTTGCGCCGGGCAAAGCCCGTTGCCGCGGATGTCGAACGAGACCGCGTACGCTCGGTTTCCGTGAGGAGCCTCGAAAGCGGCGGAATCGCCGTCATCCACGCGAGCTATTTCCTTGACGCGACCGAACAGGGCGATCTGCTGCCGCTCGCCAAGGCCGAATTCGTCACCGGCTTCGAATCGCGCAAGGACACCGGCGAGCCGCACGCGCCGGAGACGGCGCAGCCGTCGAACATCCAGTCCTTCACCTACTGCTTCGCGATGGACTACCGCAAGGGCGAGAATCACGTAATCGACAAGCCCGAAGAATACGCCTTCTGGCGAGACTACGTGCCCGAGCTTCGTCCCCCGTGGAGCGGCAAACTGCTGGACTGGAGCACCACGCATCCCATTACGCTCAAGCCGCGCTTCACCGGCTTCGATCCGGAGTGCGACGTCAAGGGTACCGAAGGCGGCTGGTGGCTTTACCGCCGAATAGCCTGCGGGCGCAATTTCAAGGGCGCGAGCGATATCTGCCTCGTCAATTGGCCGCAGAACGACTACTGGCTGGGCAATCTCCACGGCGTAAGCGAAGCGGAGGCCGGGCGGAACGACCGCCGCGCGAAACAGCTTAGCTTGTCGCTGCTCTATTGGATGCAGACGGAGGCCGGGTGGCCGGGCTTGCGCTTGCGGCGCGACGTGGTGGGCACCCAGGACGGTCTGGCCAAGTATCCCTACATCCGCGAGTCGCGCCGCATTCAAGCGGAATTCACGGTACTCGAGCAGCACGTCGCGACGGACGCGAGAAAAAAGGAAACGGCCGAGGTCTTTGACGATTCGGTGGGCGTCGGCAGCTACCGCATCGACTTGCACCCAAGCTCGGGCGGAGACAATTACATCGACGTCAGCAGCCTTCCATTCCAGATTCCGCTCGGCGCGCTGATTCCAAAACGCATGGACAACCTGATTCCGGCGGCGAAGAACCTGGGAGTGACACACATTACGAACGGCTGTTACCGGCTGCATCCCGTAGAGTGGAATATCGGCGAATCGGCCGGCCTGCTTGCCGCGGAAGCGCTGCGGGTAAAGGAATCGCCGCGCGCGATTCGCAATCAAACGAAACGTTTGCGGAAATTTCAGACACGCATCCAGGCCGACGGAGTGGAAATCGCGTGGCCGAAGCTGACGCCGCGCTGAGGAGCATCAATGAAGACACTGACCCTATTGCTGGCGCTTGCGACCCTTCCCGGGCGTCTCGCCGCGCAAGCGGATAACCCCGCTTTCAAGCGCGCGGAAGAAGTTCCCGGTCGCCTGCGCGTGCTGCTGATCGGCGATTCCATTTCCATCGGCTACACCATTCCCGTCCGCGAATTGCTTCGCGGCGAAGCCACCGTGCAGCGCATCCCCACCAACGGCGGACCCACCATCGAAGGTCTTGCGCATATCGACGAATGGCTCGGAGGCGAGAAGTGGGACGTCATCCACTTCAACTGGGGGCTCCACGATCTCAAGATCATGGAAGGCGGCAAACATCAAGTGCCGCTCGACGCCTATGAGGACAACCTGAAGCGGCTTGTCGCGCGGCTCAAAAATACCGGCGCGAAGCTGATCTGGGCCGCGACTACACCCGTTCCGCCGGGCAAGTTGAGCCCGTTACGCAGCCCGGAAGACGTGCTGAAATTCAACGCCGCGGCCGCGCGCGTGATGCGCGAGAACGGCATTCCCACGGACGATCTCTACGCGTTCGCCATGCCGCGTCTGGCGGAAATTCAACTCAAGGAGAACGTCCACTACACGCCGGCGGGATATGAAGCGCTGGCAGGCGAAGTTGCCGCGAGCATCCGGAAACAGCTTGGCGTCATCGGCGGGGCTGCCATTCGCACGGATTTCGAGGGCGGGCGGCTCGGCCGCATCGAGCGCGCGGGCGACGCCCACTTTCTCTGCGGCGTCGCCGGAGAAAGCGATCAGGACAAGCGCAACCGGCAAGCCAACTGGTACTACTTTCGCGTGGATGGCGCGGCCGGCCGTGAGATCACCGTCGATCTGGTGGACCTGCCGGGCGAATACAACTACAAGCCGAACCGGGGCGCCGTGACCCGCGACACCGTCCCGGTTTACAGCGATGACAATCAGCACTGGAAGCATTTCGAGCGCACCGAGTATGACGCCGAAACGCCAAGCCTGCGTTTGCGGATTACGCCTCGCGGAGACCGCTTCTGGATCGCGCACGTGCCGCCCTACACGAACGAGCATCTGGCGCGCCTGGTTGCCGGTTTCGCCTCGGATTCGAAGCTACGCACGCAGGTGATCGGAAAGTCCGTGGAAGGGCGCGATCTGCTGCTGCTTACTGTGACGGACCCGCGCGTCCCCGAGGCGCCGAAGAAAACCATCTGGCTGATGACGCGCCAGCACAGTTGGGAGACGGGAAGTTCCTGGGCGGGCGAAGGAGCGCTGCGATGGGCGCTCTCTTCCGATCCAAAGGCCGTCCGGATGCGGCGCGAAGTCATCCTGAAGATGTTCCCGCTATGCGATCCCGACGGCGTCGCTCGCGGCGGCGTCCGCTTCAACGCTCACGGCTACGATCTGAACCGCAACTGGGACGCCGTGGACCCGCTGAAGACGCCGGAAATCGCAGCCCAGCGGAAGGCCGTCCTCGACTGGGTGGATGGCGGCCGCCGGGTCGATCTCTTTTTGACGCTCCACAACACGGAAACCGGGGAGTATCTGGAAGGGCCTCCGGCCAAGGACGGAAGATATCGCGCGCTCATGATGCGCTGGTTCTCTCTCCTGGAGAACACGACTACGTTTGAGCCGACCACGCCGGCACGGTTCGCCGAGGTCTCGACGACCCTCGGACAGCGCGGCCGCATGAACGTGGCGCAGGGCTTATATTACGACCGCAAACTCCCCGCATTCGTGATGGAGCAGAAGATTGCGTTCAACAAGCGCCTCGGCCGCCTGCCTACGATTGAAGACCGCGTCGAGTTCGGAGCCGGCCTCGTCAGGACCATGTGGGAAGCGGTGATGGACCGACGATAGTCGAAGGACAGCGGCCTTCCCGGCCAACATGGCCGAACGGTCTTGGGACTTCCGGTCCGACACGGCGCGAATCCGTGTATCCTTGGAAACGAATCGTATGCATCGACGCGAATTCATGAGTAGATCCTTCCGGCAGGCGCTGGCGCTCGGCCTGGCAGCGGAACCTTCCTCCGCAGCGAACGACGCCATCGAGCGGCCGCGGCAAGCGGCAATCGAGACGCTCAAGCCCAGCCGCAAGGATCTGGAACACGGGCTCGAGCTGCACGCCAATTCGCTCGTCATCGAGTCCTATGGATTCTCGCCCACCTCCGCCACCGATGGCGACCGGATGCGCGCCGCCATCGAGGCCGGCGCTTCGGCGGTGGAGCTCGAGGACCTCCAGGAAGAAATGAACATGACTCGCCACGTGACCGTCGCGGCCGAGCAGCAGGAGTACAAGGAAGCCTGGGAGGCGTCGGGCGTCACCTGCATCCTGCAGAACGCCGGCGCCGAGGGGCAGGATCCGCCCAGCCTCATGAAGCGGCTGGCTCGCTTCACCTACGTCACCGACATGCTGCGCGACTTCGTCTTCAAAGCCGCAACGCCATCGGACATCGTGGAGGCGCGAAGACAGAAGAAGCATTGTTTATATTTTTCCGGCAACAGCGTTCCCCTCGCCCAGCAATGGAACTCCGTCAAGGAGGAACTGGCCTTTATCCGCCTCTTCTTTCAGATGGGCGTCCGGATGATGCACCTCACCTACAATCGCCGCAATATGCTCGCCGACGGCTGCGGTGAGGCCTCAAACGGCGGCCTGAGCGATCTCGGACGGGCGGCGATCACGGAGATGAACCGCCTGGGCGTGATCGTCGACGTCGCGCACACCGGCTGGAAAAGCAGTTTCGAAGCCGCCAAAGCGTCGTCGCGGCCGATGGTAGCCAGCCACTCCGGCTGCGTGAGCCTCCATCATCACATCCGGTCGAAACCCGACGACGTGATCCGCGCCATTGCCGATACCGGAGGCTATGTGGGCGTCCTCAGCATTTCGAGCTTTCTTGGGCGGAGCCGCGATCTGAACGCCATGCTCGATCACATCGACTACATCGTGAAGCACTACGGCGCCGATCACGCGGCCATCGGCACCGATCTTGCCTACAGATCCCGCCTAAACGCCGAAGGCAGAAAGGCGCCGCCGCGGCCGAAGTCGCGCCCGGGGTTTGAAGGCTTGTGGCCGGGCGACTCGTACACATCGGGAGCCCAGCACGCTTCGCTCGCCTGGATCAATTGGCCTCTGTTCACGGTCGGCATGGTGCAGCGCGGGCATTCCGACCAGGACATTCAGAAGATTCTCGGTGGAAACGTTCTCCGCGTCGCGAGGGCGGTCTTCCCCAACGCGGGTGGATAGACGATGCATTCGAGCGCGCGTCCGTGTCCGAATATTACCGCATGGGGCCCAGGTTGATCGTGACGCCAAACTGAAGTTGATGTTCGGTTAGTCCCTCAACACGCGAGTGCCGCCCGGCGAAGTCAAGTTCCGTGCGGCCCGTCCATTGAAAGTTGGCGCCCTCGATAATGGAATCAACCCGGGCTTGCCCTGCCGGCATCTCGCGAGCCGCGCTCGCAAAGACCGTCCACCGGTTCCGTTTCCCGCCTTGCCGAGCCGGCGGAGATAACCGCCGCCTGCCTCCAGATCGCGCGGCGGATTGGTGGCGGACGCCGCCGTCGCGCACGTTTCAGGATTGCGGCAAGGTCGCGCAACGCGTCGGCCTCGCTAATGTGCAGCGGCTCCAAAACTGCAATCATAGCGTTTCTTCTTCCTCGCTGTCCTCTTGCGTTGCCCTGCCCACCTTCCGCTCGCGCGTTCGCTCATCATGAGCCGAACCGTTCGAATAAGAATAGGACTTGGAATGAAACAACCGTTGCAATTGGCGACCGGTGGAGCAGGCGCTCGTCTCTTGGCGCCTGCCTTCTACCGCGCAAATGGCAGGAGCGAAGAACCCTTCCGCTCATGCCGGGGTACCGGCTGCAAGTGGTTCGCCCGCAACTTGATAGCCGAGCTTCCTGAGTTCCTTGATCATTCTCGCCGTGCGCGTTCTTTTCGACTTCGCACTCACCTCCGTTGTTCCTCGTTCCTCGTATCTCACCCCTTCACGCAGGATCTTCCATAGCAGCCGGCAGAGCCGGTGCGCGATCGGCCATATCGACCTCTTGTATTGCAACCTCGGCAGCAACCGCTTAAACGTCACCTCAAATATGCTTCCTTTCACCTTCACCGCCGCCTGCGCCGCCTGATTCAGCAGCCGCCTCATGTCGCGGTTCCCTTTCGGCGACCGTGTGCTCTTCGCCTCCCCTCCACTCTCTTCTCTCCCGGGACACGTCCCCACCCACGATGCCGGCGCCTTGTACGTCGGGAATGTCGCCGCCGGCGCCCCTACCTCCGCGATCATCTGCATCGCCGAATCTACTCCGAACCCCGGCACTTCCGCCACCCGTTCCACCGCATCCCGATTCCCTTCAGCAGTTCCGCCGTCTCCCGGTCCAGTTCCTCGATCTGCTCTTCCATCAACTTCAACTCCGCCAGCGCTATCTTCAGCAGCCGCCGGCACACTCCCTGCATTTCCGCGCACGCCCCCAGCGCGTCTCTCAATTGTTCCTGACTCGCCCGTATCCGGTGATCCGCTAAGCGCCGCGATCACCGCCGGGTTCGTCTCCCCTTCCGCCAGTGCCTTCAGCATCCGCCGCCCACTCAGCCCCAGCAGATCCGACACAAAACTCGATAACTCGATGTGCGTCTCTTCCAACAAAGCCTCCAGTTGGTTTTGAAACCGCACCCTGTCCCGCGTCAACTGGTACTTTCGCCGCGTCACCGTTCGCCGTACCCGTTGTTCCGGTTCCGGCACGAAGCTGCCCCTGCCATTCCCCCAACAGGTACAAATTCGGCGGCGTGGCGCCGAACTTGCGCCGCTCAAACTTGAACTCCCCTTCCACGCTTACATCCGATACCACCACTGCCAGCATCTTCTTGTGTACGTCTACTGCCGCGACTCGATATGCCATTAGGCTTCCTTCGGCGGAAGGAGAGCACGCGAATAGTTACATTACGCAGGATCACAGGCTGCCGGGTCTCCCACGCGGGAGACAACGGCGCCCACTTATTCGCTCAAGCGCGCGAGCTCCGGATCAAACAGGCCAACGGTCTCGACTTCTCCACTGCCACGACAACCTCGCCGTACCGCCTCTTCCATTCTTGACGTTTTTCATGAAATTTCGCGGGCCGCCGCGGCCCTCTCCAACAGACCACAAACGACGATGGCCTGCCCCACTGCTACCACAGCTCCATCGGAACACTTGCAACGGTTATTTCCCGACGAGCCCTAAAAGCGCTTTCAGGCGCTACAGCAGCACCTCGTGGCGGTACCGTCTCACGTCCATTTCGAACTCGATATCGACGATCGGCGGGCGCGCATAGTGCCAGGTTACCGGGAGTTCGCCGAGGACCTCCGACGCCACGCATGCGTGCGCCGTGTAAATGTTCACCGCCGTCGCGGCGCTCCATTCCAAGCCGAGTCCGCTGAGCCGCTCCGTTATCCGGTTGCATACGGAAAGCGCCTTCTCGGCCATCGCGTCCTCGGTCGTCTCGCCCCAACGCACGATATCGGAGGCCCTGCCCGCTCCCTCGCCGCGCTCGCCCGCGCCCGCAATCACGAACGTCTCGCCACCGGCGGCCGAGGAGATCGTGTAGGAGAATCCGTACAGCAAAGGCTCGGAAGGCGGCGCGACTACCGGCGAGACGTTGGTGCGCGCCACGGGATTGAATCCTTCCCCCAGAATGCCCCACTTGCTGAGCACGGAGCAATACCCGTCGTTGAACTCCTTGAACTCCTCGAGCGACATGGGCCGAGGGCAGCGCAACTCCATCGCGCAGAGCGCCTGCTTCGGCCTCCCTAGCGATGCCAGATGACCGGCCGTAGCTTCAAATCCAGCCGCCAGAACCGGCGGCGCGGCAAAGCGCGCGTGAACGATTTCAAAACCGGGCGCGGCAACCACCCCCGCCGAGTAGGGCCGTCCGCTCTTTAAGAACCGGTATCCGCCTTTCTGGCATTCCAGCATATACCTTTACGGTAACAAATAGAGCGGTTTTTAGCGGATCAGGCGTGGCGCGGGGCCTCCCTGGAGTGTTTCCGGCTTCAGCGGCTAGAATGATCACGAGGAGCCTTCATGAGGGTAGCTTTCGCGATGCTCGGGTGGTGTCTGTTGCTTGAGACTCAGGAGGGCCGGGCGCGGCTGAGTCTGCGGTCCGCGGTCGAGATGGCGCTTGCGCCGGAAGGCAACGCGCGCGTTCAGCTTGCGCGCGAGGCGGTCAGGCAGGCGCAGGCTCGCTCCGCGCAATCGCGGGCCGCGCTTCTCCCGGATCTCTCGTCGACCCTCTCCCAACAGAAACTCACCCGGAATCTGAGCGCGCTTGGAGTGCGCTTCAATCTGCCCGCCGCCGGTATGAGGGAGGAGCAGCGAATAGCCTGGAAGTTACGGGCGCATAGACCCGCGCTTCGTCCGACGTGGCACGAGCGGAACGCAGTGCGACCGTCTTCGCCCGGCCGAGCTTCCATTGGGCCCAGCTTCGTGAGGAACGCGTAAACCGTTTTTCGCTCTTGTGTTTCGTAAACCGATGTTCCGTCCGGGTCCACATTGTCTTACTTCGGAAGCGCAATAGCCATAAATGACGTTGGCCGGATCGTAGGCGCCGGCCTTGCGTATCTGTCGAATATCACGCCTTTCTCCTGACCCCGACAGAGGTGCCGGAGGCGGCTACGGTGGTGCTGCCCTGCTGCGGCCTGGTCGGCCTCGCGGCGCTGCGACGCGCGCGGATCGGGCAATAGTTGTGTTCGAGTTCTCCGGACCGTTTGTTGCAATAACTCCGCCGCTCGTATAGACTTGGCTGACTACGTTGGCGGCGCGATTCGTCCTGACTGCGCGTTCCCGTTGCGATGGATCAAGGAGCGAATCATGAAGACGAAGCAAGGATGGCGGCTGACGGCCGTCAGTTTTTTTTGGGGGGGAGTTGCCAGCGTTGATGCCGCCTCGTACACGTTGACGGACCTTGGCACGCTCGACGGGACCTCTTATGCGACTGGAATTAACGACGTCGGGCAGATTGTGGGTTCATCGGGTACAAGTACTCCGGTCGAGCTCGGCGGTTTCTACCACGCTTTCCTGTATTCCGGCGGTGTGATGACGGACCTCGGCACACTCGGCGGCACCCTCAGCTACGCATCTGGAATTAACGACGCCGGGCAGATTGTTTGGTTCGGGTGGTTCCTATCCTATGCCCTTCCACGCTTTCCTGTACTCCGGCGGTGTGATGTCGGACCTTGGAACCCTCGGTGGCGACGGTAGCAGCGCGAACGGAATCAACAACGCCGGACAGGTTGTGGGTGGTTCAAATAGGAGCGACGGCGCCTCTCACGCCTTTATGTACTCCGGCGGTGTGATGTCGGACCTTGGAACCCTCGGTGGCGGCGGCAGCGGCGCGTCCGGAATCAACAACGCCGGGCAGGTTGTGGGTTCCTCCGAAACTGGCGACGGTACCGTTCACGCCTTTCTGTACTCCGACGGTGTGATGTCGGACCTCGGCACGCTTGGTGGCAACGAAAGCTACGCGTTTGGAATTAACGACGCCAGGCAGGTTGTGGGTTATTCAAATAGGAGCGACGGCACCTTTCACGCCTTTATGTACTCCGGCGGTGTGATGTCGGACCTCGGCTCCCTCGGCACCTTTGGCGGCACCGACTTTACCTTTAGTTTTAGCGTCGCGCTTGGAATCAATAATGCGGGGTACGTTGTTGGTAAGTCCCTTTTTTCAGGCGCCTTTCTATATGACGGGAACGCGATGTTAGATCTGAACGCTTTCGTCCCGTTCGGCTCCGGGCTCTTCTTGGATGCCGCAGTGGCTATAAATGACGTCGGACAAATCGTCGGCTCGGGCCTCACGGTATCTGGCGAATAGCACGCCTTTCTCTTGACCCCGAGCGATGCGCCGGAGCCGGCTACGGTGCTGCTGTTCTGCTGGGGGCTGGCGGGCCTCGGGGCGCTGCGGCACGCGCGAATGAGGAGCTAGCACGTCATCGTTTCACCGCATTCGCGCAACGCGAACGGGCTCCGGTCAACCAATGACCCGAAGCGATCGCATGTTCGAATAAGTTCGAATAGGTGCTTTCCATACAACCTCTGTCCGCGAGCTTCGGGTCATGTTGACCGGGAATGCTCCAACCCGCCCGTCAACGCTACGGCATGGCGCTACAACAACATCTCGCGCCGATACCGTCTCCCCGAGAATGCCCACTTGCTAAGCACGGAGCAATACCCGTTCTTTCTGGCATTCCAGCATATCCTTTACGGTAACAAATAGCACGGTTTTCAACGGATGAGGCGTGGCGCGGGGCCTCCCTGGAGGGTTTCCCGCTTCAGCGGCTAGAATAATCACGAGGAGCCTTCATGAGGGTAACTTTCGCGATGCTCGGGTGGTGTCTGTTGCTTGAGGCTCAGGAGGGCCGGGCGCGGTTGAGTCTGCGGTCCGCGGTCGAGATGGCGCTTGCGCCGGAGGGCAACGCGCGCGTTCAGCTTGCGCGCGAGGCGGTCAGGCAGGCGCAGGCTCGCTCCGCGCAATCGCGGGCCGCGCTTCTCCCGGATCTCTCGTCGACCCTCTCCCAGCAGAACCTCACGCGGAATCTAAGCGCGCTCGGAGTCCGCTTCAATCTTCCCATTCCGGGGTTCCGTTTCCCCGAACACGTGGGCCCGTTCAACGTCTTTGACGCGCGGGCCTCCGTCACGCAGAATATTCTGGACGCCGGCTCGATCCGCCGTTTCCAAGCCTCGCGCCTCAGTGTCGAGCAGGCGCGAAGCGAGAGCGAAAACACCGGCGATCAAACCGCTTCACAAGTGGCGCGCGCCTATCTGGCCGCGCAGCGCGCCGATGCCCTGGTGGAGACAGCCGGCTCGAATGTCGAACTGGCCGAGGCGCTGGCGAAACTCGCCGAGCGTCAAAAGGAACTTGGCGCGGGGTTGACGATTGAAGTCACGCGGGCGCGTGTCGAGCTCGCGAACGCGAGGCAGCAGCTGATCGCGCTGCGGAATGAACGCCATCGCGCTCGTCTCCAGTTGCTTAAACTAATCGGAATGAAGCTCGATAGCGAAGTCGTGCTGACCGACGCGCTCTCCTACGCGCCGGTCGAGCCGTTGACGCTGAAACAGGCGCTCGACGCCGCGCATGGGTCGCGCGCCGACATCAAGGCGCAGCGGCAGCGCGCCGCGGCCGCTCAACTGCAATACAGCGCCGTGAAGCTTGAACGGCTGCCGTCGCTTGCGGGTTTCGCCGACTATGGGTCGATCGGCAGCAGCGTCAACCACGCGTTCCCAACCCGCGGTTACGGACTCGCGCTTCGCGTTCCCGTGTACGACGGCGGACGGCGGGACGCCCGCCGCGCGGAGAGTCTTTCGCAGCTCAAACAGGAACGCATCCGCGCGGGCGATCTGGAGGAACAGGCCGCGCTTGAGGTGAGGCTGGCGCTCGACGCGCTCGAGTCCTCGGATAACGAAGTCAAGGTGTCGGAAGAGGGCGTCCGCCTGGCGGAGGAGGAACTGGCGCAAGCCCGCCGACGGTATGAGGGGGGTGTTGCGAACAGCCTGGAAGTGACGGGCGCGCAAACGCGTCTCGAACGCGCGCGCGGGAATCGCGTCAACGCCCTGTTCGCCTACAATTCGGCCCGTATCGATCTCGGTTCCGCGATGGGCGCGGTCAGCCGGTATCTCCCTTAATCCAATGAAAAAGCTGCCGATCGTCATTCTCATTGCCGTTGTTGCCGCGGCCATCGTCTGGGGCGTCCGCTTCCGCGGCGCGCCCCCGGACACGCGAATCCGCTTCTCGGGAAACATGGAAATGACGCAAGTCAACATTGCGTTCAAGGTTCCGGGCAAACTCATCGAGCGGAACTTCAATGAAGGCGACGCCGTGAAGAAAGGAGCCGTCGTGGCGCGGCTCGATCCGGAGCGCGTCGCGCGGGAGCGGGGACGGGAACAGCAGGGCGTCGCGGTCGCCGAGTCGCAGCTCGTGCTGCTGCGCACGGCGATCGATCAGCAGCGCGAGTCGCTTGCGGCCGAAACGCAGCTGCGCCAGGCGGAGATCGCGCAGGCGCAGGCGCATCTGGATCAGTTGCTCGCGGGGTCCCGGAAGCAGGAAATCCAGCAGGCGCGCGCCGCGGTGGAGGAGATCAAGACCGAACACGAGCGCGCCGCGAAGGATTGGCAGCGGGCGCAAGGGCTCTACAAGAACGAGGACATTTCCACCCAGGAGCGCGACCGGTTCAAGGCGCGCTTCGACGCGACGCAAGCGTCGCTCGATCAGGCGGGGCAGCGCCTGGCGCTGGTGGAAGAAGGCCCTCGCAAGGAAGATGTCGCCGCCGCCCGCGCGCAAGTGGCCCGGGCACAGGCCGCGCTGCGGCTCGCCGAATCCGCGCGCATCGAGCTGCGAAGGAAAGAGCAGGAGGTGACCACGCGCCGCGCCGAGATCGAACGCGCGCGGGCGCAGGTCTCGGTGCTCGATTCGCAGGTCTCGGACAACGCCGTACTCTCGCCCGTGGATGGCGTGGTGCTTTCGAAAGCGGCCGAGCCCGGAGAAATACTGGCCGCGGGCGCGACGGTGCTGACCATTGCGGATGTGGAGCATCCATGGCTGCGCGGCTACATCTCCGAGCAGGACCTGGGGCGCGTGAAAGTGGGCGCGAAGGTGAGGGTCACGACGGATTCGTTTTCGGGCAAGGTGTACGACGGCCGGATTACATTCATCGCTTCGGACGCGGAGTTCACGCCGAAGCAGATCCAGACGGCGGCGGAACGCGTCAAGCTGGTGTACCGAGTCAAAGTGGAGATTCCGAACCCCGCGCGCGAGCTCAAGTTGAACATGCCGGCCGACGCGGAGATCGTGATAGAGCCCTGACGTCGCGGTTCATTGAGAATGCCGCCCTTCATTGAAACGCGCAATCTGACACGCCGCTTCGGCGGGCTCACGGCTGTCGCCGGCTTGACCTTGTCCGTGGCGCAGGGCGAAGTTTTCGGTTTGCTGGGGCCCGATGGCGCGGGCAAGACCACCACCTTGCGGATGCTTTGCGGACTGATGGACCCGAGCGAAGGCGAGGCGCGCGTGGCGGGGCACGATTGTTCGCGCGAGGTGGACGCCGTCAAGGATTCGATCGGTTACATGGCGCAGCGGTTCGGACTCTACGGCGACCTAACCGTGCGCGAGAACATGCTCTTCTACGCCGATCTCTTCGGCCTTGCCGCGCGAGAAGTCGAGCCTCTCATGCTCGAACTTCTCCGAATGACGCGCATGGAACCTTTTCAGCAGCGCCAGGCGGGCCGGCTTTCGGGCGGCATGAAGCAAAAGCTCGCGCTCATGTGTACGCTGTTGCATCATCCGCGCATCCTGTTTCTGGACGAGCCGACGAATGGCGTGGACCCGCTCTCCCGCCGCGATTTCTGGGACATTCTGTATCGTTTGGTGGCGGACGGCCTCACCGTTTTCGTGACGACCGCCTATCTCGACGAAGCCGAGCGCTGCAATCGAGTGGGCTTGATGCACCATGGCCGGCTTATCCGCTGCGACACCCCCGCCGCTCTCAAACGGGAGACCGGCAAGGATCGTTTCGAGGATGTGTTTATCGCGCTGATCGGGAGCGGCGAGTGAAGCCGTTCGCCGTCTCCGCGGGGAATCTGGTGAAGCGGTTCGGCGATTTTTTCGCCGTCGACCACGTGAGCTTTGCCGTGAAACCCGGCGAGATCTTCGGCTTTCTGGGCCCGAACGGCGCGGGAAAATCCACTACGATTCGCATTCTGTGCGGGTTGTTACGCCCGTCGGAAGGGACGGCCGAGGTTGGCGGACTCGACGTCTACACGCAATCCGAGCAAATCCGCAAAATCATCGGCTACATGTCGCAGAAATTCTCTCTTTACGACGACCTGACGGTGGAAGAGAATCTCGATTTCTTCGCCGGCATCTACGGCGTGCCCCGCGCCGTGCGCGGCGAACGCAAGCGGTTCGCTCTCAAGATGGCGGACCTCGAAGACAAACGGAACCTGATGACGCGGCTGCTTCCAGGGGGCTGGAAACAGCGGCTTGCGTTGGGTTGTGCGATCCTTCACGAGCCGCCGATCCTGTTCCTGGACGAGCCGACCTCGGGCGTCGATCCCATTGCGCGCCGCCAATTCTGGGACTTGATCCGCGAGTTTGCCGCCGCTGGACGAACGGTTTTCGTCTCGACGCACTACATGCAGGAGGCGGAGCTGTGCCACAGACTGTCGCTGATGTACCGCGGCAAGATGATCGCGCTGGGAACGCCCGGGGAACTGAAGGCGGCGGCGGGCAAACAGTCGATGGAGGAGGTCTTCGTCGAGCTGATTGAAGAAGAGGAGCGTAAACTCGCGTGACCTGGCGCCGCACATGGGCCGTCGCCCGCAAGGAGGCGCTGCACATTCGCCGCGACGTGCGAAGTCTCATTCTGGCGCTCCTCCTGCCGCTGATTCTGCTGATGCTGTTCGGTTACGCGCTGACGCTCGACGTGGAGCGTATTCCCACTTTCGTATACGACGCCGACCAAAGCGCGGAGAGCCGCGATCTGATCGCCCGCTTCCATGGCTCGCTTTACTTTTCGGTGCTAGGCATGGTGGAGAACGAGAACGCGCTTGAAAAGAAGTTCGACAGGGACGAATGCCTGCTCGGAATCTCTATCCCCCGGGGCTACGCGCGGCAGCTTCTATCGGGCCACGAAGCCTCCGTGCAGCTTCTGCTCGAAGGGAGCGATTCGAACACGGCTTCGATCGCGCTTGGTTACGTGGACGGGCTGGTCCAGGCGCATGCGGCGGAATTGCAGTTGAAGGCTCAGATGCGGCGGGCCGGGCGCGCCACGGCTCCCCCGGTCGAGCTGCGGACACGAGTCTGGTACAACAGCGAACAAAAGTCGCGAAACTACATCGTGCCCGGCCTGATCGCCGTCGTCCTGATGATCATTGCCGCGCTGCTGACGTCGCTCACAATCGCCCGCGAGTGGGAGAACGGGACCATGGAGCAACTGCTTTCGACCCCGCTGCGGCCGGCCGAAATGGCGCTTGGAAAGCTGATGGCGTTCTTCGCACTGGGACTCGTCGACGTGGCGGTCTCCGTGACGGTTGGCGTGTTCGTGTTCGGCGTCCCGTTTCGCGGCAGCGTGTTTTTCCTGTTCTTTACAAGCTGCATCTTCATATTCGGCGCTCTCTGCTGGGGAATTCTGCTTTCGGCCGTGACGCGGTCCCAACTGCTCGCCTATCAGGCGGGACTCGTCAGCTCCTTCCTTCCCGCTTTTCTGTTGTCCGGTTTTACGTTCGCCATAGAAAACATGCCGCCGGCGGTTCAGGCGATCACGTACCTGTTTCCGTCGCGCTACTTCGTGGGCATTCTGAAGGGCGTGTTTCTAAAGGGCGTAGGAATGGAGGTGGTGGGAATGGAAGTGCTGTTCCTGGCGTTATACGGGGCTCTCGTATTTTTCCTGACGGTGCGC
>CAMDED010000106.1 GCA_945893365.1 Candidatus Sulfopaludibacter sp. SbA3 | reverse complement strand
AGGACTTCATCATCAATCAGGGGTGCGATATTCTGCACCCGGATTTGCGCAACAGCGGCGGTTTTCTCGAAACCAAACGCATCGCCGACATGGCGGACGTCTGGGGTCTGCCGATGGCGAATCACAACACGGGCAGCCAAGTGAATACGTGGGCGACGATCCAATGGGCGGCGTCGATTCGCGACTACCTGGCGTGTGAAACCGTGACGGGCAAGGGCGATTGGATGGACAAGGTTCTACTACTTGACGGCGAGTACATTCAGGATGGATTCATCCGGCTGCCCGGGAAACCGGGGCTGGGCATCGATCTCAATCCGGACGTGGTGAAGGCGCATCTGGCGCCTGGCGAGAACTGGTGGGGTTGATGCGGCCGGCTGTTTAGTCCGAAAACGCCGCGTGGGCCTTCTCCAGGGTGGCGCGAAGGCGAGCTTTTGAAGCGTAGGTTGCGCGAGCGGGATGGGTCAGTTGGCCCGGTTCGCGCGACCGACTCACGAGGCACTGTGGTGAAAGCGCCGGGCGATTTCGGATGGATCGGCCGTACTTACGGCCGTCGCGGTCAAGCGCCGCGCCGGATTCGTCATCCGAGTCTACAACGACCTCACACGTCGAGCCCAATCGCCCGCATCATCTCGAGCGCGTTGCTCTTCCGGACGATGCCTTCGCGCAGCTTGTAGTCGAACGTGATCACGCCGCCTTCCAGATGATCCTCGAAGTGCACGTTCGCCGCGGCCTTGCCCATCGGTTCGACAATCTCCGCCAGCGCCAGGTCGTGCGTCGTTACCAGGCCGAGCGCTCCGCGTTCGAGGAAACCGCGCACAATGCCCTCCGCGCCAATCCGCCTGTCGTGGGAGTTTGTGCCGTTCAGCAACTCGTCGAGCAGGAACAGCAGCGGAACAGGGCCGCGGGCGATGTCGAGAATCCGCCTCAGCCGCGTGATCTCCGCGTAAAAGCGGGAGGATCCGCCTTGCAGCGAGTCGGTCACCCGAATCGAAGCGCCCAAGGCGAGCGGAGTCAGACGCAGCCGGGCCGCGCGCACCGGCGCTCCAGCCATTGCCAGCGCCGTGTTGATGCCCACCGTGCGCAGCAGCGTACTCTTGCCTGACATGTTCGAGCCGCTGACGAGCAGCAGTTGCAGGCCTTCGCACAATCGTACATCGTTGCGAACGGAGCGCGCCGCGGGGAGCAATGGATGTCCGAGTTTCTCTCCGTCGAAGCAAGCGGAGTTTTCGGGATTGGCATCGCCTTCGTCGAATTCCGGGAACACGTCGTCCGAGTGTTCGTAGGCGTATGCGGCGAGCGAGGATAGCGCTTCAATCTTCCCCACCGCGTCGAGCCACTGGCGCACGTGGTTGCCGGCGCGGGCGCGCCACGCCTCCGCGGCGAATGCCAGATGCGTCCCATAGAGCAGCGGCGGCCCGGCGATGCGCAGTGCGACATTGTCGCGGGAATCAATTAATTCCACCAGCCGGTTCAGCCGGGCAATTTTTTTCGAAGGCGGCAGCCCGTCCGTGTCGAGCGCCTGGCGGAGAGTGACGAGACCTGGCGAGGTGAAGCTCTCCGTCTCCACGCGCTTGAGCACGGACGCCAGAAGGGACAGGCCGCCCGCCGCGTGTTCCGCCGCATGAAGAACGTGCAGCACGCGCGCGCGCAGCCAAAGTCCAAAGCCCCCCACAAACGTGAGAGCTACGGTGAAGGGCGCCCGGTGGCCGGTCGCTGCCCAGGCAATCGCGGCCGCAACCACCGCGCAGGAAAGCAGCGCCGCCGCCACTCTCGCGCCGCGAAGGGCGAGCGCGGGGGGCTCCTCGGCCCACTTCACCAATCCGCCGCCTTCACCTGCGGCGCGAACGTCTTCGGCAAGCACGGCGAGATCTTCACGGAAGTCGAGGCGCGGCCGCAGATCGTCGATGGCACGATGGCGTTCGCGAATCTCCGGAACCGGCGACGGCGCGAGCAGCCATTCCGCAAGCGTATTCTCGCCGGTACGCGTGCGCGCGGAAGAGAGAAGATCGAACAGCCCGCCCTTTCCGAACAGGTCGAGGTCTTCACTATAGGGATGAGTGGAATCGCGGAAGCGTTCGCCCGCTTCGCCAAGCCCGGCCCAGCGATCCTCCAGACGCGCGATGCCGTTTTCGTAGACGCGTTCGGCGCGCCGTGCGCTTCGCTGCCGGCGAATGACGGTCTCGTGGTAGACGGCGAGCGCGACAAACAGAACGGCGGGCGCCGCTGGAAGCCACGCCGGGATGGCGCTCTCGACAAAGGCCAGCCACGCCAGCGCGCCGAACGCAAGGAACAGAGTCAGCCGGAGATTGCCGATGAGGAGGTGACGCCGTTCCAGACGCCCGGACGCTGCGCGGCGCGCCTCAAGCCGCAGTGCGTACTCGGCCGCCGCGCTAGTGCCGGTCTGCAATTGCCGCCAACCGGACGCGAACGTAGTAAACTTCGTTTGCTATGCGCCACACGATTACCACTCTACTACTGCCGGTCTCTCTCCTACTAGCGGCCTCGGGCGGAGCGTTTGCTCAGGAGCCGTCGCGAGACGAGGTCCTGAAAGCGCTTCGCAAGGCCGCGGAATTCTACCGAACGAAAGTATCGACCGAGGGCGGGTACCACTTCTACTACACCGCCGATCTGAGCTACGGGCGCTCGGAGCATGAAGAGGGGTTCACGCAGGTCACGGTACAGCGCGAGGGAATCCCAAGCGTCGGGATGGCCTATCTGGAAGCCTACGACGCGACCGGCGACCGCTACTATCTGGATCTGGCGCGGGACGCGGCGTACTCGCTCGTCAAAGGGCAGCATTGCTCCGGCGGATGGGACTACGTGATTGAATTCGATCCCGCGAAGCGCAAGTATTATCCGTATCGGGCGGACGGAAACTGCGGCAGTCTTCCCACGCCTCCGCCGGGCGTCGTCCGGAGCCGCCCGGTGACCAATATGGACGACAACGTGACGCAGGCGGCGGTGCGGCTCATGATGCGCGTCGACCGCGCCCTTGGTTTCGCGGACGCCAAGATCCACGAAGCGGCTCTCTACGCGCTCGATTCGCTGACCAAGGCGCAGTATCCGAACGGCGCCTGGCCGCAGCGGTATAGCGAATTTCCCGATCCCGCGAAGTTTCCCGTGAAGCGCGCAAGCTATCCGGAAACGTGGTCGAAAAAATGGCTGGGGCCTAACTACGAATCCGAGTACACGTTCAACGACAACACGATCTCGGATGTTATCGACGCATTCCTCGAAGCCTCGCGAATTTATAACGAGCCGCGATATCAGGCCGCGGCGGAGAAGGGCGGCGATTTCATTTTGCTCGCGCAAATGCCTGAACCGCAGCCCGCCTGGGCGCAGCAATACGACGTGGACATGCATCCCGCGTGGGCGCGCATTTTCGAACCGCCTTCTGTAACCGGCGGCGAGTCTCAAGGCATCATGAAAACGCTTCTGGTCCTCTATCGCGCAACCGGCAAGCGCAAGTTTCTGGACGCCGTGCCGCGGGCGCTCGAGTATTTGCAGCGGTCCGCCCTCCCGCCAACGGATCGTCCCGCGGAGGCGCGAAGGCGCATGTCCAAAGACTCGGTTGTGATGGCGCGGTTCTACGAGCTGCGCACGAACAAGCCGCTCTATATCACGAAGGGCACGCGCGTGCAGGTGCAGGGAAAATCGGCAACGCTGATCGACGGCTACGAAGTAAGTTACAGCGGCGAGTCCGTGATCACGCACTACGGCGTGCTGACGAACGGGAATCAACTCGCCTCGATTGCCGATGAGTATAAGACGCTGGCCGCGGCGGATGTCTCGAAACTGCGGCGTCCGGACAAGCTCCACGGTCTGTCTCCTTGGAGCGGAGAACGGATCGGGCGGCCGAGATCGGCGCGGGCGATCATAGATGCGCTCGACGAACGGGGCGCGTGGGTCGAAGACGGCAGTATTGGAAAGGCGGACAATGTCGTTTCCGTGTTTGCCGCAAAGGACATGACGGTTACGATCGGCGGCCGCGTGTATCCACTTGCCGAGAACGAAACGCTGAACGTGTTTCAGGGCAAGCAGGCGCCTCCGGTGAAGATCATCAAGTCGAGCACGTTTTCGGCGAACGTCGTAGCGCTTAGCGCATGGCTGACCCGCTAGCGCTCAGCGCCCCGCCGACAACGTAGCGTAAGCCCGGCGGGCCACGATCAATTCTTCATCCGTCGCGAGAGCAAGGACGGAAACGCGGCTACCGTCCGGCGAGAGCAGCCGGTCGCCCGAGCCATTCTCATTGCGGCGGGGGTCGAGCGCGATGCCCAGAAACTCAAGCCCCGCGCAGCACTGTCTTCTGAGCTCCGCCGAGTTCTCGCCGATGCCGCCCGTGAACGCGACTGCGTCGAGCCCGCCCATGGCCGCCGCGTACGCGCCGAGCGTCTTCTTTACTTCGTAGACGAACACCGCGAGCGCCGTAGCCGCCCGCGCGTTCCCGGCCGCCGCGGCGGACTGCAGGTCGCGCACGTCACCTCCCGCGATGCCCGAAAGTCCCGCCAAGCCGCCGGTGCGGGCCAGTTGTTCGCGAACTTCCGCCACGCCCCACTCTTGCTTCTCCATCATGAAGAGTACGGCGAAAACGTCCAGGTCGCCGTGACGCGTCGAGTTCTCCAGGCCCGACTGCGGGGAGAATCCCATCGTCGTGTCGATCGAACGGCCGCGGTCGATCGCGCATATCGACGAACTTCCGCCCAGATGGCAACTCACCAGCCGAACGTCGCGGCCGAGCATCGCGGCGGCGCGCCCGGAGACGAAGCAGTGCGAAGCGCCGTGAAACCCGTACTTCGCGATGCCGGCCTCGCGCCACTCCGCCGGGACGCCGTATTCGCGAGCGTAATCCGGCATCGTCGCGTGGAATTCAGTTTCAAACGCGGCAATCAGGGGGACGCCGGGCAGATTCGCCGCGAAGGCGCGGATGGCATCGAGATAGATCCGGTTGTGGGCGGGCGCGGCAGGCAGAAACTCTTCGAGCGCACCAAGCAAATCCGCGTTTACGGCGAAGGTTCCCCGATACCGGGGACCGCCGTGCACGGCTTTGAAAGCCACGGCGTCGACCCGCGCATCGCCCGCCCGGATTTGCGCGATCGCTTCCGCGTAGTCCGAGACCCGCTCGAAGCGCCCCTTCGAGAGCGGGCGCTCGGACGGCATTTCGAGAATCTGATACTTGAGCGAAGTGGAGCCGAGGTTCGGAACAAGAATGTTCACTTCGTGACGCGATACTGCGCACGGATGACTTTCAGGTTCTGCGCGGCCTTGGCCTGGAACCGGCTCTTCAGCGCGGCGCACTGCTCGTTGAACTTGATGGCGTCGAGAATCCGCTGCGTGTTCTTCGTGGACTCGCCGAGTTTGAAATTCGCCAGGGCCAGGTTGAACAGCGTCTCCGCCTTCATGTCGGCGTTGGTGTCGACGAGCGGCAACGCGCGCCGCAACGTCTCGTCGGCGGGCGCGAACTTGCTCTGATTCATGTAGACGGAGCCGATCATATAATGTCCCAGGCCAATGAGTTGGTTCTTCCGCGCGGTCCAGTCGGCGTCGGCGATCCCTTCCGGCTTGGGCTTCGATGTCATGACTTCCACAAGCTTCGTCGAGTAGGTGAGGACTTTGTCGAGCTGCTGATTCTTCTGAAGATAGTTGAACGCCACCACGAGCAGCATGTCTTCATTACTCTGGTCCGCGGTCAGAATCTGTTCCGCCGTGGCGACGGCTTTATCGTTATCGCCAAGCTGGCGGTAGGTGGTGAAAACCAGGCCGGGAATCTGCGCGGCGTAGGCGTTTTTCGGATTGCGCTGCTGAAGCGTTTCGAGCAATTGGACTTTCTTGCGCCCATCCTGCGTGGTCAGGGCGGCATTAAACAGGGAATATTCCGTGTAGGCGACCACCTGTTTCGCGAAGTCCACGCGGTGTTTCCAATAGTCCACTTCGTCTTCGTCTTTCGGCTGCGGCTCGGCGGCGACTTTGGGAGCGATCTGCGCCGTCGCGCCCGACCACTTCACGATCAGGTCGAGATCCTTCTTGCCTTCCGCTGCCTTGAGATTCTGATGCGCCGTTTCGACGTCGTCGGGATCGAGCGCAAGAAGTTTGTCGCCCACTTCGAGAGTCTTGTCGAACTGATTGGCCTTCGAGTAAGCGCCCTGGAGTTGCAGGAGGACCCATCCCGCGCCTTCGTGTTTGGGGAACTTCGCGGCGAATTCTTCCATGAGAGCGACCTTCTTCCCGGCGTCGGCTTCCTGTCCGATCTGCTGAAGAAGAGCCCCTTCGGGAGTCTCCGCATTTACAGTGCCCAGTTTGTGGCGCTGGCCGAAGGCGGCCTGCGCGAGTAGAAAAACGGCGAGAACAGCCCAACGTTTCATGTATACCTCCAGAAACCGCTTCGCAAAATACTACCACACTTCTTCCTGCCGTCGAGGGAAGTGGGGACCTCCTCAGGGACCTCCCCTGAGGAGCCGGACGACAGTCTCCACCCTTCCCGCATTTGCCGGAGCCTTGCCGCGGCGCTCAAGCGTGTAAAGTAGGTAGATCCATGGACAAGGCGCCGGACGCAAGCTTCTTCGGACATCCGCGTGGTCTCGCCACGCTCTTCTTCACCGAGATGTGGGAGCGCTTCAGCTACTACGGAATGCGCGCCCTGCTGATTTTGTTCATGACAGCGCCCGCCGCGCGCGGCGGACTGGGCTTCGACGCGGCGAAGGCCGGCTCGATCTACGGTCTCTATACCGCCATGGTCTATCTTTCCGGACTCCCCGGCGGATGGGTTGCCGACCGCATCTTCGGGCTGCGGCGCGCCGTGCTCTATGGCGGCGCCGTGATCGCGCTGGGGCATTTTTCTATGGCGCTGGGCGGACTTACCGCCTTCTATATGGGCTTGGCGCTGATCGTCATCGGCACGGGCTTGGTGAAGCCCAACGTTTCGGCGATGGTGGGGGAATTGTATGCGCGCGAAGACCGGCGGCGCGACGCAGGCTACTCCCTCTACTACATGGGAATCAACATTGGCGCGTTCGCGTCCCCTTTGATTTGCGGCTACGTGGGCGAGAAGATCGAATGGCATTACGGCTTTGGGTTGGCAGGAATCGGTATGACCCTGGGCTTGATTCAATACGCGCTGGGCGGACGGCATTTGGGCCAGGCCGGCCTGCGTGTTTCGCGCTCCGCGTCGTCGATACGGGCGCTAGGCTGGTCGGTCGCCGTGGCCGCGGCCGCGGCCGCCGGGATCGCGCTACTCGCCATCGGCGGATTCGTGCGATTGACGGCGCAGGGAATTTCGAACGTCGTCGGCGTGCTCATGGTCGTGCTGGTAGCCTGTCTCTTCGGGTGGCTGCTGTTTTCGTCCCAATGGACGAAGGCGGAGCGCAAGCGCTTTCTCGCGGTGGGGCTGCTGTTTATCGCGTCGGCAATGTTCTTTTCGGTATTTGAGCAGGCGGGTTCCTCGCTGAACCTGTTCGCGGAGCGGAGCACGGACCGCACGCTTTTCGGGCACACCTACCCGGCGAGCTGGTTTCAGTCGATCAACGCGCTCTTCATCATTGCGCTCGCGCCGGTGCTTGGATGGCTCTGGCTGCGTCTCGGACCGCGCGAGCCGTCGAGCCCGGCCAAGTTCGTCTGGGCCCTTGCCGCGATGGCGCTGAGCTTCTTCATCATGTCCGGAGCGGCGCTCAGCGCGGCGGACGGCGGGCGAGTCACGGCAGCCTGGTTGTGGGCTACGTATCTGCTGCACACGGTGGGCGAATTGTGCCTGAGCCCGGTGGGGATGAGCGCGTTCTCGAAGCTCGCGCCCGCGCGGGTCACGGGGCTGATGATGGGCGTTTGGTTCCTGTCCCTTTCGGTGGGCAACTACATGGGGGGACAGGTTGCGTCCTTGTATGAGACGATTCCCCTGCCATCGCTGTTCGCGGTGGTGGCTCTGTTTGCCGCGGTCACGGGATTGGCGCTGGCTGCGCTGGTGAAGCCCATGAAAGGCATGATGGGCGGGGTCAACTGAGGGCCGCGCGGATGGAGCTTCCTTGATGCGGCGCGATTCCTCCGGGGCCGGACGCCCCGCGGCACGAATCATGCGGCGCCGGCAAGCGGCCGAGGGCTCGCCAGGAAATGATTGTTGCAAAGGTCCGATGGAGCTGTGGTTGGGGTGGTTTTGTTCCTTTCTGCGATTCGGGTGGACGCGAGTGGGCCGAGTATGGGAACCACCCTATCTTTCGATACGGTGTCCGTGCGATGGGCAAATTGACGTGGGACGATACGGAAAGTGGCGTCCTTTCCCGGAAATGGCCGTAGCGCATTCCGTAAACTGTAGCGCCGTATATAGATAGAATCCTTGACACGCCCCAACATCTAGCGGCATCATTACAATTGCGAGACATCGCTCCCCCCTTAGCTTAAAAGGAGAGCCAATTCATGGGACAGCTCAGCGTCGATCTTAGTTCGAAGTTGGAAGAAACAAAACAGCAGAGACGCACTACAGGAAACCGCGAAGGCGTTGCCTTCCCCCGTTACTTCACCGCCAAACTGGAGAACGGAAAAACTCCCTACGACGACGTCGCCTGGGAAACGCGAACCGCCTCGATCAGTAACGACAAAGGATCCACGATTTTCGAGCAGCGGGACATCGAAGTCCCCGCCGACTGGTCGCAGACCGCGACCAACATTGTCGCAAGCAAATACTTCCATGGCAAGATGGGCACGCCGGGCCGCGAAACGAGCGTCGCCGAACTCGTGCATCGAGTGGTCGACAGCATTGCGGGTTGGGGCAAGCAAGGGGGCTATTTCCGCACGGACGCCGACGCCGGAAACTTCCGCTTCGAACTCGCGCACCTGATGCTGACGCAGAAGGCCTGCTTCAACTCCCCGGTCTGGTTCAATGTCGGCGTGAAGGAAGCGCGCGGCTACGGCTGGATCTACGACGAAACGTCGGGCTCGATCAAGAAGCTCGAAGGTAAACAACGTCCGCAGTGCTCGGCGTGCTTCATCGTCTCGGTCAAAGATTCGCTCGAGTCCATTCTCGATCTCGCGAAGACGGAGGGCATGCTCTTCAAATGGGGGTCGGGCACGGGAACGAACCTGTCGGCGCTTAGGGAAGAGGACGCGATCCTCTCGGGCGGCGGCCGCGCCTCGGGACCGCTCTCCTTCATGAAAGGATTCGACGCCTTCGCCGGCGTGATCAAGTCCGGCGGCAAGACGCGCCGCGCGGCGAAGATGGTGATCCTCAACGCGGATCACCCGGACGTGAAGGACTTCATCTGGTGCAAAGCGAAGGAAGAGAAAAAGGCGCACACGCTCATCGACGCGGGCTACGACTCCTCGCTCGACGGCGACGCCTACAGCTCGATCTTTTTTCAGAACGCCAACAACTCCGTCCGCGCGAGCGACGATTTCATGCAGGCGGCTGCGGAAGATAAGGACTGGTGGACGCGTTCCGTGGTCGATGGCATGCCGGTCGACCGCTACAGAGCGCAGGACCTGATGCGCCAGCTGTCCGAAGCCACGCACCAGTGCGGGGATCCCGGCATGCAGTTCGATACGACCGTCAACCGCTGGAATCCGTGCAAGAACACCTCGCGCATAAACGCGTCGAATCCGTGCTCGGAGTACATGTTCCTTGACGATTCGGCCTGCAATCTGTCTTCGCTGAATCTGATGAAGTTCGTGGGACCGGACGGCCGCTTCAACGTCGAAGCTTTCCGCCACGCCGTGGACACGATGATTATGGCGCAGGAGATCATCGTCGATTCCGCGAGTTACCCGACGGAGGCGATCGCGCGGAACTCGCACGATTACCGGCCGCTCGGTCTGGGCTTCGCCAATCTGGGCGCGCTGTTGATGTCGTTCGGCATCCCCTACGACAGCGATCAGGGCCGCGACTACGCGGGCGCCATCACGGCCGTAATGTGCGGTCAGGCTTACCTGACGAGCGCGCGTATTTCCGAATCCACGGGGCCGTTCCCCGGCTACTGGAAGAACGAGGAGCCGTTCCTCGAAGTGATCCGAATGCACCGCGACGCAGTCGGTAGAATCAACGCGCGCAATATTCCCGCGGATCTGTTCGAGGGCGCGCGCGCTTGCTGGGACGACGCGCTGGCGCTCGGGACCAACGCCGGCTACCGCAACGGCCAGGTCACCGTCATCGCGCCCACGGGAACCATCGGTTTCATGATGGACTGCGACACGACCGGCATCGAACCCGATCTGGCGCTCGTGAAATACAAGCGGCTGGTGGGCGGCGGCGTGATCAAAATCGTCAACAACACGGTGCCCGCGGCGCTGATCAAGCTCGGTTATTCGCCCGAGCAGGTGGAGCGGATTGTAGCGCACATCGATTCGACGGGCACGATTGAAGGCGCGCCGTACCTGAAGACGCAGCATTTGACGTGCTTCGATTGCAGCTTCCGGCCGCAGAACGGAACGCGCTCGATTCACTATATGGGCCATGTCCGCATGATGGCGGCGGTGCAGCCGTTCATTTCGGGCGCGATCTCGAAGACGATCAACATGCCCGAAGAGTGCACGGTGGAAGATGTGATGGACGCCTATACCGAGAGCTGGAGGCTTGGACTGAAGGCGGTCGCCATCTATCGCGATAACTCGAAGCGGGTACAGCCGCTCAGCTCCGGAAAGGGCGAAAAGAAGGCCGCGGCTCCGGTGGCGGCGGCTCCGGCGCCTCATACGGTTGTGGAGAAGATCGTCTACAGGCCGGTGCGCCGCAAGCTGCCGGATGAGCGCGCGTCGATCACGCACAAGTTTTCGATCGGCGGGCATGAGGGCTACCTCACGGTCGGGATGTTCGAGGACGGCCAGCCGGGAGAGATCTTTATCGCGATGGCGAAGGAAGGCTCCACGATTTCCGGCCTGATGGACAGCTTCGCGACGGCGATCAGCTATTGCCTTCAGTACGGAGTGCCGCTGAAGTTCCTGGTGGAGAAGTTCGCGCACGTGCGGTTCGAGCCGAGCGGGTGGACGGGTAATCCGCATGTTCCGTACGCGAAGTCCATCATGGATTACATATTCCGCTGGCTTGGGGCGAAGTTCCTGGGACCGGAATTCGCGGTGACGGAAGCGGGAGGGGCGGGCATACTGCGTCCGACCGAAGTGAATCCGCAGCAGACGCTTCCGTTCGCGCCGGTAGTGACGGATGCTCCGCTGTGCGCCGAGTGCGGTTCGATCATGACCCGCAATGGAAGCTGCTACAAGTGCGGGAATTGCGGCGGAACGAGCGGCTGCTCGTAGAACCGGCAGCCGCGCGGCGGAAGATCCGGCCGGTGATGGGCTGATGTTATGCGACGTAGCCGGCCGGAAGATGCGAATTCACGAACTACCTTGAAGCGGTCACCCCGGCGTCGCCTTGATCTGGCCCTGCTGGAGGGCTTCCCGCTTGCCAGTCTCGATACCGCTGTTTTCTGCTCTTTGTTCCCGTTCAGCGGCGGGTGGCGATCCGGTCGGCTGGAAGCCAAATAGCCACACATGAAGAGCATTATAGTGTCGATCTGCCGGAGCGTCGTAAGTTTCCGGGAAGGAGCCTGATGGAAAGTACCCACCTCGACCTGATTCGGTCCCTTACCGGGGGCAACGACAAACTGGTCTTGGAGTTCTTCGTTGTTTTCTCCCGATTTGAGTGTGCTCTGAAGCGAGCCAAATTCGTCAAGGGCGATAAATACGGCAATGCGCTTCCCGATTGGAAACTATTCGCTGACAAGCTCAATGGGCGGTTTACCTCCATAACAAACCGAGACTTTACAGTTGCCCAGTCGCATTTACTTCAGAAGCCGCCACAGAAGCAAGAGGTTCGTTATGTCCGACAGAAGTATGCGCTGGGAAAAGAACTCCAAGTCGAACGGTGAATCTGACGAACGATACCTTTTGCGACTCGTGCGCGACGTTCGGAACAACCTGTTTCACGGTGGAAAAGTACCCTGATGGAGGACCCCTTGATGAGGGGGCACGCAACAGTGAGCTTCTGAACGCTTGCTTAACGATACTGCATAAGTGCCGTTCGATGGACACTGATGTTGAACACTTTTTTGAAGAGCACTGATGCCGCCCGCAGGGACTACGGGTCTGCCTTCTCGTCTCATCACTCTGCCGTGGCGACGATGGACTATGCAGGGCGCGTTCAAGGCGATTTCGTGTTGTGCTGCCGTCGCGATAGCGACGCTCGAACAGCGCCAAAGATTCCCGCACCGTTCGCTGAATCCAGTTCGGGGCCGGAAGAGAGGATGATATCTGTGGTTGCGGGCTATGCTCTGTTCAGGGCTTCAAACGATCGACGATCCGCAAAAGCTGGCTGGCGAAAACGATTACCTCGGCGGCATCCTCCGGGTGCGTCGGGACGTGCCGGTGACTCTGCGGATTTTTATAAAGACCGATTGCGCCGGCGAACAGGTTGGCCATCGCTTCCTGTTCGGCGGCTGGTAGCTGCTTATCCGTGAGCGGGCCGGGCGTTACAGGCGGGCCCTTTTTCTCGGCCGGCCTGAAGGCAGTGCGCATCAAATCCGTCCCGTAATCATTGGCTCCGAATGTGCCGGCGCCGGCGTCGCGGACGGCCCTGATCGCTGTCGTAAGGGATGCCGAACGCGTTGGCAAAGCGGCGCTTACTTCAGCGCCGCGATGCCCGCGGCCGCGCATTGGCCGTCTTCACTCGACTGCGCTCCGCTCACGCCGATAGCGCCGATGACAACGCCGTCCACCAGGATCGGCACGCCCCCCTCGACGGGAAGGGCGCCGGGCAGCCGCAGAATCGCCTGCCGTCCGCCTTTCAGCGCCTCTTCAAACACCTTCGTGGGCCGTTTGAACTTCACGGCGCTCTGCGCTTTCTGAATCGCCACGTCCACGCTGCCGATCTGCGTACCGTCCATTCGCTCCAGGTACACGAGATTAGCGCCATCGTCAATCACGGCGATCACCATCGTCCATTTGTTCTTCGCCGCTTCCGCTTGTGCCGCCGCGGCAATCTGCTTCGCCGCCGCCAGCGTCATCGCCTTTTTCGTTGCGAGTTGCGCGTTCATTGTGCTCCCAGTCAATGCCGTTAAGAGTAGCGTTGTTAGCGTCAAGCCCATTCGTCTCATACTTGTGTCGTCTCCAGACAGGACATTATATCCGAACGTGTAGCGCTCCGGCGGTTTTTGCGGTACGCTCAACAACATGCGGACAGGAATATTCAAGCGTAGAGATCTCTTCAAGCGCGGCGGCATTCTTGCCGCGGCGGCGGGTTTCGCGCCAAGTCGCGGCGCGGCCGAACTGAAAGTCGGACCGGGCATTTACGAATCCATCGGCGTCAGACCGATCGTCAACTGCAAGGGCACGTTTACCATCATCAGCGGTTCTCAGTCGCTGCCGGAAGTAAAGCGCGCCATGGAAGAGGCCTCGCGGCACTACGTTCACATCGATGAGTTGATGTTGGGCGTCGGCAAGCGTCTGGCGGAAATCACGCAGGCTCCATGGGGCATTGTCACCGCCGGTTGCGCGGCCGCGCTCACGCACGCCACCGCCGCCTGCATCGCCGGCGCCGATCCCGAGAAAATGCAGCGCCTGCCGAATCTCACGGGCCTCAAGAGTGAAGTAATCTGTCCGGCATACTCGCGCAACGTTTACGACCACGCCATTCGGATGCTCGGCGTGAAGATGATCGACGTCAATACGCCCGCCGAACTTGAGTCCGCGATCGGCGAGAAGACCGCGATGATCATGATCCTCGCTGGAGACGGCGATGAAGGAGCTCTCGGCACGGAAGCCGTCTCAAAGATCGCACGCGCAAAGAAGGTCCCGGTCCTTGTCGACGCGGCAGCCGAGCACCTGACGATTCCGAACGTCCATTTGAAGCGCGGCGCCACCATGGTCGCCTACAGCGGCGGCAAGTGTATACGCGGACCCCAATGCGCGGGCATGCTCCTCGGCCCGAAAGATCTCCTGCAGGCCGCGTGGCTCAATAGCGCGCCACACCACGCGTTCGGCCGCTCCCTGAAGGTAGGGAAGGAAGAGATCGTCGGCATGCTGACGGCCGTCGAGATGTGGGCGAAGCGCAATCACGACGCGGAATGGAAGCAGTGGGAAGGCTGGCTTGGCCATATTTCATCGAGCGTCGCGAAAGTGGATGGCGTCACGACGCAGGTGGTGCAGCCGCGAGGCCTGTCGAACCGCGCGCCGCACATGGTGATCCGGTGGGACGCCGCAAGGGTGGGCCTAACGGGCCAGGAGTTCGAGAAATTGCTTTTCGAAGGATCGCCGCGAATCATCGTAGGCGGATCTTCGGGAGGACGCAGGGAAAACGCCGGCAGTTCCATCACCATCATGCCTTATATGATGATGCCGGGCGACGAGAAACTGGCCGCGGCACGCATCCACTCGCTGCTCGCGAAGCCGCCGAAGATCGACCGGCACGCGCCTCCAACGGGACAGCCGGCCGACGTTGACGGCCAGTGGGAAGTTCAGCTCGACTACATTTACGGCGGCGCCCAGCATGCCGTGGTCTTCGAGCAGAAGGGCGGGGAACTGGTCGGCACACACCAGGGGGACATCCTCGCGGGCGATCTGCGCGGCACTGTTGAGGGCAACGAAATCCGCTTCCGCAGCTCGCACCGGATTGAAGGGACGCGGCTCGGCTACGATTTCACCGGCACGGTGGATGCCGGCATGATTCGCGGGACCGTCGAACTCGGGGAATATGGCCAGGCGAAGTTCACCGCGCACCGCCACAAGTATGGCACTCCGGGTGGTTTGGTACGGCCCGTGAAGAACGTATAAGCGAGGATTTCCATGGCGCTCAACCAGGGGTTGTTGGCGGAGTTCAACCAGGAAGCGGCAGGCACGCGTAAGACCCTGGAGCGCGTGCCCCGCGATAAAATGGACTGGAAACCCCACGCGAGATCATGGACGTTCGGTCAGCTTGCAAATCACCTCGCAACCCTGCCAAGCTGGGTGGCGATCACCATCAACACCGATTCGCTCGACGTGATGCCCGAAGGCGCTCCGCCTCCCCGGGCGCCCGTAGCGGAGACGCCGGAAGCGCTGGTCGCCATCTTCGACAACCATCTGGCCGAAGCGCGAGCGGCAATCGAAGGCGTGAGCGATGCCGATTTTATGAAACCGTGGTCGCTGCTTGTGGGCGGCAAGGTAATGTTCACACTCCCCAAGATCGCGGTCTTGCGAGGCTTCATATTCAACCACTCGATCCATCATCGCGGGCAGCTCACCGTTTACTTTCGAATGAACGATGTCCCCGTCCCCGCTCTCTACGGCCCCTCGGCTGATGAGGGTTCGTTCGGTTAGTAAGGTAACGATTTCCAAGATGCGATCAAAGCCACAGTCATTCCCGCTGGCGCTGGCTTTTTGCGCCCCGAGCTTCTTTTGCGGAACCATCGTTTTTTGTGGCACGATCGTTGCGCAGACGCCCTGCCCCACCGCGCCCATCTATGTACCGTGCGACCTGGTCTTCGATACCGCGGATCTGCCGGCGAATCCTTACACGCAGGTGGACCTGCACGCCGAATTCCGCTCGCCCCGCCATCGAACGTTCCGCATGCCCGCGTTCTGGGACGGCGGAAAGCGGATGATCATCCGGTTCGCCCCGAACGAAGCAGGCGATTGGGACTACCGCGTAACCAGCAACGTCGCCGCCTACAGCGGGAAGACCGGGAAGATTACCGCCACCACTTCGGACACTCCCGGTTTCGTAAAAGCGGCCAACGTGCACCACTTCTCGTATGCCGAAAACCTTATACCCCATTTGTGGATCGGCGCTACGGAAATGCGCTTCGCCTTCGCGGAGCCGGACAATGCCAGACAGTTGATCGACCGGGCGGCCACCGCGAAATTCAATCACCTGCGCTTCTCCGTGCTGGGAAACCCCGAGGATTCCGCGAAGATTTTCCCCTCTCCGGACAAGCCCGATCCCGCTTTTTTCGGCCGGCTCGACGAGCGCATTCTCTACGCGAACGGCAAGGGAGTCGTTGCGGACCTGATCCTCGCCTCGGGCGCCGATCATCTCACCACGCGTTTCCCGGGCTGGCAGGAACGCGAACGGCTCATCAAGTACCTTGTCGCCCGCTATTCGCCGATGAATGTAACCTGGCAGGGTGTCGACGAGTTTGAGCGGTATGCGAGCGGCCGGGAGTTATTGAAGGAGCTCGGCGGTCTGCTCAAGAAGCTGGACCCGTATCAGCATCCGCGGTCGACAGGCACGTCGGCAACTTCGGCCGCGCTCCTCGACGACGGCTGGATGGATCACGTCATGCAGAGCTCCGCCGAAAATGCCGTCGGCGCGGTAGAGCACCAGCTTTACGCGGTTCCGTTTGTAAACCTGGGGTTCGTTGACGCGAAGGGCCCGGACGCGTTTCGTAAAGGCATGTGGAACGCCGCGATGAGTGGCCAGTACATTTCCACAAACGGCGTCGACATACCCGATCCGAAGCAATTCGCGGCGTTTGTCGCGTTCTTTTCCGGCACGCGGCATTGGGATCTGGAACCCTATTTCGACGTCGATGGCGGCCGCGCCCTGGCCCTTGAAGGGATCGAATACATCGTCTATGTGGAGAAGCCCGGGCCGGTCGAAGTGCTGGTGGAAAAGCACGGCTACGATGTGATGTGGATCAATCCGCTCACCGGCGAAACGATCACCCAAAAGAAGGACTACAAGGGCGAGAAGTTCACGGGCGAGGCGCCGGATTCGGCGCACGATTGGGTTCTTCACCTCTCGCGGGAAGGCAAGAAGGAATCGATGCTCAAGTCCTACAAGTTCGAAGCGCGCCGCATCATGATGCAGGAAGTGGAGCAGACGCCGCAGAAGGTCCCCTACGAGATCGAGGAGCCGTCAAAGACCGGTTGGCCCCTCTCCACGAAGATGCCGTACGCGGCGAAGGTGAAGCGCGAGACTCGCGCCACGCGCTCCATGATGTGGCTGTGGACCGGCGAGGTGGCGGCGGACGGCCAAGGCTACCGTGTTCTGGGCACGTCGCAGAAGGGGACTCTCGATATTCCGGAAAACATTGCAAAGCGCTATCCCGCGGTCCTGCACCTTCGCCTTGCCGCGATCAACGGAAACGGCAAGGTCTACACCGTGGACAAGACTTACCAGATCGCGAAGTGACGGAACTCATCTTCGCGTTGGACACCACACAGGAGCACGGCAGTGTGGCCTTGGCGCGTACTGGCGCGTCGATCGAGGAAGCAGTCTTACTTGAGGAAGCGCCCTTGCACTCGCGAACCGGATTCAGCGACGTGCTCTACGGCGAAATCGAGCGGCTGTTTTCGCGCCACGGCGTCCGTGTGGAGGACGTCGCGTGTTTCGCGGTGGCGAACGGGCCTGGATCGTTCACTGGCGTGCGCGTCGGCCTTGCCTGCGTGAAAGGCCTTGCCGAAGCCGCGGGGAAACCGGTGGTGGGTGTCTCGAACCTTGAAGCGACGATGCTGTCCGGCACTGCGGAAATGCGCGGCGCCGCGCTCGACGCGAGGCGCGGCGAAGCGTACTGCGCCTTCGCCGGTACCGAAGTCGTGATGAGCTTTCCGATGTGGCTCGCGACATTGCCGGAAGGCGATATCGAGATCGTCTCGACGGACTTTACCCCGTTTCGCGCCGCGCTCGCGGGCTCGCGTTTCACCCGGCTGACGCAAGCGCCCCATGCGCAGGCGGGCGCCGTGGCCCGAATCGCCGCGCGCAAATACCGGGCGGGCGAAGCCATCGACCCCGCCGCGTTAGACGCCAACTACGTGCGCCGCTCGGACGCGGATCTGATGTGGAAGGAAAACTGAGCCGCCGCGAAACACCTCATCATTCACCCCCGCCGTATCCGAGAAAGCGCGGGCGGGGCGCCGGCATACGGGAGTCGGGACCCTTGACGGCATCCATAGGATCTCTTCAGTTTGTGAGACGAAGCGAGGTCGACTTCTGAAAAATCGATCTCCTGGACTCTCGCGCCCCCCGCGCCAAAGCGGTATTCATCTCAGCTATATTCACTTCGGGCTTCATTCACTTCCGGCTTCACGTGAGTGAAGGGCGTCAGCACAGCGTGGTTGCGAAAGGCCGCGTACATCGGAGTGGCGGCGGCGTCATACTGGCCATGGGCCGCGGGCCAAGCAACAGTTCCATCGTGCGTAGCATGGAGCTTCGGGTGTAGAGAGTGCGATCCACGAGGCCGCCGCGGCGGGCGTCGACGCGATCCGGGCTTTCCGCGCATCGTCTTCAGCAACGAAAATCGCGCTTTCTTTCCAGTACTTGCTCCGGGACAGGAGCTCTACAATCAAGATTGGCTTTGGCCGGCACCAATTCGCCCACGCCACCTCTTCGCCATTCGCCGGACCGGGCAAGGACTTTCAGCCAGCGCCCTTGACCGTTGCCGGAACGACACCCAAAGCGGCACGAGGTTCCGTGCGGATGCGCTGGACAGCTTACCGGCTCCGCGCGAGAAGCTTCGCCCAACGTGTCGACTACTCGCTGCGCAAAGCGGTAGACGGGTCCGTCTTGATCGCGGCGATGACCGGAGGTAGCGCAGCGAGGAAAGCCGCGGCAAAAAGGGTCAGGAAAGGCGTGGCCAGGAGACCGAGGTCGGCGCCCTTGACTTCGAAGAGCAGCGATTCCACGAAGCGCTCGCTCGCCAGACCGGCGGCGAGGCCGATGCCCGAGCCGAGAATCAGCATCAGGAAAACATCGGTGGAAACCTGCTTCACGACATGCCCGGTGCGCGCGCCGAGCGCCATGCGGATGCCGATTTCCCTGCGGCGCCGGAGGACGGAGTAATTGAGGACTCCGTACAAACCGACCGCAGCGAGGATCAGCGCGACTCCCGCGAAGAAGAGGGATAGGGTCGCGAGGAGCCGTTCGCGAATGGTCTGGTTCCGTACCAACTCGGCTTGCGTCAGCACTCCCGAGACGCGGAACTCGGGGCGGACTTCGGATACCAGGCGGCGGAGCGGTAGGGCGAGTAATTCGGGGTCGGCAGCGGTGGTGCGGACGATGAATGTCCCCGATTCCGCGTTGTCTAGCGGGACGTAAATCGTGGGCCGGATGGCTTCGCGCATGTTGCGGTAGCGCGCATCGCGAACATAGCCGACGATAGGGTTGCGGACGAAGAGATTGTCCCGGCCTCCGGTCTCGAACGACTTTCCAATGGGGTTATCGCCGTTAAAATACTTTTTGGCAAAGGCTTCATTGACGATAGCAACGCCTTCGACCGGCTTTTTCTGCGCTTCGATGCGCGAAGCCAGTTCGCCGGGCCGAAAATCGCGGCCAGCCAGAAGGCCAATGCCCATCGTGTCGAGCCAGCCGGAGGAGACGCCGAGAAAGTAGGGGCTTAAGGTGTCCGGCTGGCGATTGGGCAGGCGGACATCGGACGACCATCCGCTGCCGCTCATGAGTCCCCAGCTTGCGAAGGCAGCCGATTCCACGCCAGGCGTGGCGCGAATGCGGTCGGCAATTTCGGACCAGACGTTTTGCGGACGGCGGGCGGCGTCTCGGGGGCCGGCGACGTTGGTCTGGAGTAGTAGTATTCGTTCGGTGGCGAAACCTGTCGGCTGCTTTGAGAGACGTTCGAAGGTGGCGGCGAAGAGGCCGGAGGCGAAGTGGACGACGAAGCAAAATGCGACCTGGGCGGCGACCAGGGCATTCATGAGGCGGCGGCGAGAATGCGGTTCGTCACCCCCTTTGAGGGCGGCCATGGGCTTGACGCCCGAAGCCCGGAGAGCGGGAGCGAGCCCGAAGAGAATCGTCACGCCGAGCGCAACCGCGGCGGCAAAACCGAGGACGCGCCAGTCGGCCGGGAGATCCAGGCGCAGCGGATTATCGCGCGGATTAATCATGCCGACGACAAAGGGGGCCGACCACCAGGCGAAGAGCGCGCCAATGGCCGTAGCCGAGAGAGCCAGGATGAGGCATTCAACGAGCATGAGCCGGACGAGGCGTGCGCGGCCGGCGCCGATCGAAACGCGCAGGGCCATCTCCTTCTCGCGCGCGGCGGCCTGGGCCGTGAGAAGGTTGGCGACATTGGCGCAGGCGATGAGAAGGACGAGCAGCACGACCGCGCCGAGGATGAGGAGCGGGCGGCGATAGTTCCTTTGCGTGCCGGAGACGCCGGCGGCGGCGGAATTGAGCGTGAGTGTGGTGTTGACGTACTGTTCGACCCGGGTCTTGAGAGCATGAGCCGGCCAGTTCCTGGTGCGCTCGAGGCGATGGGCGCGAATGCTTGCCTGCAGCGGCTGCTGGACTTGCGATTCAGCGACGCCGGGCTTCGGGCGGCCCCAGATGCGCATCCACTGCCAGCCGTCAGTCCCGATCGCCTCGGCGTTTTGCATGGCGGGAACGAAGAAGTCCGTCATGGCGCCGGTTTCAGTGCCGGTGTAGCCTTCTTTGACGACTCCGACGATTTCGTAGAGGACAGTTCCTTGACGGAAGGTGCGGCCGATGGCCTTGGGATCGCGGCCGAAACGGCGGGTCCAGTAGTCGTGCGAGATCACGGCCACGGGATGCGCGCCCGGCTTCCGGTCGTCGGACTCAGTGAGAAGGCGGCCAAGCGCAGGTTGCAAGCCGAAGACGCTGAAGTGATTTCCGGAAACGTGTTGGCGATAGGCCTTCTCCATTTCATTGTCGGACGCGTAGGTGAGGTCGACGCGGTTGGCGTAGTCGACGACCATGAGGTCGGCTTTGCCCTTTACGGCTTCGCGGAACGCGCGGAACTGGGGGTAGGAGAAGCTATCGCCTTCCTCGGTTTTGCCCGTGACGTCGTCGATGTAGGTGTAGCCGACGACGAAGAGGGATTGGGGTTCGGCGACGGGGAGAGGGCGGAGGAGGACGGCGTCGATTAAGCGGAACGCGGAGGTGACGGCGCCGATGGCGAGCGCGAGCGAGACGATGGCGGCCGCAGTGACGGTGGGGCGGCGGCGAAGTTGGCGGAGTCCGAAGACGGTGTCGGCGCGAAGCGAGTCGAGCCAGGCGGCGAGCCTGATATCGGTGGAGGCTTCGCGGTGCCGGAGCGCGCTGCCGAGAGCGCGTTCGGCTTCCTGGCGCTTGCGGCCTGTGGCGACGGCGTTGTCGAGATGGTCGGCGAGCTCCTCGTCGATCTCGCGTTGCAGGTTACCTTTGCGGAAGACGTTGCGGATTCGTGAGATTAGCGACATGTCAGGCCAACTTGAGAACCTGGTGAATGGCGGCCGAGACGGCGGTCCAGCGATTTTCCTCAACGGGAAGGCGCTTGCGGCCGGCGGCGGAGAGTTGATAAACGCGCGAGCGCCGGCCGTTTTCCTTGCTGATCCATTGGGCTTTGATCCACCCTTCCTCCTCAAGCCGGTGGAGCGCGGGATAGATAGATCCTTCTTCGACCCGCAGTACTTCGCCGGAGATTTCGACGATCCCGGACATGATGGCGTAGCCGTGAAGGGGCGCGCGCCTGGAGAGGATCTTCAAGATGAGGAGATCGAGAGAACCTTGGAGGATGTCGGGTTTGGCCATAGTGTACCTAGCTGGCTTAGTGCTAAGTCAACTTAGTATACGACACAATTCGGCTTTGGTTTCGCGGCAAAACGATTTTTTTTGGGTTGGCGCACGAACCGGCGCGGAGAACTACCGCCGCGGGCTGCTAGAATCGACTGAATAGCCGGAAAAATCGATGCTCGAAGTCGGGAATCTATCCAAGACCTACGCCGCTCCCGCCGGGGATCTGCCGATCCTCTCGAATATCTCGCTCTCGCTTGCAAGAGGCGATTCCATCGTCATCATGGGGCCGTCGGGAAGCGGAAAAAGTACGCTCCTCTATATTCTGGGCACGCTCGAAACGCCGACATCCGGAACGGTGAGGCTCGACGGGCGCGATCCTTTTACGCTCACGGAAAAAGAGCTGGCCGGCTTTCGCAACAAGGAAATAGGATTCGTGTTTCAGGATCATTGCCTGCTGCCGCAGTGCTCGGTGCTCGAAAACGTTCTGGTACCCACGCTCGCCGGTTCGGCGGGTCCGGGTGGAAACGGAGCGATGGAGCGGGCGCGAACGCTGCTTTCGGAAGTCGGCCTCGGGTCGCGTCTGCATCACCGCCCGGGCGAGCTCTCGGGAGGAGAGAAGCAGCGGGTTGCGCTGGCGCGCGCCATGATTTCGAAGCCGCTGCTTCTGCTTTGCGACGAGCCGACGGGCAATCTGGACCGCAAGTCCGCCGACTCGGTGATGTCGATACTGCTCGATCTGCATCGAGAGCAGCAGACCATTCTGGTACTGGTGACTCACAGCGCGGAATTGGCGGCGCGGCTTCCCGTGCGATACGAATTGACTGACGGAGAACTGTGCGAACCTCAACCCTGATTCTGCGGAATCTGAGGTATTACGCGCGGGCGAACATCGCCGTCGTGCTAGGCGTGGCCACGGGGACTGCCGTACTTGCAGGGTCGCTGTTGGTCGGAGATTCCGTGCGCGCCAGTCTGCGCGACCTTGTGGTGTCGCGGCTGGGACGGACGGAGACGGTGATCGCGTCGTCCGGATTCTTTCGCGAGGTACTCGCGGCGGAGTTCGACGGGGCATGCCCGCTGATCGCGCTCGAATCGTTCGCTACGCATGAATCGAGTGGACGCCGGGCGTCCCGGGTGCAGGTTTACGGCGTGGACGAGCGGTTCTGGAAGTTCCACGGCCGAGCGGGATCGGCGAAGGCCCCGGAGAATCGCGAAGCGCTGCTGAGCGAAGCCTTGGCCGAGGAGCTAGGCGCGAAGCCGGGCGACTCGATCCTGCTGCGCGTGCCCAAGCCCTCCGATATTCCAGTGGAATCGCTGCACGGACGCAAGGACGACACCGGGAGAACGCTTCGTCTTACGGCGCGGCAGACGCTTGGCGCCGACGCGATGGGCGAATTTTCGATGCGGCCGCAACAGGCCCCGGCGCGGGCCGTGTTCGTTTCGCTGTCGAGATTACAGAGGGATCTGGATCGGGTGCGCCGCGCAAATGTGATCCTTGTCCCGACGGCTCTGCGGGACCGATCGGAATTGGCGCGCGCGTGGAAACTGGAAGACGCGGGAGTCAAGGTACAAATGATCGAAGCCGCACGAAGTCTCTCCGTTGAGGCGGACGGCGCACTGGTAAGCGACGCACTGGCGGACGCCGCCGGCGAGGTTGCGGCAAAGCTCGGCATGGCCACAACGCCGCTCTTCACGTACCTTGCGAACTCGATCCGCGTGGGCGAGCGCGAAGTGCCGTACTCGCTTGTGACGGCATTGCCTCTCGAAGCGGGGGACGTGTCAGATTCCATCGTCCTCAACGACTGGGCTGCCGGCGATTTGAATGCCCGCATCGGCGACAAAGTCCGAATCGAATACTACATGTGGACACCGGACGGCAGCCTCGCGACGGAGACCGCGGAGTTTCGCCTCAGCCGAATCGTGCCCATGCGCGGCATCCATGCGGACCGCGATCTTGCACCGGAATACCCGGGGATCACGGCGACGAAGAACCTCCACGACTGGGATCCGCCGTTCCCGATGGATCTCGGTAGAGTGCGTCCACGCGACGAGGATTATTGGAACCGGTTCCGCACCACGCCCAAGGCCTTCATATCGATCATCCGCGGGCAGAAGCTGTGGCAGTCGCGGTTCGGAAAGCTAACGTCGCTGCGCATCGCGCCGCCCGCCGGCATGAGTCTCGAAGCCGCGCAAGCCACGTTTTCAAAAGCGTTGCGGGACTCGCTCGATCCGGGGAGACTCGGCCTAGCGGCGCACGCGGTGAGGGCGCAGGGACTCCAGGCGTCAGAAGGCTCCACGGATTTTGGCGAATATTTTGTCTACTTCAGCTTTTTCCTGGTGGTTTCCGCGCTCATGCTGACGGGACTTTTTTTCAAGCTCGGAATCGAGCAGCGCCTGCGCGAAATCGGTACGCTGCGGGCAGCCGGATTTTCAGCGGCAAGAATCCGGAACATGTTCTTGTGCGAGGGCTCTGTGCTCGCGGTGGCGGGAAGTCTGATCGGAATCGGGATTGCCGCGGCATACGCGGGCCTGATTCTCGTGGGACTGCGAACCTGGTGGATCGATGCCGTCGGAACACGTCTCCTGACGCTGCATGTGGCCGCGAAGCCGCTCGTTTACGGAGCGCTTGGCGGCATCGCCTCGGCGCTTTTCGCCATCGCGTTCACTTTGCGCGGTCTGCGGGACGTCACACCGCGCGGGTTGCTCGGAGGCGCATCGGGCCTGAGAAGCGGAAAAAGGCGGCTGTGGTTGCCCGCGGTTGCAGCGGCGTGCGCCTTCGTTAGCCTGATCGCCGCGGCGATGGGCCGCGTCCCCGCCGCGGGCGGATTCTTCGGCGGCGGTGCCCTCCTTTTGATTGCGACGTTACAAATCGCGTGGCTCTGGCTGACGGCGCGAAGCGAGCGCGTCTTGACGTCCGTCGTGGGGCTCGGTTTCCGCAACGCGGCATCGCGGCCAGGACGCAGCGTGATGTGCATCGCACTCATCGCGTCGGCCACGTTTCTGATTGTCTCGATCGATGCTTTCCGCAGACCACCCATGACGGAATTCTCCGCTGACAGCGGTACTGGGGGCTACTCCTACCTGGCGGAAGCGCAGTTGCCTGTCATCCACAATCCGGCCACCGCCGCCGGGAAGGAAGCGCTCAACCTGACACCGTTCGCGGAGGTGAAATTCGTCTCGTTCCGATTGAAGGCTGGTGACGACGCAAGTTGTCTGAATCTGTACGCGCCCCGCAATCCACGGGTGTTAGGCGCTCCTGCGGAGTTCCTGAGGACGGCCGGGTTCGCCTTCGCGGATTCGATTGGGAAAGACAGGACTAACGCCAAACCATGGGCGCTACTCGAAAGAGACGAACCCGATGGCGCGATCCCGGCGGCGGCCGACGCGAACTCAATGGCCTACGTGCTGCATCGCAAGCTTGGCGACGAGATTGTTGTCGACAACGGCGGCGCGCCGGTGCGTCTGCGACTTGTGGCCGCGCTCGACGACAGCGTGTTTCAGGGCGAGATCATCATCGCGGAGAAGAATTTCGTGCGAGCGTTTCCAGGCGAGCAGGGTTATCGCTTTTTCCTGATCGACGCGCCGCGGAAAGCCGGCGAGCAGACCACTGGGCTCTTGGAAGCCGCGCTCTCGGACTACGACCTCGACGTTCAGTCGACCGCTGAAAAGCTCGAAGGCTTCCACGGCGTGGAGAACACCTACCTGTCCACGTTTCAGTCTCTGGGCGCACTGGGTCTCGTGCTGGGCACGGTGGGACTGGCCGCCGTGCTGCTGAGAAACGTTCTGGAGCGAAGACGGGAACTGGCGCTCCTGCGGGCGGCCGGCTATGCCACGCGGGATCTTGCGGTTGCCGTAGCGGCGGAGAGCGCGTTGCTGCTGGCGAGCGGCCTGGCGGCCGGAACGGTTTGCGCGTTGATTGCGATCGCGCCCACTCTCAGCGCGCGCGGCGGACAGGTTTCCGGGGCGGCGGCCGGATGGCTGCTGGCGGCCGTGTTCGCAACGGGCATGGTGTCCTCATTGCTCGCCACCGCCGCCGTGGTGCGTTCGCCGTTGCTGCCCGCCTTGCGCGCGGAGTGAAATGTGTACGTTTGACGTCACTCATCTATACTGATAGATAGGATTGGATGATAAGGAGTTACCGTGACCGGGACACGGAGCGTTTGGCGGCTGGCGAGAAGGTTCGGCAGTGGGAGCCGTTCCGGCGGCAGGCCGAGAAGCGGTTACGCATTCTCGATGCCGCTACTTCGCTCGGCGATCTTGCTACGCTCAACTCCAACCGTCTGGAAGCCCTGAAGGGGAACCGCAAGGGGCAGCATTCCATTCGGATCAATGACCAGTGGCGCATCTGTTTTAATTGGCCCAAGGATGAGCCCGGCCCATCGAACGTCGAGATAGTCGACTATCACTGAAGGAAAGGAGAACACCATGGCGCGCACACCTATTCACCCAGGAGAAATCCTCGGCGACGAGCTCGAGGAAACGGGTCTTTCCGCAAAGAAACTCGCCGACGTTATCGAGGTGCCGCCGAACCGCCTCTATCAGCTTCTGGCGGGAAAGCGCAGCATGACGGCGGATACGGCCTTGCGCCTCAGCCAGTATTTTGGCATGTCCGCCGACTTCTGGATGAACCTCCAGAGCGCCTACGAGCTCGATCTGGTCCGCCAACAGAGCGGCAAGGCGATTCGGCGAATTCCGAAGAGGAGCGAGACGCCAACAGGCTTGACCCATGATGGGAACACAAGTGTTTGACGAGGGATGGATGCCGACGAAGGGTTCGCGTTTTGCCCAAAGCGCTTGCGTATTCTTTTTCGCGCCAAAACGCGCGCACGAGGACCCCTTGTGAGCACCGTTCCCGAACTCGCAACGTCGATCGCGATCATAACGGCTGACTATCGAAGGAGTGAGCTCGGAGCGCCGACCGCTGACCACGTTATCCGATGGGTCAACCAATTTGATGCCGATGATCGGATTCCCGTCTTGTCTGAGCTTGAACACGTCCTGAAGAAAACGTATTTTTCGGAGGCAGCCGTAACAGTGTTTTTGGAGCAACTCGCTATCGAGCCGAAACTCGTGGGATCCGATCCCGCTGATTTCTGGAAGAGTGCTGGGGTGCTGGGCATCCAGCAGGGCGGCAACAGCCAGAAGGAGATGCTGAAGCGCTTTGATACCGTGCTGAGCAAGCAACTCGGCATCACACGCGCGGATTGTAAATCATCATCCGGCAACTTCGCTTATGTTGATGATGCGATCTTCACCGGCAACCGCGTCAGGCGTGACTTGGAGCCGTGGATTCGAAATTCGGCTCCTCCAAAAAGCAAACGTCCACATCGTAGTAAACGCTCTTCACCTGGGCGGCGAGTATTACGCGAAGCAGAAGCTTAAAGAAGCTGCTCAGCAGGCAGGGAAAGACATTCAGACAGTTTGGTGGAGAGCAAGGTCAATCGAAAACCGCAAAGCATACAAGGACCGAGCGGAAGTTCTGTGGACTTCAGAACTACCTGCTGACGAGGCTGATCCCGTATTTCGATACATGTCATTACTCACAAACGCGGGCCACCCGCCAGAAAAACGTACGCAGGGAGGAACTCCCAAGGACGGTGTGTTCTCGGGAGAAGTTTATAGTGGACCCCATATTTCAGACCAGGCAATAAGTTAGAATTTCGGCGGAGTCGTGAGGCAAGGAGATGGCATGACGACGACACGAAAGCAGTACAGTGCGAAGTTTAAGGCGAAGGTGGCGGTGGAAGCGATTCGGGGGGAGCGGAC
>CAMDED010000105.1 GCA_945893365.1 Candidatus Sulfopaludibacter sp. SbA3 | reverse complement strand
TTGAATTGGGGAAATGGTCCCTTGCCAAGCAAAAGCCTCCGCGAGCGGGCTACGCCCGCCGTTGAGTCAACACCACAGGCTATACCCAAGCTATGCCCACTACACGTCGCTCGGTCCCGCCGCAACCCACTACAAACAGCGAGGAAGCGAATTTCCGAGCCCGCCCATATTCGCGATCTCATGGAGCGCAACCTGCGGTGGTTCCTTCGCTGGTTGTCCGTGAACTGATCGCGGGTTAGCCGAACACGACTTCGGCGGATGTGATATTTGCGATCAAAAGAGAAACTTGAAGAGTTTGGGAGCGAGCGGATACATGAAGCGGTAAATCTTCAACTGGGGGAGCGAAAATACCGGACGGAAGACTGTGTTAGGACTGCTCTGAAAAGAGACCTTTTCCAGCACGGAATCCGGCATCAGGTCCGACCTCAGTTCGTCGAAGAAGCCGGCGGTCCAAAAATGCATGTCTAATTTCTTGCGCATCAATCTCCGGACTGGATTCCAGGCAAGGCTCTGAACCACCGCCGCCGCTGCCATCGGTATGACTTCGTAAACGAACAAAGACCCGCCGGGTTTGATGACGCGAACGAATTCGCGGAACGCACTGGTCACCAGGTCCCGTGTTTCCCGGATGGAATCGCCAACCATGTGATGGACGGAGTAGAAACAAATAATCATGTCCACGGTCCGGTTCCCAAACGGCATTTTCGCCGCCGAACCCATAATCCCGAGGTCCACGTCGCGATTGTTTTGGATTGATGGGAACGAGGGCTCCAGCCCGACTACAAACGCCCCGTTTTTCCGATAGGACAAAGACGGACCGCAGCCCACATCCACAACAAGCGCGCCCGGCTTCAGATACCCTTCCAGAAGGCGCGTCTGTTCCGCGTAAAAGAGATCCCATTCACCTTGATCTTCATGGCCGCGTTGCATGATTGCGAACTTGTCGTCAAAAAAAGAACTGAATGTTTCCTCGAGCAGTATCACGACGCCATCGCGGATGGAACCGGTGAAATCCGACGCTGCGCACTTGATCGCGTCATTCTCCACCGTCAGCGGCCCATGACATTCCGGACAAACAAGCAACTCCCGAATACGCGTAACGAGCGCCTCGGTGGACATGTTTGGAATTGCCATAGGTCCTTCCCGTGCAATTATGGGTGACGCCGCGCGACCGAGGCATGCGGGCGGATTGCGGTCCTATCCCGAGCAACCGGTGAAACTCTCCGGAACAAACGAGCAATCCCTCGGCGAGGCCTTCGATTCCCTGCCGGGGCTACGAGAGCACCCACCTCCGAATTTCCGAAGGCCGCCAATGGATCGTTGTACCACGGAGTCATGCTTCAACGCCACAGGCGGCAAAATAGAAAACAAAAGAAAACAACAAGAGCGGGAACATGGGCCTGAAGGGCGGACAGGGCCGAAACGCGGGACCGATATCGGAGCTCGCGTAGGGCCGCCCGTAGACGCCCGCTTGGCATCCGCGTTCCAGATCGCCGGCAAGTTCGCGTCGAAAGCGAGCGAGAGGTGTGCGCCGTCCGAGTTCCTCTGAAGCTTGAAATCGCGCAGAGGCACTTGAAGCAGACTCGATTTCCGCGAGCGCGATTGCGCGGCAGGTGGGGCCCGAGATTCGCTTGAGCCGGGAAAGTCGACGGAAGTTCGGACCGAATTCCTGGAGGCCCTTATTTGGGTAAGAACTTACTTGACGCACAAGATTATGGTAGACTTGAAATGCGAAAGGGCCACCGAAGTGGCCCCTAAATGTTTTGGCTACAAATCGTACCCGTCGGCGTGGGCCAGCATTTCAAGCTCAGGTAGGAACGATGTACGTGTGATTTGGGATTTAGCGTATTCTCGGCTCAGCCTAGGGAAAACAAAGAGAACCCAGGCTATCGGAACCGTTACCAGTCAATTGGGGTATGATGGAAAGCCATTAAACAAGTGCCCGGATTCGCAAGCGCCATAGAACGCAAAGAGCATTTTGATGATCACGGGTCAGATTTTTCCGCAGCCGACGAAACGGCATACGAGGCGTTAGCCGTGCAGTTTTTGGGAGCAACGAAGCCGCCTCATGTTTTGCAGTGCCAACGAAAGCATGGCGACGTGGTTAGGTTTGATCCTACGTTTAATGTTTTCGGAGTGATAGCACTAGACGGTACGATAAGGACGTATTACAAGCCTGTGAGATGCGCGGATCTCCCACCTTCGCAGATTGGCCTTCGAAGGTGCCATCCGTTTGCCACGCACGTGGAATACTATAGGGATGCGTGCCAAAAATGGTGATATATCCTTGCCCGGTTTGTAATTATGGCCTAGAGCACGAGGCGGCGGACTGGCGATACTGTCCGTGCTGTGGGACGCAATTTGGCTATCACGATGCTGGCAGGAGCTACTCAGAACTGAGATCTGAATGGGTAAAGGGTGGGATGCGCTGGTGGAGTCGCCGAAGACTTCCTCCGTCCGGATGGGAACCGTGGCCGCAGGTATCTGTCTTCTATGCCCTTCGCCTGACGACTGGCTCTGGTTCTGGAGATACTCCTGTACGGATGCGCCAAGGCTATGCAATTTTCGGTGGTGCTTCAGGAAGCCTTCATCAAGTGGCGTAGATAATGCCGAAAATCTTAATCTTTGTTCCATGCGAAAAGTCTATCGTCAGCAACGAAGGGCCGCTCTCCTTAATATCAATCCTTGAGAGGCTGGAGAGCAGCATCCCACCTGAGATCTCTTTGCCGGAGCATGCGAGCATTCCTATGCAGTGGGATGTAATCTGCATTTGGCAGCGAGTGGCTTCGGATGAAGGCAAGAGATTTGAGCAAATGATTCATTTGGTGGCACAAGATGGGTCTGTCGTTATGCACACGGAACCGACAGAAATCATGCTGTCAGCAAAGGTGTCAAAGTTCAGGATGACCGCGAAATTGCTCCAATTCCCAATCACGGACGGGAGCGTAACACTCAAATTGTTCTGTCGGGAAATTGGAACCGAGGAATGGGTAATGGTAGCAGAATACTCAATCGAAGTGGCAACGAAAATTGATGCTAGGTGAAATCATGAAGCCCCCAGCCGAGATGCAGGAAGGCCCGGAAGCCCTTGCGCGATTCGAGGACACGATGCGCGCGATATTCTCCAAGCGCAAGCCGGACGCCGCGCCCGCGAAGCAACGGAAGCCAGCACCAAAGAAAAGCGGCAAGCGTAGCGCCTAGCCTTTTCGCCTGCCGCGCTTCTGGCGATTCCCCTCTTTCTCAGAGAGGGCACGTTTGCGGTTCTGCCTCTTTGCCTGTGAGTTGATTCCAAGTGAGCCGCTTGCCGAAAACATTTCCCACTACAAGCTCAAACCGCTTGGAGTCTGTCATCACGTCCCCGTCCGCATCTTTGCGGTTGTTATAGCGGAATGCCTGTTCATCGAGGTAGCGAAACAGGTGGAAAGGTTCGACTGACACGTAGGTACCGTTCAGCCCGCGCTTGAGTAAGCTCCAAGAATTCCCCAGACCGTTGGTGTGGATCTTGCCGTCAACATACTGGACCGCATGGTCAACAACCTGATGCTGGAATTCGTTCAGGCCCTCGTAGGATTGCAGGGCATCGGTATAGAGAACCGGCCCGGCTTCAACATGCTTGCGAAACCTCAGCCTGCAGCGCTTTCTTCTTGCGGCTGGGGATGACGCTGGTGCGGACTTTGCCGCCACGCTCAAGGATGCCCATGACAGCAGTCTTGTCCTTGCCGCCCGTGCCAGTGATCTTGCGTGCGCGAACGTCCTTGCGCATATTCCGCGCCTTGCCGCCGATGAAAGTTTCCTCCGCTTCGATCACGCCGGTCATCTTGTCGAACAAGCCAGATTGCATCGCGGCGCGGATGCGATGATCAAGGAACCATGCTGTTTTCTGAGTCAATCCGAGATCGCGTGCAATCTCGTAGCTGCTGATTCCGTTCTTGCAATTGCAGATCAACCACGCGGCGGTCATCCACCTGTCCAGACTGATCGGCGAGTCTTCCATGATGGTGCCGACCTTAATGGTGAACTGTTTCTTGCAGCCTTTGCAGAACCAGAACCGACGTGTTGAGATGTAGGAATGTTCGGTCGATCCGCAACGCGGGCAAGTAACGCCATTGGGCCAGCAAAGCTTGATCGCATAGGCAAGGCAGCGGTCTGTGTCGGAGAAATAGACTATCGCGTCTTGCAGGGTTTTCGGAAGGCTCAGTTCGCTGATCATATAACCATTATGCGTCAAGTACCTTTGTGTGTCAAGTAAATCATTGCCCTTATTTGCGGTGGATTCCCGGCCGTGTCGACCGGGACGGTCCTTTCTCCCTCTCAAATTCCGCCACCCGCGCGAAGGCCCTCAGCCCGCGAATTACCGTCCTCCACGCGAATCGGCTACGCTGTAAAGGTGCGGTTCTTCCTCACGCGGCGCGAACCCGAGCCCTCGCGTATACTGCTCGTCGAAAGCGGGTCGCGTCATTTGTTCGAAGCGCTGATTCCGGGTATCCGCCAGACGTGGGGGCATTCCATTCACGTCGACCTGGTCACCTGCTATTCAGGGCTGCCGCGGGGCTTCGATGCGTCTACCACCACCGCCTTCCGCGTCACCGATTATCGCGATCCGGCAGCGCGCAAGGCGCTCTTCCGCGAGCTCGCCGGCAGGCGCTACTCCATCATGGGCATGATCTGTTCGGCTGAGCCGATCATGACCAAGTGGAAGTGGATGCTTGCGGCGCGCTTGCCCGTCAAGGTCTTCGTGCTGAACGAGAATGGCGATTATTTCTGGCTCGACTACGGACACTGGCAAACCATCCGGCACTTCGCCCTCTTTCGCGCCGGCCTCGCGGGCGCGGGCGCCGTCCGTACCCTGGGACGCTTCCTTCTGTTTCCGCTCACGCTGGTATATCTTCTGCTGTATGCGGCGTCGGTGCATCTAACCCGCGCGCTGCGGAAAGGACTTTCATGAAAGCGATCGTGGTTGAGCAGTACGGCGGTCCGGAGCAACTGAAGATGGTAGAGCTTCCGAAGCCCTCGCCCGGACCGGCGCAGGCCCTGGTGCGGATAGCCGCCATCGGCGTCAACTATATCGACGTCTATTTTCGAACGGGCTTATACAAGGCGGATTTCCCGGTCGCGATCGGCTCGGAAGCGTCCGGCGTCGTCGAGGCTATCGGGGAGGGCGTCACGGAAGCGGCCCCGGGCGACCGCGTCGCCTACGCCATGGCGCGGGGTTCCTACGCGACGCACCAACTGGTTCCGTCGTGGCAACTCGTCAAAATTCCAGCCGCGCTCGATTTTCATAGCGCCGCCGCGGCAATGCTGCAGGGAATGACGGCCCACTATTTGGTTCACTCGACCTTCCCCCTGAAGCCCGGCCACAAAATACTGATTCACGCGGCAGCCGGCGGCGCGGGACTGCTGGTGGTACAGATGGCGAAGATGCTGGGCGCGCACGTGATCGGGACCGCCGGCTCCGCGGAGAAAGCGAAGCTCGCGCGGGAGGCCGGCGCGGACGAGACCATCCTCTACAACGAAGCGGATTTCGAAACCGAAGTAAAACGTCTCTGCGCCGGCGGCAGTCTGCTCGACGTGGTTTACGATTCGGTCGGCGCCACCACTTACTTGAGGAGCCTGAACTGCTTGAAGCCGCGCGGAACGCTCGTCCTGTTCGGCCAATCGAGCGGCGCGGTTCCGCCCTTCGATCTGGGCTTGCTCGCGGCGAAGGGCTCACTCTACGTGACCCGTCCTTCGCTCGCCGCCTACACGGCTACAAGAGAGGAGCTGCTTGGCCGCGCCAACGACGTTCTCGGCTGGGTGGGAAATGGGAAGTTGAACCTGCGAATCGACCGCACCTACCGGCTTTCAGAAGCCGCCGAGGCGCATCTGGATCTGGAAGGGCGCAAGACCGCGGGAAAGATTCTTCTGATTCCGGAATGAGCGGCATGACGGAATACCAATCGCGCCGGGCGAGCCTCGTGGAGCAGTTCGGCAAACTGAAAATCGACGCTCTGTTTGTTTCGTTTTTGCCGAACGTCCGCTACCTCACCGGTTTCACCGGTAGCAACGGCATGCTCCTCCTCACCCCGGAGCGCCCGACGTTCTTCACCGATCCGCGCTACAAGCTGCAATCGGCCGGCGAGGTCGATTGCCACGTACGCGTGGCGACCGGACCGGCGCTGCCCCGCGTGGCGGCCCAAGCGGCGAGGCAGAAGATCCACCGGCTGGGGTTCGAGGCGGCTCGGGTTTCGTTTGAAGCCTACGATTCGCTGAAGTCGAAGCTTACCCTGGGCGTGACCCTTCGGCCCGTCACCGGTATTGTGGAGCGCCGGCGAATGCGCAAGTCCCCGGCGGAGATCGAGATCGTTCGCGCCGCCGTGAAGATCAATTCCGAAGCGTTCGAACAGGGGGTTCGAGCGATTGCGGCGGGCATGACCGAAGCGGATCTGGCCGCCGAGATCGAGTACCGGATGCGGCGTTTGGGCGCGGACAAGCCTTCTTTCGAGACGATCGTTGCGGCGGGAGCACGGTCCGCTCTTCCTCACGCCCATCCGGGCGCCGCCCCTCTTCGGCCGGGGGGATTCGTCCTGATCGACATGGGCGCCACGCTCGACGGCTACTCGAGCGACATGACCCGCATGCTCTTCCTCGGGCGTGCGGGTCGAAGGGCTAAGGCGCTCTATCGGGCGGTGCTGGACGCTCAACTGGCGGCGATCGACGCCGTAAGGCCGGGTGTCGAGGCGGGAAAAGTCGATCGCGCCGCCCGCGCCGTGCTCCGGAGACACGGCCTGGACAAAGCATTCCTGCACTCTACCGGACACGGATTGGGCCTTGAGATCCACGAGCCGCCGCGGCTTGGAAAAGGAGAAACTACGCGCCTTGAGGAAGGCATGGCGATCACCATCGAGCCTGGCGCGTACATCGAGGGTTTCGGCGGAGTGCGCATCGAAGACACCGTGGTGGTGACGGCGAACGGATGCGAAATCCTGACGCCGACGCCTAAGGAACTATTGGTCCTTTAGGCAAAAAGTGAAAAAATAGGTGGTCGATGACGATCGGGGAGCAATGCCAAATTCCTTTAATGAGGTTACGCATCGCGCCCATGCTTTCCTAGCGACGATCGACGGGCGTGGGGTTGAGGAGTTTGGCTGAGGCTCTGGCTGGAGGCTGGCGGCCCACTTTGGTCCGACCTTCGAAGGGCGGGTGCGGTTCCATTCGACGCCGACTTCGGCGAGTCGGCTGAACCGGATGGAGATCGCGTTCAGCTTGTTGCAGCGCAAGACGCTCAGCGAGGCCAAGGGCGGCCAGCTCCGACATACGGTTATTGACTTATGCAATTAAGCGCTGAAGACCATGAATAGTCCGGCTTCGCGTCATACGTGGCCGGATATACCGCCGCGATGTCGTGCATGCGCTCGGCTGGAATATTGTTCGCCTTGCACCCGCTGAAACGCCCCGCCATGCGCATCGGATGGTTGTTCGTCGAGGTTGGCATCGGAACCGTACGGCGCACGCCACCATGCGCGGAACCCTCCTCCGGTCCGACGCCTCGTGAGGTACGCGTTGAGAACCACACAATCGACAATCATTACCGCCCTGGGAGCGTAGAGCTCCGACGGCATGATTTGTCGCCCTACTCCTGCTAAGCTAAACGATACGCATGACAAACGACGAACTACGAGAACTCATCCGGATCGTAATGGAGAGCGGAATCGAGGAGCTCGAAATTCAGCGCGGCGAGGATCGCGTCCGCATCAAGCGGGCGCCAACGGTGCAGGAAGTAACGGTCCCGGCGGCCCACGCCGCTTATTCGGCGCCGGCGCCCGCACCGGCTCCGCACGGGCCATCGGTTCCGCCGGCCAAGCCACCCGAGCCTTCTCATTCTTTGGTCAAGTCGCCGATTGTCGGCACCTTTTTCGAAAGCGCGTCACCCGGTTCTCCTCCGTTCGTAGCTATCGGCGAGACGGTCCAGCCCGGCAAGGTCCTCTGCATCATCGAATCGATGAAGCTGATGAATGAGATCGAGGCCGATATCGCGGGGGTGATCACCGCCAAGCTGGTGGCTAACGGCCAGCCTGTCGAGTACGGGGAGGCGTTGTTTGGCATCCGTCCCCTTTAAGAAGATCCTGATCGCGAACCGGGGCGAAATCGCGCTCCGTGTAATTTGCGCCTGCAAGGAGCTGGGCATCGCGACGGTGGCGGTCTATTCGGAAGCCGACCGCTACAGCCTGCATACCCGGTTCGCGGACGAGGCCATCTGTATCGGACCCTCCAAGAGCGCGCGAAGCTACCTGGACATTCCGTCGGTCATCAGCGCCGCTGAGATCACGAATGTAGACGCTATTCATCCCGGCTACGGGTTTCTGAGCGAGAACGCGGGCTTCGCCGAGGTTTGCGAAGTCTCCGGAATTAAGTTTATCGGACCGAGGCCGGACGTGATCCGGTCCATGGGCGTGAAGGAACGCGCGCGGGCCATCATGCAGCAGGCCGGCGTGCCCATCCTTCCAGGATCGGACGGCGTATTGGGCACGGCGGAAGAGGCGCTGGGGACGGCGGATCGGATCGGCTATCCCGTCATCATCAAAGCGTCCGCGGGCGGCGGCGGCCGCGGCATGCGCATGGTGAGCCGGGCCGAAGATCTGCCGAACCTATTCGACCAGGCTCGCAACGAGGCGGCGGCGGCCTTTTCCTGCGGCGACGTCTACGTCGAAAAGTACATCACGACGCCTCGTCACATTGAGTTTCAAATACTCGCCGACGAGCACGGAGAGGTGGAAGTGCTGGGCGAGCGCGAGTGCTCCATCCAGCGGCGGCATCAGAAACTGATCGAGGAATCGCCCTCCCCGCGCGTTTCGCGGGAACTCCGCGAAACGATGGCCGCGGGCCTGCGCGAAGCCATGCGCGCCATCGGTTACACCAACGCCGGAACGGTCGAATTCCTAATGGATGAGACGGGCAAGCTGTACTTCATCGAGGTAAACGCGCGCATCCAGGTGGAGCACCCCGTGACGGAGATGGTCACGGGGACGGATCTGGTGAAAGCGCAGATCCTGATTGCCGGTGGAGCCCGTCTCGACGCGGTGATCCCGCGCCCGATTCGCCTCACGGGCCACTCGATCGAGTGCCGGATCAATGCGGAAAATCCCGATACCTTCACGCCTTCGCCGGGCCGTATCACGGCGCTCAATCTGCCGGGCGGCATCGGTGTGCGCGTGGACACGGCGGCCTACGCCGACGGCGTGATTCCGCCATTCTACGATTCGCTTATCGCAAAACTCATCGTGCACGGACGGGACCGTCCCGAGGCCATCCGCCGCATGATCCGGGCGCTTGGCATGTTCGTGGTGGAGGGGATCTACACCTCGATTCCACTGCATCAGCGGATTCTGGCGGACCCGGACTTCCAGTCCGGCAACTTCGACACGACCTTCATTCCGCGCTTCCTTGCGCGCGAGAAGGACCTGCGCGAGGGGAAAGCGCCTTTGCACATAGTCGCGTAAAACGGGGGCGCGGTGCAAGCCCAAAGCGACTGAGTTGGGAAACCGCTCTCACCGCCGGCGGCAGTGGGACCCTTCGCGAACCATGTACGCCGGCGGGAACGGTACCCGGCCGACGGCCGCGAGCCAAGGCGGTTTCCCGTTGGGACAGGCGGACCTCGACTGCCTATCGCGGTCTGTGTCCATGGCGTTGAGCCAGTACTCGCGAAGTGTCGTTGACAGCGTCGCGACGTAACAAAATTGCCTTCAGCCTCTCATCCGCCGCCTATGACCCGAGATGAGAGTAAACCGGATGGAGCCATCTGTTACTCGCCGCTTTGTTCTTGTGCGGAAGCGCGTCCATCATGGCTGGAACCCAAAAGCTTACACCGCCGTAGCGCCCGGCGTGCCAAGCTCGTCGCATGAAGCTTGACTCAATTACATGAGGTTCTAAGACTGAAGACCGCTAGTTAGCTCAAGGGAATTAATGGTGGCAAGCTACGGATGTTCCCGGCGCTCCTCTTGAATGTGCCATGATTGCTGCCGGCCGGCGAGAGCGCGGAAGGAAATACAGGGCCTTCCCTTGAGAGGCCCTTGGGGAGACGAAACGGAAACAGCGAAATTAGGGGTCGCGACGCCGTCCAGCTAACAGAAGCAACAGACCGCCTGCCAGCATGACATAGGACGAGGGCTCCGGAACGTCGGTGGGGCCTTCATTGAAGCCCGTCACCAAGCCGCGCCCCACAAACCCACTTCCGAAATCGTGCATGCGGCTGAACACTCCACCGGCGGCTCCGTTGAAGTCGAGCTGCGCCTCTTGAATGACAGTCCCTCCATTGTAAGTGACGAAGATATCCAACAGCAGATTTCCGTCGCTTGGATCGTAGTTGAATGGCGTTCCATTGACCGTGAACGATGGGAAAACGGACCCTCCTCCGTCTAACACCGCAAACAACGCGTCGTCGGGGCCGACGTTGTCATCGAAGACGGGTACCAATGCATTTACGGCCGTCAATGTCGTTGAAAGATGGAACTCGTAGGCGCCAGGCCATACGAATCCCGCCGTAACCAGAGTGGAGTAGAAACGGATGTTGTTGATGGTGAGCGGTTCGGAGAATTCCGAAGCGGCGTAGACTTGCTGATACCGCTTGGTTCCGCTCAAACTCCCGCAGCCGAAGGGAAAACAATTTGAACCGTTTGTCGGCAGCCCGATGATAGGTCCTGCCTGGGCTCCCGTCGAGACCAACAGACACGCGGCGACCGCGAATAGCATTCTTCTCTTCATTTTCTTTTCTCCTTTTTCGATAGACTACTGCCTGCCGCTGCGAATTGGTTGGCCTTGGGGATCCGGTTGGGCGCATCAAGGCCCGGACGTAGCGCGGCAGCGTCCGCGCAGGAATTCTCGACCGGGATAAACCAGAATTTCCATTGTGAGTCTTTGTTTTCCAGCCAGTGTATCCGCGCAGCGATCATTTGGCAACCGCAGTCCCAACTCGGCGAATTTACCGGGAAGCGGCCGCGGCCGAAAGCGCTTCCGCGTCCCAACGCGAACGAGGCTCAACCTGCACATTTGCGGCTCTTTCGTAAACCTTCCGCACGGAATCGAGGTCCGCCGGCCGGCCGGAAGCGTCCACTGGCCCCGCGAGCGTTATCCGCCGTGGAGCCGCTGAGGCCGCTACTTCCGGCAGGTCCGTGTGGTTCAGAATAGAAGGCACGAAATTTGCGAATGGATGGTTGAATTCCTCGGAATCGATAATATTTCGAAACGATATCAATCCTTCCGAAAGGTACAGATGGCCGATGGAAGCGGCGGGCGCCGCCGGGGAAAGCGCAGCCGCAAACAGCGCCGGAACCGTCAGTTTCCCCTGCGCCGCCAGCACCACGGACTTGCCGAAACGGTTCTTCAGCGCCTGCGCCGCCGCCAGCACATCGGTGACGCGCTGCCCGAGCAAGGGGCGGCCCAGCATCAGAGAGGCCCAGGCGTAATCTTCCTCTTCGTTATGGGACCGCGCGTATCTCGGCGAGCCTCGCCCATACTCCGGCGCTAGGTCGCCGATTCCTCGCAAGTCCGGCACGCAGACCGCGATTCCCGACGCCGCGAGCGTCTGATACATCTCGCCTTCATGCCAGCGCACATTCCGGCCGCCCGGCTCGAGGGCGAGCACTACGGACTTCACCGGCTCCGTCTTCTTCGGCAAAAAAAGCCACGCGGGCAGGAAGACCCCAGGCGCGGAAGCGATCTCAACCGCTTCGATATCCGCACCTCGCGACGGCACTTGCTTCAAGCTTGCCACGCGAACCGATGGCGGCGGATGCTGCACGCCAAGCAGGCGGTCAAGCGGCGCCGGCGTGAATTTCACCGCGCGGCTCCGGTTGACGGCGAACGGCGTGTGGCCGCGAAGCGATTTGACCACATTGCCCGACTCGGTGGCCCACGTGCTCGCGTCGGCTTCCGGCGCTACTTGCGGCTCGGTGGCGACCGGCTGCGTTCCACCCTTCAGCCATCGCGTGAACCAGTTGTACACCTGCATCCGCGTGTCATAGGAGAGCCCGTGCGGCAGAGGCGTGCCGGTCCACGCCAGTTTCTCGCCCGCGCCAAGCGTTTCGTAGACCTTCTTCAGTTTTTCGAACTCCTCCCAGCCGCTCGAAATGTACTCGGAGGAATACGTCCCGAAGAAATCCTTGTCGCTCACCGTCACGAGCAGCGGTTTAGGAGCAAGGGGGTAGAGCAGATCCCAGCGGTCGAAACCGAGCGGACCGGAGCCGAGCAAATTCTGTTCCGCGTCGTCGGTCGAGCCCGGCGGATTGAAACGCGCGCAGGCGAAATTTTCGGTGTTGCCGCAGCACACAACCGCCGCCGCCAGCCGATCGTCCACCGCCGCGAGCATCATGGTGATGGTTCCGCCGCCGGATTGGCCGGTCGAAGCGAGCCGTTTCGGATCGACGGAAGGATGGCTCGCCAGCACGTCGAGGCTTCGCACGGCGTCCCACGTCTGGAATCGCGTGCAGGTGTCGCCGACGAGGAGCATCTGCTTGCCCGGCAGCGTGTGCTCGTCGTCGGAGGAGGGAAGCCGGGTTCGCGCGAGGCGTCCATCCGGATAATAGACGCGTTCGCCCTGTCCCATCGGGTCGAACGCCAGCACCACGAATCCGAGCTTCGCGAGGCCCTGGCAACAACGCTGATAGCTGTCGTAAGCCTTCCCGTTGAGCGAGTGCCCCATTTGAAAGAGCACGCCCGCAAACGGTCCGCGCCGGCCGGGATATAAAGGTTAGCCGGAATGTGCATCTCGGGCCGGCTCTCATAGATCAGCTTTTCGACGCGATAGCCCTGGCGATCGAATTGGCCCGTGACCTTGAGATTGAGCGGCGTGCGCTCCGGCTTGCCGCCCGCGAGCTTCCAAAACGTGTCGCGAGCCCACATCTGCCGCTGCCGCACGGCCTCCGGCGTGGTGAGCTTCTCGATCTCTGAGTTGCGGCGGGCATAGGCTCGCGCGGCGAGATTTCGCAGGTAGTCCGGCAGCGCGCGCGAATAGTCGCGATACGCGACGCCGGGAAATTGCGCTGCTCCCGCGAACAACAGCAACTCGCGTCTTGAGACGGGGGGTGTCATCTTGTCACCGTGAAGCTGTCTAGCAGGCTTCCGTCCTCGCCCACCTGCCGGATGCCGACCCGCTTGTCCTCCATGTCGGCAATCGTGATGGAGTGCTGATTCGACCGGAACACCTCGGTGAAAGGCTTCCACGACGCCGGGTCGTGCTCCTGCGGCGGATCGTACAGTCCCGCGCCGCCCGCGCCGGTCACGATGTAAACGATGCCGTCCGGCTTCGTGTTCGTTTTTCCGTCGAAGTTCTTGTCGAGCTTCGCGTCGCCTTCGACGACGCCATTTGCCGCGACGCCGCCCGAGGGTGCGAAACGCAACGGCTTCGACCGCTGATAGTTATGGACATGACCTCCGAAGACGATATCGACGGCGTTCTGTTCGAAGATCGGCGACAGCACGCGCATCCACTGGTCGTTTGCGTGAACCTTCGAGGAATGCAAACCGGGGTGATGGAACGCGACGAACCGCCACGTCGCTCGGCGAGCGGCTTTGAGATCGGCGATGAGCCATTGCTGCAGCGCGGCGCTGGTCCAATCCGAATAGCGGTTGCTGTCGAGCACGGTCCAGTGCGCGTTGCCGTAGTCGAAGGAAAAATTGGCCATGCGCGGATACACCGGTTTCACGGCTTCGAGAAACGCAGCCTGATTTTCAGCCGGCCCGCTTATGACGGGCGAATTCGCAGCTCCGATTGCGGTGAGCGGGCCATTGAGCGGCTGGTTCCAATAGTAGAAGTAGGCGAGGCCGTCGGGAAAACGGTTCAGGTCGCGCGTGGCGAGGTCGTGGTTGCCGGGGGCGGCGATCACCAGAGTGGAACGTGTGAGGGGAACCTTCTCGGAGTTATACGCGGGGAAAAATTTCTGACGGTATTCGGAAATGCGGCCGTTGCTGTAGACGATGTCGCCGGTGGTGACGACGAAGTCCGGCTTCGATTCGTACAGCCGCCCGGCTATCGCGCCTTGCGCTACCGTGCCCGCGCCGCAATCGCCGAACACGGCAAAACGATAGGGCTGCTTCGCGGACTTGCGCGCGGTTCCTTTCGCGGAAAAGACTTCCTCGCCGTCTTTCAGAACGCGATAGTGAAACTCCTCGCCGCGTTTGAGCCTGGATAGAACCGAGGCGTAGACCCGGTGTGCTTCAATGCCCTTGACGGCGACGCGACGGAAGGCCGGGGCCGCCTGCGCCACCCATTTGCCGCCCGGTTTGCGCACCTCCGCGCCCCATTTCGCATCTGCATCCGCGGCATGCCATAAGAGTGTGAGGGTCTCCCGCTTGGATGCCTTCGGAGCATCGCCCAGTTGAAGATACGGTTTCGCGATGAAGGGATCGGAAGCGCCGCTTGCGGCAAATGCGAGAAGGAAGGCGAGGAGAAAACGCGTCATGAAGCCATTAACGTAGCACAACCTCAGTCGGGTTAGCTTTTTTGTGCTAGCTTGATCGGAATGGCTGGTATGAAGCGCCGTTCGTTCGTGAAAGGAGCCGCCGCGGGACTGCTTGCAGGCGCGGTGGAAGGGCAAGCCGAGGCGTCGCCGAATTGGCTCGGACCCGAGTTCTGGGCGAACCGCCTGCAGGACTGGCGCTATTACACCAGACGCATCGAATGCCTGACGGGGGCGGCGGGCGACGAGGCGCGCACGGTCGCGATCCTGACGCGGGATATCTCCGCGCGTGGCAGAAACGCCAGGCTTCGCGTGCGCACAGGCACGATCGAGGGTGGTCCGGGATTCTCCGGTTTCCTGATCGGCGCGGGCGCGGGCAAACTCGATTACCGCGCGGCGGCCCTGGTGCAGAAAGCGTCGGGGACGGGCGGCGGAATTCTGTGCGTTTACGAATCGGATGGGCGCATCCGTTTTCGCGAGCACACGTCGGAACAGAAGCCGATCGAGTTCGCGGAACTGCCTTCGGAGCAACTGCCGGGCTCGAACTCGCCGAGAACGGTAGACGACGGCGTCACGCTGAATCTCGAAATCGCGCCGGGATCGAACGGCGGATTCGATCTGAGGCTTACGTCGTCGTCCCTGGGGCAGGCGCTGGCAGGCGCCGTTCTGCACGGCGTTGCGGAGGAAGAAGTGGCGGGCGGCATCGCGCTTGTATCGTCGCCGCTCCCTGGCGCGGCGGGAGCGCGCTACTGGTTTCGCGACTTTTTCGCGTTCGGAGACAAAATCACGCGGCATCCGGAGCGGGCTCTCGGTCCGATTCTCGGCACTCTCTATTCCGTTGGCGGCGGCGTGCTCAAGATGACGGCGCAGTTCATGCCGGTACCGGGAAAGACGGCGCACCTGGAGTACCGCGGACCGGGCGGAGCGTGGAGACGGGCGGCCACGGCCACGATCGGTCCGGGCTTCACCGCGCAGTTTCGGGTGGAGTATTGGGAATCCACGCGAGAATGGCAGTACCGCGTGCGCTATGGAACCGAGACCTTCGAGGGCGTGATTCGCAAGGAGCCGGCGAAGACCGGGCGCTTGAATATCGCCCTGTTCAGCTGCATCATGCCGACGGCGCGGCCGCTTGAAGGCGGCGTTTTCAAGCCCGAGATCCCAGGCGAAGAGTTTCTTGGCCGCTACACGGCGAGGTCGATTTATTTCCCGCATACCGGTCTCATCCAAAATGCCAGCCGCCACAATCCGGACCTGCTGGTGTTCGCGGGCGATCAGATCTACGAAACCCAGCCGACGCGCAAGGAATGGGGCGAAGCGCCTACGTTCGACTACCTTTATAAGTGGTATCTCTGGCTGTGGGCGTTTCGCGAAATGACGCGCGTGACGCCCACAATCGTGATGGTGGACGACCACGACGTCTATCACGGCAACATCTGGGGCGCGGGCGGGCGGCCGGCTCCGGATCGCGATCAGGACAAGGGAGGCTACCGCTGCACGGGCGATTTCGTGAACGTCGTGCAAAGCACGCAGTGCGGCCACAATCCGGACGCCTACGACCCCACGCCCGTCGCGCAGGACATTGGCGTCTACTACGGTTCCTTCACGTATGGCGGCGTGAGCTTCGCGATTCTCGAAGACCGGAAATTCAAGATCGCTCCGATGCCGGGAGCGCGCATTCCGTCCGGCGAGGCCACGCTGCTTGGCGAGCGGCAGGAGAAGTTTCTGGCGCAATGGGCGAAAGATTCGAAAAACGCGGAAGCGAGAATTTGTTTGACGCAGACCGCGTTTGCGTGCATTCAGACCGACCCGGAGGGGAAGCCGACGGTCGATTTCGATTCGAACGGGTATCCGAAAGCGGGCCGCGACCGGGCGATCCGTCTGCTCGGCGAAGCGCGCGCTCTGGTGCTCGGAGGCGATCAGCATCTGGCTTCCGTGGTGCGGCACGGGTTGGATGCGGGCGGCGGGTTTGCGGGAGGGGTGACCCAATTCTGCGGACCGGCGGGCGCGTCGAGCTTCCAGCGCTGGTGGGAGCCGCGCCCGGCGCCGGCGAACGGTGACTTTGTGGACGGTTTCGGCAACAGCATCCGGGTACTGGCGATCGCGAATCCGAAGGTGAGTTTTCGCAGGTACAGGAGCTTCAAGGGGGCGCGCGGCCAAGGCTTGGGCGACCGCCAATTGAAGAGTGAGGGGTATGGAATTGTTCGCGTGGATCGGGGAACGAAGGAATTCGTGCTCGAGTGCTGGCCGCACGATGTAGACCCGAAACTGCCCGGCGCGCGGCAATTCAACGGCTGGCCGGTTCGAATCCGATTCGACGAAGTGTAGGCGTCATGGATGACACATGGGACTGCGGCGCCCATTTGGAACGGGCCTTGACCGGATGAGTTCAGTTAGTTTAGGGAGCGGTCCGGAACGTCTTCTCCTCGCCATACATCGTGATCAGCGGATGCCGCACGCGGGCGCGGAATTCGTAGGCGCGGTTTGCCGCGAGGCCCGTGAGGTTATGGCTGAAATCGCCGGTTGACGCGCGGGCCACCCCCGGAAGGTCAGTCCAGGGTTCGGTTCGCTCCGAAAGATCCGTGCCGCCCTTCTTCTCCCGGTATTGGAACCCAACCTCCACGCGCGCCACATTGCCCAGATTCGTCAGACTCCCCCGCAAGACGGCGGTACGCGATCCGCCGTTCCACTCCGCGCCGCTTGTCGATACTTCGGGAGGCGTCAGGCCCGGCTCCGCTTTCGTGATCTTCAGCACGATCGGGTTGGGCCACCGCCGGTCGGTGTAGAGCCGCTGCGCGCGGTACGCAGTGATGTGCAGACCCGCTTCGTCCTGTTTCCATACCGTTTTCGGCGTGATTTCGGGCCGGTATTCGACGATTTCGTCATTCTGCCCGAGCACCGTGATCTTCGTTTCCGGCGTCGCGCGCACGGAGCGTAGCGTAACCGTCTTCGCCTCGCCGAGCTTCCATGGGCTCATCTTCGTGAGGAACGCGTAAACCGTTTTCTCGCTCTTGTGTTTCGTAAACCAGATGTTGTTCTCGTTCGTGATCACCCAGGGACGGACGCTTTTCAACGAATCCACATTCACGAAATTCCAGAGCGCGATTTCGCGAAGGCGGGACTCCTGCTCGATCGCGATCTCGCCGTCCGGCTTCGGCCCGATGTTGAGAAGCAGATTCCCACCCTTGGCGCGGGTTTCGATCATGATCTCGATCAGCTCCGTGCCCGATTTATAAACCTCGTTCGTGGGTTTCCACGGCCATTCGGTACCCATCGTGAGGTTGCCTTCCCAGGCTCCCTTCAGAGGAACGCCGGGGATATACTGTTCCGGCGTTTCCATGACGCCTCGCGTGATCACGAGGTTCGGCTGAAGCTGCCAGGCGAAATCGGTAAGCTGCTCGGCGGGACCGTCAAAGAAGAAATAGTCGATGGTGCCGTACTTCGTGAAAATTTCGCGGAGCTGACGGCGGGTGTAATCCATGAACTCCGGAATTTCCTGCGGATAGACTCCCTTCACGTGGCGGTTGAGCGGAATTCCTTTCTGGTGAAGCCACCAGAAATCGTCCGGCGAAAAGTAGAGGCCGATGGCGATGCCCTGTTTGCGAAACGCGCCGATCAACTCGCGCATCAGGTCCTTGCCGTAGGGAGTATGTCCGACGCTGAAGGGCGTGGTGGCCGTTTCCCACATGCAGAAGCCGGCGTGGTGCTTCGAAGTGAACATGACGTATTCAAAGCCCGCGAGTTTAGCGAGCGCGGCCATCTTATCCGGCTCGAAACGGTTCGGATTGAATTGTCCGGGAAGGAGGCGGAAGAAGCGGTCCACGTAGTCCGGGGACGCGCCCACGAGCGAGTGCGAAATGACGCCGCCGAGAGGGGCATCGACCGACCAGTGAATGAAAAGGCCCAGACCCCGGTCGCGAAACAGTTCGACCGCGGCGGGATCGTTCGTACGGCGCGGCGCGGCTTGCTGTGCGGCGGCGGCGAAGGCGAGAAGCAGCGACAGGGCGAGGTAGCGGACTCTCATGGCTGATCTGCATGATAACGGGAAATCGGAGCTCGCGCACCAAGGCCAGGCCGTCCTTTGCGCTTCAGAGGAAGAATTCCATGAGGATCTCGTCGTCTTCCAGGCCGTCGATTCTGACCTGACGCGTAAGACGGCCGCACGCGTGGAATCCGAGGCGATGATAGAACGCATGCGCGGACCGGTTGGACGCGCGGACCTGAGCCACGAACTTTGCGTATGCGCATTCGCGCGCGAACGCTCGCGTTGCCTCGAAGAGCGCTGCGCCCACGCCACGCCCGCGCCAATCCGGCAGCACGAATGTACCGAGTTGCGCCACGTGCATCATGGAGCGGATGGAAGCAGCCCAAAGGTCGAGGCTCTGGAATCCGGCGATAGACCCCGAGCCGTCGATGGCGGCGTGAACCGCCTCGCGTGGCGAGAGCGAGCTCAGATACGCGCGCTGCTGCTCGACGGTCCACGGCTGATCGACCGCGGAGTAGATGCGCTCGGCGGCGATGGTCCTCCAGATCTCGACGATGCCTTCTGAATCGTCCTCGTTCGCCCGGCGAATACGGAGGTCCGCGGGCGAGGTCGTTGGCCCTGTGCCCGGCGTCATTGCCCCTTCACCCAGCAATCCCCGGCCGCTCGCCGCTCCGCGTCCCGCAGCAACTTGCGAATCGCATTTCCGTCGAGCCAGCGGCCCTGAAGCATCACTCCACCGATCTTTCGGGTGTTGCCGATGTTCACCAGCGGATCGGCATCGAGCAACACCAGGTCGGCGGTTTGGCCGGGAGCGACAGCTCCGTATCGATCCTGCTCACCGTAGAATGCCGCCGGGTTATAGGTCGCAACGCGAAGCGCCTCCATCGGCCGGAATCCGATCTTATTCACCAGGTTCTCGAGTTCGTCGTGCAAGCTGAACCCCGGATACATGAGCGCGACGGCCGCATCGGTGCCGGCCAGGAACTGCACGGATGATTCGCGCATTCCCCTCAAGTCGCCCAACAGACCGGGCAGCTCTTTCTCGAATTCGGCGTAGGGCGAGTCTTTCTTCTCTTCCACCTGCTCGCGCCAATCCTCCATCAGATATCCGCATACGTACTTTCGACGCGGATCGATCTTCCCGCGAACATCCTCAAGCCTCCGTTTTGCTTCGTCGTACGGCACAAGGATAGAGCCGTACACATTAGCCAGCGTTGTCGACATGAAGGCATTTTCTTTCGCCATGCTTGTGAACAGGGCGCGGCGCTCTTCGTCCGCGAGGCCGATTGGGTGAAGGGCTCCAAGATGCTCTACGCTCCCCAGCCGCAGCCGGATCAGATCGGCAAGCGGCGCCAAAGGATGAGCGGTGAACGGGATCTTGCGTCTCGCGCATTCCAGAGCCACGGCCTCGAGGGTGTCTTCGCCGGACGTCGTGCGCATCTTGATGTGGTCCGCGCCGCGGGAAACCAGATTCGCCACGGCGGCGCGCCCCTCCTCGGCGTTGGCAATGCCGATGCGAATCCGTTCGAGGGGCTCGACCCCGCGCTCGCGATTCATCCGGTCCACATTGGCGCGGGACTCGAGAATCTGTCCCGAAGTCTTGATGCGCGGCCCGGTCAGCGCGCCCGCGAGAATCCGCCTGCGCCATTCCGCGACCTCACTGAGATCGCTGCCCATGTCGCGGACCGACGTCACGCCGTTGGCGATGAAAAGCGGCAGAGACCCAACACCTAGTTTTGTGAGGTGAACGTGCGCGTCCCACAGGCCCGGGATCAGGTACTTCCCCTCACCATGAATCCGGCGCGTGCCTCCCGGCAACGCCGCTGTAGCGGGCTGGACGGACTTGATCCGGTTTCCCTCCACCACAACGGTTACGCTTGACTGCACCCGCCCTGAAGCGGGATCGATCACGGTGGCGCCTGTAATCGCAGCCGTCTCAGATGGCAAGCCCCTGCTCGCCGTCAGGCCGATCAGAGTAGTGATGAGAAGCGCAGGTTTCCGCGACGTCATGCTTTCGTGCGCACGGGCATGGAACGCGACGGCTCGCCCGTTGCGTCGAAGGCGGCGTTCGCGATTGCCGGAGCCACCGCGATGATGGGCGTCTCCCCCGCACCCGCGGGCGCCAGATCGGGCCGGTTCACCAGGACCGCCTCGAAGGGCGGCACATCGCGGAAACGCGGCACGCGGTACTTCGCGAAACTGCCGTTCTTCAGTTGTCCATTGTCAAAATCGATCGCTTCCGTAAGCGCTCCGCCAAGGCCTTGGATGATGCTGCCTTCCACCTGCATGCGAAGGTTCGCGGGATTGAGAATCGCGCCGCACTCGAAGGCCATCACGAATTCGCGCACGCGGGGCTGTCCGGTCTTGCCATCCAATTCCACTTCGGCGCAAGCGGCCACATACGACCCCTTTTCCGTGCCGCACGCGATCCCCCGTCCTACGCCGGGCCTTCGATCCGTGGTTCCGCGTGGCCGCCAATTGAACTGCTTCGATGCGGCGAGCAGGACGTCGCGCAGGCGCGAGTCGTCGAGGTTCGCCAGCCGGAATTCGAGAGGGTCCGCCGAGGCTGCCCGGGCGAGCTCATCGATAAAACATTCGCGTGCGAAATTGTTTGCTGTCGCCGCGATTCCACGGTACGATCCTTCACGCAGCGGCGACTCGCAATAGTAGAAGCGCGTGCGGACGTTCGCGCCGCGGTACGGGCTCTCTAGGCCCGCCGTTCCGGCGTTGTAGTTCGTGAAATCCCAGGCTCGGATCAAGCCCTTCGCATCGACGCCCGCCTCGATCTCGAAAAGGCCGGCCGGGCGGAAGTAGGCCCACGTGAACTCCTCCGCGCGCGTCCAGCGGAGCGATACGGGCCGTCCCGCTTCCTTCGCCAGCCGCGCCGCTTCGATGGCCGCTTCGCCCGTGTGTTTCCCGCCGAAGCCGCCGCCTGTATCGGGCACGATCACGCGCACCTTTTCCGGCGTCAAGTGAAACGCCTGGACCAGTTGATCGCGCACTCCGAATGGGTTTTGAGTGCCTGTCCAAACGGTGAGGCGGCCATCGGTCCATTCGGCGACGGCGGCGCGCGGCTCCATGGGAGCGTGTTGAATAAACGGCACGTGGTACTCGGCGCGCAAGCGGTATTGCGATTGACCGAGCCCCTCTTCGAGCGAGCCCTTGCTCTGGACTCGCGGCGCGCGCGTCCCTCCGGGCTTCGAAGCCGTTTCTTTCAGATGCGCAAAGAGCGTCGCGCTTGACGGGTGCGGACGCGTCTCCCACCGCGCCGTCGCCGCGATGGCTTCGAGACCTTTGCGCGCCCCGTATGAGGTTGGCGCGGCGCACCCCACAAAATTGCCTTCGCGGACCGCCGTAACGCCCGGAAGTTTTGCGGCCGCGCCGGGATCTACCCCGGCGAGCGTCGCGCCGTAGGATGGCGCGCGGAGCACGCTGCCGTACAGCATGCCGGGACGCCGCACGTCCGACGGAAAATGGTGCGCGCCCGTGACAATCTCGCGTCCGTCAAGGCGATAGCGCGGCTTCCCCAGCACGCGCCAGTCGTTGACCGGTGTTGCGGCCGCGCCTCCGGGCGTTTGTTTGTAGGCGGCCGCAAGCTCGCTCGACCGCGCGAGATCGGCGTAGGTCGCGGCGTTACCTTTCGCGCCCTGCCGAAGGGCATTGAGTAGCTCCCGCGCAGCGGCAGCGGCAGCCCGCACGGCCGGTACGGTTGATGGCGTCGTACGGCTCCCGGCGGTGAGTCCGTCGTTCGGAACAAGATCCGTGTCCGCCATTACCACTCGCACGCGATCAAGCGGGATTCGCATCTCTTCGGCCGCCGCCATGGCGAGTTCCGTTCGCGATCCCTGGCCTACCTCGACCTTGCCCGTCAGGATGGTGACCGCGCCGTCTTCGGCGATGTGCAATCGCGACTCAAGAGTTCCGCCGCCGCGGCTCGGGCCGCCCCGCTGCGCGCGGGCGACAGATCCGGTAACGGTGATCAGAAGGCCCGCTCCCGCAACCTCGACGAACTCGCGCCGGCTCAGTGTGAATTCGTATGCCGGCGGCTCGCGCAGCTCGTAGCGTTCGGGCGCTATCGTTTCGAGCAGCTCAACCGTTTCGAGAAGATCAATCTTGTCCGGCATTGGCGCCTCCTCTCATCTCCGCGGCGCGGCGCACCGCCGCCAGGATGCGCGGGTAGCCGCAGCAGCGGCACAGATTTCCGTTCAGCGCATCCACGATTTGCCCGTCCGTGGGACGCGGCGTTCGTTCGAGGAGCGCAGCTGTGGTGAGAATCATTCCCGGGACGCAATAGCCGCATTGGATTGCGCCTTCCGCGGCGAACGCCTCCTGGACCGGGTGAAGTGCGCCGTCCTTCGCGAGTCCCTCAATTGTGACGACCTTCTTTCCAGCCGCGGCGCTGATTGGCGCTACGCAGGAGGTAACAGGTTTTCCGTCGAGCAACACAGTGCAGGAGCGGCACTGGCCCTCGCCGCAGCCGTATTTCGCGCCCGTCAGGCCAAGATCTTCGCGTAGCACCTCAAGCAAGGGACGATCCGCCTCCGTCTTGACGGTGCGCGCTTTTCCGTTGACCGTGAACCGGAATGTAGTGGTCAAAGCCGCCTTCCTTCTTGTGTTGGCATGCCCGCGTGCACCTCCGCACGCCGATTATAACGCCTCGCGGCGGACCCGGACGCTTCGCTCAGCCGGTCGAAGCCGAGCGCGCGGACCGGACGAGAGGGACGCAGGCTTCCACCATCCGTTCGACGTGGCGATGGTCCGTTCCGCAGCAGCCGCCGATCACGTTCAAGCGCGGCAATCGATTCCGCCGGAGTTGCGCATAGAGCGATCCGAGTTCGGAGGGATCGCCCATATCGAGGTCCGCGGATTCGTTCAGCTCCGCATGGCTCCTCCTCGAAGCGTTGGCGCGAAGCCCGCGAATGCGAGCGGTCCACGGCTCGCCGCCGGCCAGCGCCCGATCGAAATGCTCGGGGTGTGCGCAATTCAGCATGTAGTAGCTCGGGTAGTTCGCCGTGGCTTCATCCACTTCCCGGATCGCCGCTCCGAGCGGTTGGCCGGTAGGCAGGTTCCCGTCGGTCTCGACGGTGAAGGAGATGGCGACAGGCATTCCGGCGCTCTCAGCCGCGCGGGCGATGCCAACGGCCTCCGCCGCGTAGTTTATGGTGAACGCGCCAACCATGTCGGCGGCGGTTTCCGCGAATGTGTCCATCTGCTCCCGGTGATATTCCGACGCCTCTTGCGCGGTCATGGCGCGGCCGGGAACATAGCCGTCGCCGCGAGGGCCCACGCAGCCGCTAATGACGACCGGCTGACTATGCGCCATCTCGCCGCGGATCTCTTCGAGCAAACGAATCGCCGCTCGGTTTGCGTCAGCGAGGGTCGTCGCGGAGTAGCCGAGCTTCGAGCCCCAGTCGGCGCTGGCGCGCCAAGTCACGCTTTCGAGAATGAGTCCGGCGTTGAACCGGGCGGCGATCGAGGCGTAGGTGCGGAAATACTTGCGCAGGGCGGCGGTTCCCGATTCGTTCCTGAGTAGGTAGAAAGCGGCGAAATCGGGCAGATCGATTCCCTCGTGGAATATGAGAGTGGTTTCGACGCCACCGTCGGTAAGGAACAGGTCGTCCCCCAACTGGGGCAGGGCATTTCGGTATCGAGTCATGTCGATCACCTTATTTTAACCCGCGGCAGGCCTTGCGATGCGGCCGCCCAGAGCCTGTCGGGTTGGCCGACGCTAGCTGGGAAAGTTGGTTCCGCGCGCGCCCGCATGCCGACTATAGGGCGGCCCGACCGAGTTTGACACGAACCACCGTATCATATAGCATTGGCCCCTGAGCCCAAAGGCTGGCCGGAAGGCCCGTCCCACGGATTGGTTTCGGAGGCGTGATGCCGAAGCGAGCAATTAGTTCCTGGAAAGCGGCACAGGCGTTGGTCCCGGCGATTCTGGAGCGGTTAAACGCCGATCAACCTCTGTTGCTGGCGGCGCTGGCGAATCCGCTGTTCGCCTTGGAAGAACTGGGGTACGAAATCGCACCTTCCTTTGAACAGGAGTTGGTCGACCGTATCCGCTTCCGCGCGAAGGATGCGGTGCGGATTCGCCAGTTGCGAGAGGAGATTTTCGCACAAGCGGGCGGCGCCTTCGATCTCGAATCGGAACGCGAGACCGTACGAATTCTCTTCGAACGTCTGACGCTTCCCAGGGCGGCGTACGACGGGATGCAGGCGCTTCGGGCCCCGGATTTCTCGTTCCGCCGTGAACGCACAAGGGACCCGCTCGAAGCGCTGCGGGGAGAACACCCGTTGGTGGATTCGCTGCTCGAGTTCCGGCGCTTGAATGCGCGCGCGCCCAAGCTTGCGCCGCGGGAGTTGTACAACGAAATCAAGGCGGGGAAGCATCGCCTCTCCCTGACAAAGCTTCACGTCCGCTTTCAAGAGCCCGGAGGCGCGGGGCGGAACCGGGAGAAAGTACGTGCCTGACACTCACGGGTTTGAAGTCATTACCGAAGTTTCAGTTAACTTCCTGCGCAAGCTTCTGCGGAGCTCGTGGAAGTCATCGGGGAGGAAGACGCTCGGAGACCCCTTCGAGCCGGGAAGGATTCCGGAAGCGCTCGACATTCCCGCGGGAACGGCTTTCGGCGCCTTTGTTTTGAACGACGGCGAAATCAAGATTCCACAAGACCAGGTCGATCTCACTCTCGAAGCGAACAAGGGAGTGAAGATAAAAGTGGGGTTGAAAGGACACGCTGAGCTGCAGAATGCGCAGAATCCGGCCGTGCCCTCTATCAAATTGCAGGACATCACGGCGGACGTTGTGATATCGGCGCCCGTCGGGCCGCTGACCGGCCCCGGCCACGGCCCGAACGATATCGGCGTTCAGCTCCAACCGCCGCCTCTTACCGTTGTGACTTTGACCGGGCCAGACCCGGCGGCGCGGCTAGATAAGCTCATGGTTGAGCAGTTTCGCACGCTGGCGGCAGCCAGCCCGGTATTGCCGGAGAAACACAACGTGGATGTGGTATACCGCTCGATAAAGGCTTACAGGGTTAGCGAGGGGATCAGGGTCGCGACCGATGCGGCCCACCAGGTCGACGCCGTGCGATTGCCCGGAACGCCGCCGCGCCTGGTACTGAAGATTCCGGTGCAATTCACGTTGCGGATACCAGAGGGTACTCCGCAGCCCCCAGCGGACCCGCCTCCTCCGGTCTTGCAAGGCGTGCTGGTGGAAGCCCGGCTGGTGGCAAATGCCGTGCTCGCCGACGACCCGGGAACGCCGGGAGGGTTCCTGGTCAAGCTCGGCGCGGCGAGCACGATTCTGACGGTCGAGGGCATCACGCCGCTGGGCGACCCGGAGCGGTACAAGGGCAATCAAACGCGCCTGGGGCCGGAGTGGGATTCCATCGTGGCGGAGCATATCCGGGACCGCGGGCGCGAGTTACTGATACAGGCGGGGGACCTCGCGATCAGCATACCGACAGTCGCCTCGATCCAGAACTCGCTTGCCAAACTGATCAGCGACGAGATGGCTGTCGTGGGCTTCATCCCCATCTGGCCGCCCAAAGCTGACGTGGGCGTGGTGCTCACCATCGTCGATGCAGCCGTCAAGGTCCTGGCCGACGGGATGGTGCTGGCCATCAACAAGGGAACGAGCGGGAACCTGGCGGCAGTCACGGATGTGCTACCGCTCGGGCGGGATCTCGCGTTTGCGATCTCGGCGGACGGAGTGACGAATATTTTTGAAACCATCAAGCGGACGCAGAACCTGTTTCGCCGTTATGAGGAGGACGGTGACGAGTTCGACCTGAAGACCCTTACGCTGTCGCTCAAGCCAGGCGCTCTTCACTTCGACGGCTCGATGACGGTGATCGACGCCATCGCGTGCTTTGACGTGGACGCGACGTTCGGCGTGGACGTGCGCCTTAGTTGGGGTTCCAAACACGAAATCGTGCCCGACCCGGACACGCCCGACGTAGACACGGACCTATCGATCGTCGCCTGGGTGGTGAGCCTGATTCTGGGATTCGTGACCTTCGGCGCCGTGGGCGTCGTGATCGCGATCATCATCCTCAAAATCTGCGAGTCGGTGGCCGAAAATATTGGCGCGAATATCACGAAGGACCCGGCCTTCACGAGCATCGCGGCCTGGCCCGAGAAACTCCCGAAAATCGGAGACGTGGAAGCGTTCTTCGACAATCCAATTGAGATCGGCCCGGACGGGCTGACGTTTTCAGGCTCGATGGCGCCATGATTAAAATCACCAGCATTTTCGAAAACACGGCGATTGTTCCGGCGGATGCGGGCGGACAATACAAAGTCGCCCAGGGCGTCCCGGTGACATTCAAGGCCGGAAACACGCACGCCGCGGCCGCCCACGACTGGGACCTGGGCGACGGGACGGCAGCCGCGGGTCCGAGCGCCACGCACACCTATCCCGTGCCGGGATTCTACATCGCCAAGCTGACCACGGTGGTCAATCAGCCGGGCGGAGCGCGCACGCGGGACTTCGCCGCGGTGTACGTGGAGAACGTTGCGCCGAAGGTGAATGCGGGACCCGATCTGACCGTGAAAGAAGGCGACACGGTCACGCTGACAGGTTCGTTTACGGACCCGGGTTGGCTCGACACGCATACCGCCGAATGGTTCTGGGGCGATAACGATCCGGCGACGCCGGGCGCGGTGGTGGAGCAGCACAAGCCTCCCGCGGGCGTGGGCACGGTTATCGCGAATCACGCGTGGGGGGACAACGGGAAGTACACGGTGGTTCTGTCGGTGCGCGACAACCACGGGGGAGTCGGCCAGGATAAGGCTCAGGTTACGGTGTTGAACGTGCCGCCCACAGTGGATGCCGGGCCGCCGATGTTTGCCTATCCGGGGAAGGTCATCACGCTCGAGGGAACATTCACCGATCCGGGCTGGCTCGACTCCCATGTAGCCACGTGGGATTTCGGCGATGGCGGTCCGCCGGCGACCGCGACGGTGACGGAGAAGAACCTTCCTCCCATAGGCACGGGCTCGGTAGTGGTATCGCACATCTACCACCACCTGGGCTGCTATTGCACGGTGTGCACGGTGACCGATGACGACGGTGGCGTCGGTTTCGCCGGCAAGACGGTGCGCGTGGTGGACGTGCGTAACGCGCGGTTCGAGGACGGGTTCCACGGAACGCTCGCAGGCTCGATCGCCAACGAATGGGAAGGCTTTGCCGCGACCATCGCC
>CAMDED010000104.1 GCA_945893365.1 Candidatus Sulfopaludibacter sp. SbA3 | reverse complement strand
ATGTCTTGTACCACATCTTATACAAGACCGGCGAGGAAAGCAAGAGGAAAAACACAATGCGAATATGCTCTTTGAGCCGCTACTGCCAAAACAGCATTGGAATCAGATGTTTCGGATGGTTAAAAAAAATGGTTGCGGAATCGCTGCCGTTAGTGGCGGACTAGAGAGGGGCGGCTTGCAGGCTTCCGCGTCGCGATCGGCATGAGACCGGTGATCGCTCCGCCACACACTTCGACACGATTCAACCCCCTCGCTCATCCGCTCGATGCCCCACCGAAATCGGGAGAGACGGGAGCTGGTTCTGCTTTTCGATGGGGGCGACATCACCTCCGATGGGCGAGCGCCGGTATTCAAGAAGCTGGAAGAACGAACCTCGATCGTGCGGCGGTTCGCCGCTTGTTTTGAGGATTACCGCAAATCCGATCGGATCGGGCGCCCGCTGTTGGATCCGATCGGGCAGCGGGTGTTTGCGCCTTCAGCTTCCACCCGCCCAGTCTACCCCGGCCTTGGCGTCAACCTCGGAATTCAGCTGAACGTTGAGGCGTGAGGTGGAAGGGCGATTCCCATTCCCAAGGCCGCAGCTTTCGCAGTTCGGCGAACGATAAGATACCGTTCGTCTGGCGGCCCGTTGAATTGCGGCGCTTCGCCCGCGCTATCGAACCTCGAAGCCTGCCGTCGCCACGAAGGATCGTGGCTCGACGGTTACAAGAGAAGCTTCGGCCGTATACTTGCCGGCAGGCAGTTGCGGAACCAGAGCGACCCAGTTTTTCTCGCCGGGAGCGAATGTGACGTCCCTTGTCGCCGGGGCGAAAATCCGGCCTCTCGACCACCGGTAGACTTCGGTGCCCGCGGAATCGCGAATCAGGAGCTCGAAAGTCTGACTCGAACGGAACGTAAGACGCAACGGCTCGGTCAGTGTCTGGCGCAGGGCGATGCGGGCCATCATTCCGGTCGCCGCCGGGCCGATGGACACTCCGAAAGCCACTTCGGGGGTGGTGAGGACGGTGACCCCGCCCAGACGGGCGTAGACCAGATCGTATGTGCGCGGTCCGGCGATGGTGTTCTCCGTCCAACTGATCGGTCCGATGTACGGGAGGTAGAATTCTTCCTGGCGGCCGGCGTCCGCGCAACGGCCTGGCGCGAAAGTGATTCGCAGTCCGCTGTCCGCGTCGCCGAGAGGGCCGTGATACGCGGCGCTTCGAGAGGCAACCGTCGCGATACCCGTGCAGGTGTCGAACGCAGGCTGGTAGACGCCCTTCTCCTGTATGCCGAAAGCGGCCCAAACGACGTCCAGTTTCGAGGCGGCATCGTAGGCTACGAGCATCCCGTCATTTCTGACGCGCAGCCAGACGGTGCCGTCAAACAGACCTTCCACCTTAGCGTAGTAGTTACCGCCGATCAATTCCGCGGCCGATGTTACCTCCAACTGGATCACGCCGCCGGCGGGTCCGCGGGCTCGATACACCCACTGGTCGCCGCGCTGCAGCGGATAGTACTCCGATTGCGCCAGACAGGCCGCGCCCATTGTGATCAAACCCATTGTGAATAATCCGGTTTTCAGGCAAAATTGAGTTAGCTTGCGCACCATACGTTTTATCTTCCCACTACTACTATCGGCAGTTTCCGCCTTTTCCGATGGGCTGCTTCCGCCGCTGACCGAAACACAGGCAAAACAGGCCCGAAAAACGCTCTCGGATTTCAAGACGAATCCCAAAGGCCCGTGGTTTCAAATCCGCTGGTACTGCAAGGATGGCTCGGTTCACCCGCCCGCCGGGACGCCGTGCGCGCCTCCCGGTAGCGGCGTGCAGCACGCCGAGGCCAGTCCGGCGGCAAACCAACTGGCCCAGTGGAACCTGGATGTGGGGACTATCCTGGCCGGACAAAAGTTCGAGGATCTCTTCGACGCGAAGCGCGACCATCATCGCCTGCGAGAAATCGTTCTTGAGAAGTACCTGATCTCGATCGACAATGGCTGGGTTTACCGGCTGGCGAATTCATACCGTGGGGCACGTCAGGCGGAGGACGAAGAAAAAGCCGGCAGGCTCTTTCTGACGCAGCTTCTGTCCGATCCGAAGTGGACGGCGCGGAACTACTTTCTGGCCAATCAACTGGCGGGCGCGATCCCGCACGGAACGGGCGACAGCACGGTGAAGAAAGCACGGACGCTTGCCGCCGTGATTGCGGATCGGGACCGCCGGTTTCAGTCCATCCGGTCGAAGATTCACTCGACGCCCGGTCCGGAGGATCTGGCCTCGGTCGAGAGGTTTCTTGCCGAGCGCAGTCCTGGTGAACCGGAGCGGGCGCAGCTTACCGAGCTCATCGCACTACTCAAGCAGCAACGGGACAGCCGCCAGCTCGCGGTGGCGCTCGCGGCGATGGAGAAGAAGTTCAACGTGACGGCGCTTTCCGCCGCCGTCAAGAGCGTCAACGACGAGGGCGTGTTCGCGGAAGCCGCAGCCCTGAGCTTCGAGATTCACAAGCAGGTTACGTTAGGCGCCGCCGCTTTAAGCGGCTTTGCCCTAACCGGCGTTCCCTTAAGCGGCGTCACCGTAAGCAATGCCGGTCGTCGAAATCTGGAATTGCTCGACCTGAACGCCCTTGTGCAGGAGCGGGCGTTTGCGGCGGCCCGCACGATTTCGAACCCGACTCGCCGCCGGCTGCTCTCGATCCTCCACGACGAGTTCCGGCTCGCCGTTGGAGCGGGGCTGCTCTCGCTGCGCCAGTTTGAGGCGCTGTCGGATGAAATCGCGATCGTCACGAAATCGCCGGAGGTGGCGTCCCCCGCGTGGCAGGCTAGCGCGCGGTATCTGGCTCGCTCGACGGAGTGGTGCCGCGCCACGGCGGCCCGCGATTTCGGTCCGGTGGTCAGCCACTTTCAGGGCGTCGAGCCGGCGGCGAAGGGGCTGCTCGATCACCTTCTTCGCGGCTCCATTGCGCTCCCGCTTTCGGTTCGTGTGGAGGCGCTGACGGCGGATGCGAACCGGGCGGCTGGAATCCGCCATGTGATCCTCGACGGAGCTTCAAGCGGAGGCGTGATCGCGCTGAATCCGGGCGTTGCGGTGGGGCGCTTTGGCGTGGTTGAAAGCGAAGACGAGGCCATCGACCCGCGGGGAATCTACGTGATTCCGGAGACCGTGTCCGACCTCAAGCCGATGGCCGGTATTCTGACGCTCGACTCCGGCAACGCGCTCTCTCACGCGCAGTTGCTCGCCGCGAATCTGGGTATCCCGAATGCGACAGTGCCCTCGTCGCTCCTGCCCGAGCTCGCGAAGCGGAAGGGACAGGAGCTTTTCTACGCGGTGACGCCGCGCGGCGTCGTGATCATCCGCGAAAAGGCCAGCCTCAACGAATCTGAACGAAAGCTGTGGGCCGAGCAGCCGCTCACGAATAAGCCGCGAATCGACCTGGACACGAGCCGATTGAACCTGGGAGAAAAGCGCCTGCGGAAATTGACGGACCTGGGCACCCGCGACTCCGGCGTCAGCGCCGGGCCGAAAGCCGCAAATCTCGGCCAATTGGCGAGCTACTTTCCGGACAAGGTGGCGCCCGGCATTGTGATCCCGTTCGGCGTCTACTACGAGCATATCCACGGCGTGTTGGAGAACGGAACGCCCCTCGACAAGCGCATTTCAGAAGTTTTCGCGGAGGCCGACCGTTTGCGGGAGAAAGGCGCCGAGCCCGCGGAGGTGAGCAGGTTTATTTATCCGAAACTGGCGCAATTCCGTCAGGCAATTCAGACGATGGCGCTGCGGCCGGAATTCGAAACGCTTCTGCGGCAGCGCATGGCAGCCGAATTCGGCGCCGACGGGAGCTATGGCGTATTTGTGCGGAGCGACACGAACGCCGAAGATCTGCCGGAGTTCACGGGCGCCGGGCTCAACCTCACGGTTCCGAATCAAGTGGGATACGCGAACATCGCGCAGGCGATCAAGAACGTTTGGGCATCGCCCTTCACCGAGCGCGCCTACGACTGGCGCAGCCGCATCCTCCGCGGGCACGACCGTGTTTATCCGTCCGTGATCCTGCTGCGCACGGTGCCCTCCGACAAGTCCGGCGTCATCGGAACCATCAATCTCGAAACCGGGAACGCCGAAGAGGTCACGGTCAACGTGAGCGAGGGCGTGAGCGCGGTTGTCGACGGCGGCGTCGCGGAATCGCTGCTGTTGAAACCGGATGGGGGAGTCCGATTGCTCCAGCAGTTCCGGGGCACATACCGGAAGTTCGCCCTCCCCACGGGCGGTTTTGAGAACCGTCCGGCGAGCGGCGACGAGGTACTGCTCAGCGGCGATGAAATCGGACAGCTTCGGCGGATGGTGGCGGAGGTGAAAGCAAAGTACCCGCCGGCCAAGGCCGAATCGGGCGATACGCTGCCTTGGGACATCGAATTCGGTTTCGAGAAAGGCCAGTTGCGGCTATTCCAGATCCGTCCCCTGGTTCGGTACCAGGAATGGAAAACACTCGACTCGCTCAGCAAACTGGAAGAGCGCACCGGCGGCTCGAACACGGTGCGGCTCGACGATCGTCCATGAAGCTCTTTTTTCTTCTTCTTGCAATAGCGGTTTCAGCGCACGGATATCCCCTGGACGGAGCGGCGCGCACAGGCATCCGGCGGTTGATCGGCTACCGCGGTAAGAAGCTTCCACCCGGAGCCATGCGGACTTCCGATGAGATCCGGCTGCGCCTTCAAGGCGCGAACGACAGCTACGACCTGGATTCGAGAACGCCCCGCGATTCGTATCTGCAAGCCGGCATCGAGAGGATATTCGGTCCGCGCGATGTTTCCTACAGCGTCGCTCTGCTCGACGTCACCGACCCCGCGCATCCGGCCTACGCGTCGCTGCGCGCCGACGAGAAGAAGATTCCGGGAAGCGTCGGGAAGCTGATGGTCGCGACAGGGTTATTCGGCGCGGTCGCGCAAACTTATCCGGATCCCGCGGCCCGTGAGAGACTGCTTCGGGACACCGTCGTCACGGCCGACAGCTTCGTGTATCGCGACGGCAAGACCGTCCCGTTCTTCGACGAAGGCGACGCGGCCGTCACGAATCGCCGCGTAGAGGCCGGGGACAAATTCAACTTGTGGGAGTGGGCGGATCACATGCTCTCCCAAAGCTCGAATGCGGCGGGCTCCACTGTCTGGAAGCAGACCATGCTGATTCGCCGGTTCGGCGCGAGCTATCCGGCGTCGAAGGAAGACGAGAGCGCCTTTTTTAAAAGCACGCCGAAACCGGAGCTGGGCCGATTGTCGCTCGAGGCGCTCGAAACTCCGCTCAAGGCGGCCGGAATCGATACGGGGCGACTGCGCCTTGGGACGTTTTTCACCAGGAACGCGTCGGCCGTGGTACCCGGAACGGGCAGCTATGCTTGTCCGAACGAGCTGCTTCGCTGGCTCATCAAAATGGAGCAGGGCAAGCTGGTGGACCCTTGGTCGAGCCTCGAATTGAAGCGGCTGCTCTACTTCGTGAGACCGCGTTACCGTTACGCTTCTTCCCCGGCGCTGAACAACGCAGCCGTGTTTTTCAAGTCGGGCTCGTTGTTCGAATGCGAGGCCGAGCCCGGCTACAAATGCCTTCAGTACAAGGGAAACAAGGTGAATCTGATGCACTCGGTCGCGGTGGTCGAATCCGGGACGAAGACGTACCTGATCGCGATGATGTCGAACGTCTTGAGGATCAACTCGGCGGTGGAGCATCAGACGATCGCGGGGGAGATCGAAAAGCTGATCCAGAGCCGTCCCGCCGCCGCGAACGATTGAGGTTCGCGGGATAGGCACGGCTGCGCTTCCCTTTCGCTCCCTCTCCTCTTGACATCCCACATGAAACGTGGGAGTCTCGTCTATACAACCCACAGGAGATGAGATGGCGGAAAGCAAATCCGATATTCTTCAAGGCACGCTCGATCTGATGGTTTTGAAAACCCTCGACGCGATGGGACCGCTCCACGGGTATGGCATCGCGCGCCGGATCGAACAACTCAGCGAGGAAGCGTTGCTGGTCAACCAGGGGACGATTTATCTCTGCCTTGTCCGTCTGGTGCAGAAGGGCCTGATCAAGGCGGAATGGGGCACGTCGGAGAACAATCGCAAGGCCAAGTTCTACTCCATTTCGAGATTCGGCCGCAAACAACTGATCGCCGAGACAGGGAACTGGGAGCGAGTCTCCGGCGTGATCGGAAAATTGCTGCAACTCAGGGCGCGGGGCTAAAACCAAAATGACCAGGCTTAAGCAGATGGTTGCGCGAATGCGCGCGTTGTTCCAAACCTCCGGCCTCGACCGCGACTTCGACGCCGAGCTCGAATCGCACGTCACGATGCTGGCCGAGGATCATATCCGCCGCGGCATGGCGCGGGAAGAGGCCGAACGGGCGGCGCGCCTCGAACTGGGCGGACTCACGCAGATCCGTGAGGCTCATCGCGAAGCCCGAGGCATCCCGTTCATCGATACCTTGCGGCAAGACCTGCGCTACACATTCCGAACCCTTCGCCGCGACGCCGGTTTCACAACCTTCGCGATTCTCATCGTAGGACTTGGGATCGGCGCCAGCTCAACCATCTTCAGCGTGGTGAACGCTCTTCTCATTCGCCCTCTCCCGTTCAAGGATCCCGTCCGCCTGGTCTGGATCGCGAACAGCGGGAAAGAGGGCGACTTATCCGGTCAGACCGTGCCGGTGGGCCCCTTCCTCGACTTACGGGATCAAGCGCAATCCTTATCCGATGTCGCGGCCTACTACGCCTTCTATGGAGTCGGCGACAAGAAGCTGACGGGCGAGGGCGAGCCGGAACGCCTGACCGGTGTACCGGTCTCTCAAGGTTTGTTTCCGCTCCTCGGCGTTCATCCGCAACTGGGCAGGATATTCACCGCGGAAGAATGCAAGCTGAACAGTCCCGTCGCCCTGTTGAGCGCCGGTCTGTGGAAGAGGCGCTTTCAATCCGATCCGGCGATCGCCGGCCGGAAGCTCACGATGAACGACCGGTCATACACGGTGATCGGCGTCATGCCGTCTGCCTTCGACTTCGGTTCGGTGTTCGCCCCCGGCAGCCGGATCGATTTATTCCTTCCGCTTCCTCTTACGCAGGAAGTGAACCGGCGGGGGAATACCTTGTCGGTGATCGGGCGGTTGAGACCCGGCGCTACGGTTAAACAAGCCCAGGCGGAGCTCAGCGTTTTGAGCGAACCGATCCGCGTGCGGCATAATCGCGACGAGTTGCATTTCAAGGTGGGCCTGCTCGATGAACATGTGAGCGGGCGTCTCCGCCCGGCTCTGTTGGTGCTTGCCTTCGCCGTCGGCGTAGTGATGCTGATCGTGTGCGCGAATCTTTCCAATCTTCAGTTGGCCCGCGCGGCGGCGAGGCAAAAGGAAATGGCCATCCGGGTCGCTCTGGGAGCCGGCCGCGGCCGTCTGATTCGGCAGATGCTAACCGAAAGCGTCGTGCTATCGTGCTGCGGCGCGGCGCTCGGTGTGATTCTCGGCGTGACCGGAACGCGCGTGCTGGCCCATTTGGACGCCATAGCGATTCCGCTGCGGGAGAGCGTACACTTCGATATGAGCGCGCTGGGCTTCACGCTGCTGATGGCGGTCCTGACCGGGGTGATTTTCGGACTGGCTCCCGCGCTTCAGGTTCCGGCGAGCGCGGTGCATGATTCGTTAAAGGACGCCAATCGCGGCTCGATCGAAGGGAGGCGCCATAGCTGGATTCGCTCGACGCTGGTGGTCTCGGAGATCGCTTTCGCTTGCGTTCTGCTCCTGGGAGCGGGGTTACTCATTCGAAGTTTCCTGCGGGTTCTCGACGTCAATCTGGGATTCCGCCCTGAGAGGGCGGCGGCGCTGCGGATCGATCCCGGCTCACAATACTCCACGCGAGAGAAGCGGAACGCTTATTTCGACGAGGCGCTCCGTTCGGTGAGTTCCATACCGGGCATTGAGGCCGCGGGGTTAACCGACGTGTTGCCTTTGGGCCACAACCGGAGTTGGAGTGCCGGCGCCAAGGACCAGTCGTATTCGAGAGAACATCCGCCGCCCGATGTGTTTGTCCGCATCGTGAGCGATGGCTATCTGAAGGCCATGGGAATTCCTTTGCGCGCCGGACGCGATCTGACGGAACGCGACAACGCATCGAGCAAGCCGGTAATACTGATTAACGAGACCCTCGCCCGGGCTCTTTGGCCCGGACGGGATCCCATCGGTCAAACGGTTACGTACGTCGATCGCGACCGGGAAGTGGCCGGCGTGGTGGAGGACGTGCGGCATCTCGCTTTGGAGCGGGGATCCGGTTGTGAAATGTACCTGCCGATCCGCCAAACCGACGACTATTCTTCGGTCGACCTGGTGCTTCGCACCACGCTGCCTCCGGGCGGGCTTGCTTCGGCGGTGCGGTCCGCACTCCAGCCGCTTGATCCGAACCTCGCGGGAAACGAGTTTCGAACCTTGCAGCAACTGGTGGACAAAGCCGTCTCGCCTCGCCGCTTTGTCGTGCTTCTGCTTTCCGGTTTTGCCGCTTTCGCTCTGATTCTGGCTTCCCTTGGAATCTACGGCATCATCTCCTATTCGGTCAACCGGAGGACACAGGAAATCGGGATCCGCATGGCGCTCGGAGCTTCGGCGGGAAACGTGCAGAGCCGCATCATTCTCCAGACTCTCGGGTTGGCGGCGATGGGAATGCTGATTGGCGTGGCGGCCTCCTGGATTCTGACGGGGGCGCTGAGCGGTTTGTTGTTCGGAGTGACGTCCACCGATCCGGTTACATTCCTCGGGATGCTGGTCGTTCTGACGGCGGTTGCCGTCCTGGCGGGTTACTTCCCGGCGCGCCGCGCGTCGCGAATCGATCCGATGGCGGCCCTTCGGTCGAACTAACATGGGGGGCAACGGAAAGCGCGGGCTAATCGGCCAAAGGCAGTTTAACGGAGCGCACCAGCTTGTCCAGCTTCACGATGAGGTTCGGGAGGATCTCGCCGCCTTTGGGATCTTTCATGAGGGCGACGGCAATGTATTTCCGATCCTTGTACTCCACCAGAGCCGCGTCGCAATGGGCGTCGGCCCAGGTTCCGGACTTGCGATAGATGTTGCGTTCGCCGGGCAGCGAATCGAGCCCCTTCACGAACTTGTGGTGAATGCCCGGTTTCGAAAGGATCTCTTTCATTTCCGTGCTGAACGCTTTGCTTACCAGACGGCCCTGATCGAGCAGCATGAAGAACCGCGCCACCTGGAGGCTGGTGGCTCCATGCGAGATGTTGTGCAGCGGGTCGCGCTTCCATTGGTCGTTTGGTCCGCCGTAAGCTTTGCCGATCCAGAGGCCGCCATTCTGAGCGGGATCGTAGAGCTGATAGGTCGCGCTGGTGAGAACCTTGGCGATATAGTCGAAGCCGATTTTCTGGATGGCGCGGGAAGCGTCGGCATTGCTTGAGAACCGCGCCAGACGCGTGAACATCTCCTTGACGGCGGGCGTGTACTCCATCAGGCCTTCGCGGATACGCTCGAAACCGGCGACGAGAATCGCGATCTTCGGGAGGCTCGCGGCGTACATCATGTCGTGATCGTTGAGCCCGGCATAGCGCGGATGCGCGGAATCGGTAACGTCAACCAGCGACATCGAGAACCTGTGATCCTGAAGCTGGGGTGACAAACCCATCTCACGGACCGTTTGTTCGATCGAGCGCTGCAACTCCGCGTCGGGCTCTCCATGGCTGCCGGCCGGCGACGCGCCAGAAGCCAAGGAACACGCTACTGCCAATAGAATGGCAGGTTTCATGAAGATATCTTAATCACAAGTTTTAATTGTAGCACAATATTATTGATTTTAATACACTTAAATTCGCCCGAATTTGGCGACCGCGTCCCGGATGGACTTGAATCTCTCGATAAACGGAAGCATACGGTGCTCGGTGTCGTCGAGTTCCTGGGCCTTTTTCAACACCTCGGCCGCCTTTGCCCGGGGCACGACGGCTACACCGTCCTCGTCGGCGACGATGATGTCGTTAGGGTTGACGCGGACGCCCGCGCATGTGACCGGAACGTTTACGCCCGCGAAGCGATAGTGGTTGATCGAGGTGGAAGGCACGATGCTGCGCGCGAAAACCGGGAACTGGAGCCGCTTGATTTGAGCCGTGTCGCGGACCCCGGCGTCCATGATCGCCCCGGCGAAGCCTCTGTATTTCATGGCGGTGGCCATCAGCGCGCCCATACCGGCGACGTCGAGGCCATCTTCCATCACCATGACATAAACGGAACCGGGTGGCGCCGTGTCGATCGCGTCCAGCATTCCCTGCGATGCGGGCGCACCCTCGGTATGTTCGCCCTTCTTCATCAAGACGGTGACGGCGGGCCCGGCGAACTTGGCGGTGATTACCGGCCGCATTTCGTGCGACATGTGAGCGCGCTGCTTGTACAGTTGCTCGATCGCGTCGGCAACGGATGCGACTTCCAGCATGCGGAAGCCCTCGATCAGAGGATCTCCCGAGGGTTGCGCGAACAGCCACGCGCCGGCCAGGAAAGCCGGAAGCGCGAGCAATGCGAATCGCTTAGTCATTCGTAGATTATGCCGCAGTTGAGGCGCCTCGCGCCAGGCGGCTCCAACCTCGGGGTGCACGTCACCAGAGTTGCGCTTTCCGGAAATGCCCGATATTCAACCTTGGCCACTTCTGCTCCGCCAATGTCCCGCCCGAGGTACGGCAACTCGCCTCCCCGCTGGCCGATGCCAAACCCATGCGCCGCCGCTCCCTGTCCGAACGTACGATCAAAGTGCGGCAAACCGGGGTGGGCTTGCGCGCAAAACCCCAAGGCTCGTCACGGCCCGTATCGCAGCGAGTGTTGTGTTCCTTAATTTGCCGAGCAAGAGCCGTAAGCGGCGAATCGCCGGCTCTTTTGGATTCAAAGGGGTCTTGACCGGCCGCACTATTCGCTGGGCCGCTTAATAAGGTGGAGATTCCCACAGTTCCCGCGCTTCACGATTGTCCGGGTCGTTCTGGGTGACGGGGCTCCGAGGGCGGGTCGCACGGCCGTCACTTCCGGTCGTAAGTCCGTCCGCGTCTGATCCAGATATTGCGGTAGCGCACGGGAGTATCGTGATCCTGCAAGGCAAACGGCTCTTCCGTCTCGTGAGGCTCGTAAGCCCGGACGACGCGATGCGCCATCTGGCCGATGATCTCCCGATGATGATGCACGAGAACGCCGTTGTGAAAAACCGTGACGTATCCTGGCTTCGTCAGCTTCCCGCCCTCAAACCGGGGCGCTTCGAACGCGATGTCGTAGGTCTGCCACTCGCCCGGCTTTCGCGAAGCGTTCACAAGCGGCGGCCATTGTCCGTAGATCGCGCCGGCCTGTCCATCGGCGTAAGTCGGCGTGTTATAGGAATCGAGCACCTGAATCTCATAGCGGTTCATCAGCAGCACGCCGCTGTTGCCGCGCCATTGGCTCGTGCCGTCGGGAGGATTCGGAGACGCCCATTCGACGTGATACTGCCCGTCGCCGAACTTCTCCCCGGTGAACAGTTCCCCGCTGTCTCCAACCACTTCCATGTAGCCGTGCTCTACCTTCCAGCCCGGCGCGACCACCCGGCCCTTGTTGCGAGCCTGCCACTTCGAAAGATCCTTGCCGTCGAACAAAACCACTGCGTCCGAAGGCGGCGGGACCGGCGCTCCGGCGGGTGCGGGAGTTACCACGGGCGGATGCGGACGGCCGATATCATGCACCTTCCACGTCTGGCCAGGCAGCACAGGCGTATCGCTGTAGCCGACGGGCGAAGTCCGCCCTTTCTTCGATTGCTTCGACTGCGCCGCGACGTAGCCCGCAATCGCCAGCGCGCCGATTCCAAGGACAACGGCGACCTTTCGCATTACGCCAGAATCTCCTTGATCACCGTGCCGCCGACGTCGGTGAGCCTGTAGTCGCGGCCGCTATGCCGGTACGTCAGCCGCTTGTGGTCGATGCCCATCAAATGCAGAATTGTGGCATGGAGGTCGAACGGCTCAATCGGATTCTCCACCGCTCTGAAACCGAACTCGTCGGTCGCGCCGTAGGTGATTCCGCCCTTGAATCCGCCGCCGGCCACGAGCGTGCTGAACCCGTGATTGTTATGGTCGCGACCGTTCTGTACGTTGACCAGGCCGCTCACCTCGACAACCGGCGTGCGTCCGAATTCTCCGCCGATGATGACTACCGTTTCTTCGAGAAGTCCGCTTGCCTTCAGATCTTGAAGCAGCGCCGCGATGGGACCATCCGACTGGTTCGCAAGCTTGCGGTGAATCTGAATGTCGTCGTGGTTGTCCCAGGGTTGACCGTTGCCGAAGTACACCTGGACCATGCGCACGCCGCGCTCGAGCAGCCGCCGGGCGAGCAGGCAGCCGCGCGCGAAGTCGCCCTCGCCGTAGCGGGCCCGCGTGACTTCGCTCTCCTTGCGGACGTCGAACGCATCCATGGCTTCGGTTTGCATCCGGTAGGCGATTTCCATCGAGTGGACGCTGGCCTCGAGCTGCGGATTCGCGCCGTCCCGCTCCATCTGCAAGCGGTTCAACCTGCCGAGGAGGTCGAGTTGCTTGCGTTGCTCGCCCGAATCGAGAGTCCGGTTCCGAATGTACTGGATGAGCTTCTCGGGATCGCTCTCGCCATTCATAATGTGCGTGCCTTGGTGCACGCCGGGGAGAAAGCTCGACGTCCAAAGCTGAGGCCCGATGACGGGTAAGCCGGGGCAGAGCACGACGAAGCCGGGAAGATTCTGATTCTCGCTGCCTAGGCCGTAGGTGAGCCAGGAGCCCATCGAGGGATGCCCGGGCAGCGGATGCCCGCAGTTCAGGCGGAACAAGGACGGCTCGTGGTTGGGACGGTTGGTGTGAAGCGAGCGGATGACGCACACATCGTCGATCAGCGCGCCGAGCTTGGGAAAGATTTCGCTGATCTCGATTCCGCTCTTGCCGCCGCGCTTGAACTCGAATGGAGATTTGAGCAGGTTCCCGGTCTTTCGCTCTGTTTTGAGGTTGCCCGCGGGCGCCGGCTGGCCATGATACTTCGTCAGCATCGGTTTCGGATCGAACGTATCCACCTGCGACGGACCGCCGTTCAGGAACAGATAGACGACCCTTTTTGCCTTCGCGGGAAAGTGCGTGGGCTTTACGGCGAGAGGGCCGGCGGAGGAGCCGGCCGTTCCCGCGGAGGACATACCGGCAAAGCCGAGCATGCCGAAACCGCTTCCCATGGTGCGTAACAGATTGCGACGTGTCATAGCAGACCCTTTAATTTACGAAAAGAAACTCGTTTGCGCTCAGGAGCACTTGGGCGTACTTCGGCCAGGCATTTGGCTCTTTCAGGAAGGCGAGACCGAGCTGAGTTTCCTCGCGGCTTGGCTCCCGTCCGAACACGAGCCGGTAAGCCTGCCTGATGCGCGCCGTCTCTCCCGGTTCGGACTCCACCCGGCAGGAGAGCGCCTCGGCTTGGTCCATGACGAAAGCGCTGTTCAGGAAAAAGAGCCGCTGCAACGGAGTGGATGTCAGGTCGCGCTGTTCGCTGGACCCGTTGGCGTTTGGAAAATCGAAGAGCGCGAGCGTGCCGTCGGGGCGGCGGCGGCTGACGAAAGCGTAGACGGTCCGGCGCCGGTTGGTCTCGGTGAGGCGCGAGGCCGGGCCGCCGATGCGGGCGTCGAGTTTGCCCGAGACGAAGAGCAGGGAATCGCGAAGCGCCTCGGCATCCTGACGGCGCACGTTGGCGCGCCAAAAGTAGCGGTTGTCGGGGTCGGCGGCGGCGTTCTTCGGAGAGTCTTGAGAACTCAGCGCGTAAGTCGCCGATAGCATGATTTCACGGTGCATGGCCTTGATCGACCACTTGTTTTCAAGGAAGCGCGCCGCCAGAAAGTCGAGCAATTCGGGATGGCTCGGGCGTTCGCCCAACTGCCCGAAATTGCTGGGCGTGCGAACAATGCCGCTTCCAAAGTGGTTCAACCATATGCGGTTGATCATGACGCGCGGCGTCAGGGGATTCTTCGGAGAGGCGATCGCCTCGGCTAATTCCAGACGGCCGCTGCCTTTCTTGAACGGTTCGGGCTCGCCGTCGCAAAGAACGCTCAGGAAACCGCGCGGAGCCTCGTCGCCGAGGTTGTCCATACTTCCGCGAATGCGGATTTTCTGGTTCTTTGGGTTTTCCACATCGGCGATGGTATGGAGGAACGGATACTGTTCCGGCACCGCCTTCTCGAAGGCCGCGAGGTCCGTGCGAAGGGCTTCGAGGTGCGCTCTCCATTCGCCGCTCAGGAAGCGGTCGATCTTCGCGTCTCCGTAATACAGGACGCCTGTGGGGGAGAAAAAATCCTTCCATAGGAAATATTTGTCGCGTTCGAGAGACAACAGATCGGCGCGGCTCAAATCGTTGCGCGCCTTCGATCCGCCGAGCCGAATGAAGTTCTTCTCTTCGATGGCTTTCCGCTCGGCCGCCACGGCCAGCAACAGCGTTTGGAAGTCATCGGCAGCCTTCGCGCCCTCGGCGCCTGAGGCGGCAAGCCACGGCTTGAGAAACGGGTGCTCCTTGTCCTTCTTCTCCAGATACTTTCGCCACCGGTCGAGCGTTTCCGGATCGAGTCCCGTCGGGGTGTCCGTCCTGCCCGCGGCCAGGAGATAGGCGGCGGCGCGGTTGGCGAATATCTCCGAGAGCTGCGCTGCCTGCGTTTCCAGGAACTGCTTCAGCTTTTCCTTTTGATCCTCCACCTTCTTCTTTCGCGCCTTATGGTCCTCGACGATGTTGGCGGCGGCGAGCGGCCATTCATGGCCCTTCGTATTCGTGAAGACACCCAGGAGGCTGTAGTAGTCCTTGGTGGGTATGGGGTCGAACTTGTGATTGTGGCATTGCGCGCAGGCGGCGGTGAGGCCTAAAAACCCGCGCGTGGTGGCGTCGACGCGATCGTCCTGAAACTCCGGGCTAAGGGCGTAGAAGCCAAGAGCCGCGGCCTGTTTCGCTTTGTCCCGCTCAGGCGTCGTTTCGACAAGGTCGCCCGCGATCTGAGCTTTAACGAACTGGTCGTAGGGCAAATCCTCATTGAAAGCTTCGACGACCCAGTCGCGATAGCGAAACGCATTGGCGTAGGGCTCGTCCATGGTGGAATTGAGCTTGTCGTCCGAGTAGCGCGCCACGTCCAGCCAGTAGCGGCCCCAGCGTTCACCGTAATGAGGAGATGCGAGAAGGCGGTCGACTACCTTCGCGAACGCGTTCTGGGAGGTGTCGGCGAGGAAGGAGTCTACGTCTTCGGGCTTCGGAGGCAGTCCGAGAAGATCGAAGTACGCCCGCCGGATGAGAGTTCGCTTCGGAGCGGGTGCGGCGGGCTTCAGGCCCTTCGCCTCAAGCGTGGATAGGATAAAACTGTCGATGGGCGACTTCACCCAGGCTTTGTCTTTGACCGCGGGCGCGGCCGGTTTCCGCACCGGCTGAAATGACCAGAACGCGCGCTGCTCGGGCGTGATGCGATACTCGCCCGCCGTCTTCGTTCCGGTCGCGCCAGGTACTTCCTCGGGCCAAACCGCCCCAAGCTTGACCCATTCCGCCAGATCGCGGATCTCTCCGTCCGGGAGTTTTCCTGCCGGCGGCATCTTGAGTTTTTCGTGCGTATGAGAAACTGCGCGAATGAGCAGACTGTGCTCCGGATCGCCCGCAACGACGGCGGGTCCGGAGTTGCCGCCCTTAAGAAGCGCCGCGCGCGAGGTGATTTCCAGGCCACCCAGTTTGGCGCTGGTGTGACAGGCATTACAGTTCTTGGCCAGAACGGGACGGACTTTCAGCTCGAAGAACTCTTTCGGAGCGCCCGCTTCGGCGGCGGAGAGCACGGGTAGCACGGCCAAGCCCAGCGCGAGTCGCCAGTTCGTCATCGTGTATCCAATATACTCCCATTCCTCCGACCCGAGTGTGCGGATAGGGGACGCTCTCGGACACGGCGCTTTTATCGGGAACCCCGACCCCGACCCTCACTCGCAGCTAGGTCAACAGTGGACCAGCTTGCTAGGTCCATCGGGACGGAAAGGTCATTTTCGAAGTGAGTATCAATCCGTACTCAATCGTTCAAGGAGGCGTCCTTGTTCCCGTGGGGTGAAACCAGGGTGATTTGAACTTGTAAGGACGATCTTCGCTGAATTCGAAGCGGCAGAAACGGCTGACCCAAATCGCACGTTCGGAAGTTCTTGCTCACAACTCCTGGATAAAGACCATGCAAACGTGTAAATCTAAATGTTTCCATTCTATTTCCGACACGCTCCTAGTAGCGCCCAATCGTTTTTCCGGCGCCGGGCGTCGATCCGCCCGCCTGCGGACTCGATCGCGGCTTCGACTCCGGTTTGTTCTTGAGCTTCGAATCCGGACACAAATACGATGCCGCCCGGACGTAGCGCGCGGAGCAGGGCGGGCGCCATTCGCGAGGCCGCCGCGGCGCTGATGTTGCACACAATTCCGCTTGCCGTGGCAGGCTGTACGGAGCTGGCGGAACCAATGAACAACAGGACTTCGGCGCTCGCCGCCGCGAAGTTGGCGCGGGCGATGCCGGCGGCCACGGGGTCGTCGTCGCAGGCAATCACCCGTCGAGCGCCAAGCAGGCTCGCGGCCACGCTCAGAATGCCGGAGCCGGTTCCCACGTCGAGCAGGGTATCGAACGGGCTCGACGCTTCGATCGCTTCGAGACAAAGCTGCGTGGCTTCGTGAAATCCGGTTCCGCAGGCGAGTCCCGGGTTGATCGGGATTCGCACCCGTCCTTCAGGCGCGGGGTCCGTTCTCCATTCCGGCACGAGGAAGAATCGCTCGCCCACGGTGAACGGTTCCCAGGCAGCCTGGGATATTTGTATCCAATCGCGAACTTCCACCGGCTTTAAGGATGGCCGGTTGAGGGCGAACCGTTCGAGTAGCGCGGCGTCTTCTTCATCGAAAAACGCCTGCAGGCCGTCCGGCAATTCCGTGATGCCGCGGCATCCGGCCTCCCACAGTTCGGCGATGAGAAAGTCCGCCTCCCAGGGCGCGCAATCGAGAGCGAGGGCGAACATATTCCATGCTAGCTTAGCTGTTGGATGAAACTACAGGGAATATACGCTGAGATCACGACGCCTTTCGACGAGACGGGCCGGATCTTCCGCGCGAAGATCGAACACAACGTGGAGAAGTGGAACCGCATTGGACTCGCGGGCTACGCGGTGTGCGGCGCGGCGGGTGAAGGACCGCTGCTCGACGCCGAAGAAACGCTCGCTGTGTTCGAGTTGGTGGCGAAGTTCGCGGCTCAGGGGAAGACTTTGATCGCTGCGACGGCCCGGCCCGGCGTGCATGAGACGGTCGAGCTCATCAATCGTGCGGCGGAGCTGGGGTATCATTTCGCGCTGCTTGACGCTCCGGCGTATCCGCCGGAAACGGTGTCGCTTTACCTGCGGGCGGTAGCGGATCGGGCCGGAATTCCTGTGCTCGTCCGGGGAGCGGACGCGCCCTCGCACTCCAATTTACCGAACGTGAAACTGGCATGGTGCGCCACGGGCCTTTGGGACGATTTGCAAAGGGGCGCGGCAGGGGCGATTCTAAGCCTCGCCGCCGCCGCTCCCTATGCCGCGATCGCGCTGTGGGAAGCGCACCGGACGCGGGAGGAGGACGCGGGACGCGACTGGCAGAGCCGGATTCTCCCGGCCGGCGGGTTAGCGGCGCGTTACGGCGCGGCCGGCGTCAAGCACGCCATGGATCTGAACGCTTATTACGGCGGGCCGCCGAGACTGCCGTTTACATCGCCCGCACCTGCGGCGCGGATTGAAATTGAGGAAGCGTTTCGGGATCTGAAGGGTTAGTCCGGCATTCCGCCAGCGGTTTTCCCGGGGCCGGCGGGAATCGGTTCCCTCGGGTGTTGAATTGATCCGTCCACCTTTCAATCCAGCGCCATAAATAGTTGAGCATTGTGTCGGGGTGTGGTTTCCCGAGAGTAAGAGACCACTTGCCGTCGTCGCTGCTTGCAACAGGAGATTCAGCGATCCAAGGAGTCGCGCTATGATCGCCGCCTCCATGACTGCGCACAGGCCCGCCATTTTCACAACGGTCAACGGCCAAATATGGCTTAGTCTATGGTAAGTAAGGCCGAGTTGCTTACGTTGTCATCCGCGAGGAACTTTAGGTCATATGTTCCCGGAGGCAGCAAGGGCGTCTGGAAATTCACCTGCAAGACGCCCACCATTCCGGGCGCCATCCCTGCCCAGAGGACCCTCGCGTCCGTTCCCTCGATCGCCGCGGTGATCTTTCTCCGGGGCAGCGCCATCGGTTGGGCTGGTGAGGCCACACCGTCCGGTACGGTAGCCATTAGTTCGCCTTGCCCCGTCAGATACGCCGTCAGGATCGAGCCGCCGCGCGCGGGATTGGACGTGTCATTTGAAGTGCCATCCGAATTCTGTACAACAGCTTTGCCGTCGCCTCGCGTGAACAAGCCGAGCGCGGCGGGCGCCGTCTGAAAAAATCTGACGATCGAGTGTTCGGACTTCCAATCCACGACTTCGAGCGTAGTCGTTCCCATGGGAAGGCTCCGCGGCAACTGTGCGTTAATCTGAGTGGGGCTCACGTAGATGAGGGGTACAGCCTGCCCGCCTGCGAACACACGCGCTCCCGCAAGAAACGCCGGCAGGGGAAGAGCGGACGCGCTTTCCGTCGTCTGGCCGAGATTCTCGCCGAAGATCGTGATAAGTGAGCCCGGCGAGATCGGCCCCGCCTGCAGACTCGCCGCGTTCACGATCCCGCCCTCGTAGACCTGCGGCCCCTGCCCGATTCCGCAGCCTTCCGCGCTGACGTCAACCTGGTACACCGCGAGAACGGAGTTAGCGTTCGCGCCTGGGCTCACATTGAGCAGGTAGAAGGACATTCCGCTCGAAACCCATTTGTCCGTCTGGTAGGAGCCGGCCGGGCCAAAATTTCCGAGGAGAGATCCGGTGGCCGAAACCACTCGCAGCGCCACACCCTTTACGTTTTGCGTCTGCCAGGTGAGCGTGGTGGTCCCAAGACCCGTACCGTCGCAGACTCGGATGGGATTCGGCGAGGCGCTGAACTGCGCCGAGACGCCCTCCTGCGTCACCGTCAAGCTCTTCCCTGCGACAACCAGGCGGCCGGCGCGAGCCGGGTCCTGACCATTCGGCGCGACGGCAAAAACGACGTCGGCGTTCCCTCGGCCGGAGGTGGTCACGGGCAACGAAAGCCACGCGGCATCCGGCGTGACGGACCACTGGCAGTCGTTTGTTGTGGAGACCGAAAGGCGGCCGCGGCCTCCGATAACGGAAAAGGAGTCGCTCGCCAGGCTGGCGTCAAATTCGCAGACGGTCATGGTGGCTAGAAAAACGTCGGCCGATCCGCCTCCGAATCCGGTCGCGAGCGGGTCGCCGGTTGATGGAAAATTCGTTGACGCCGTGTTGCCCACGACCGTAATCGAACCGGTGCCGTCGACCGCCAATGCGGTGATCTCGTCGTTCGAGTTGCCGCCGAGTAGCGTCGAAAACAGCAATCCCGCCTGACGGCTGGCCACGGAACCGAAATTCGTCAGGAAGCCGTCGGTGTTTCCGCCGCCGAAACCGGTCTGTACTGCCTTCTGCACCGGGAAATCGGAGGAACCTGTGAATCCGGCGATGTAAGTATTTCCAACCGGGTCGACGGACACGGTTGTGACTTCTTCATTGTTCTTCCCACCGAGATACGACGAATAGACCAGCGAGGCAGTGCCGCTCGCGCCGGGATTGAAGACGGCCAGAAACGCATCCTGCCCCCCCGCGAGCGCCGTCTGAAATCCATCCTTGACAGGCAAGTTCAACGACGAGGTGTTTCCGGCAATGTACACGTTCCCCGCGGGGTCGAGCGCCACGGCTTTAATTTCGTCGGAAGCGGCGCCGCCATAATACGTGGCATATTCGAGCGAGTCGACGCCTCGAGTAGCGGGGTTGATCTTCGCCAGAAATACGTCGACGGCTCCGGCGTACCCGGAGCGGAACGCTTTCTCGACGGGGAGGTTTGAGGATGTGGTTCTTCCCGCGGCGTAGACGCGGCCCGCCTGATCGAGCGCCATGTGCGTTATCTCATCGTGCTTCGTGCCTCCCGTAACCGTGGAATAGAGCAGCGAAGACCCTCCGGAGGCGAATGGGTTCAAAACGGCCAGGAAGCCGTCGTAGACTCCTCCAAGAGCGGAGCGGTAACCGTTGATCATCGGAAAATTGACGGAGTTCGTCTTTCCCGCTACGTAAATCATGCCCGCGCGGTCCACGTGAAGCGCCGCCGGTTCCTCGTTGTTGGTCCCGCCCAGGAAAGTGGAATAGAGGAGCGTTGATGGGCCATCCAACTCGGGGTTCAATTTGCAAACGAAGACGTCGTAGGAGCCGGGCGCCGGAAGGATACCGGTTCCGCTGCCGCTGCTGCTGCCGGTCGCGCCGACAACCGGAACACCCACCGCGAAAGCCGCCTGAACCGCATTCTTCATCGGAAAATCGGCGGATATGGTGCGTCCGGCGAGGAAGACGTTTCCATTCGGGTCGACAGTGAGAACGCGCGCCTCATCCACGTCGGCGCCACCCAGATAAGTGGAATACGTGAGGGCGTCCACGCCCTCGATCACGGGGTCGATGACGGACAGGAAAGCGTCCTGCGCACCTCCGAAGGTCTGCTGGTACGCATTCAAAGTGGTAGGAAAGGTCTTCGACGCGGTGATGCCGGCAACATAGATGCGTCCCCGGTCGTCAACCGCAATCGCGTTCGGCTCGTCCGCGTCGTCGCCGCCAAGGGAAAAGGAGTAGATGAGCGAGGCCGGCCCTTGCACCGTCGGATCGATCACGAGCACGTAGACGTCGGCCCCTTTCGTTTCGCCCAGAAAGTTTGTGGTCGCCTGGTAGGGATCCATGAAGTTCCAGGAACTGGTTACGCCCGCAAGGTAGAGGAGCCCCGCTTTGTCCCGCGTCATCGCGCGGATCTCGTCGCGGCTCGCCCCGCCGATATAGGTTCCGTATTGGAGGACCGGGTCGATGACCACCGGTAGCGCCGGATCGTAACCGCCCAGTTCGAAACCCGCCGTCGAGCCGCCGGCAAGCCGGTAGCTCACGTCCACGGGCGCGCGCAAGCCGCCGCGGAGTTGCCACGCGACGGGTCTGTGTTGCAGGGCGCGTTCACGCCCGAACTGAATTTCGAGACCGCCTTCCTTCCGCAGAGAGACCTGCCTGGCTCCGGGAAACTGAACGCGAATTTGCGAAGCGTCCGCGCCCGGCGCGAGGATGAAATCGTACTCGATGTCGTCCCCATTCCCGTAAAAAACCGCGTCGATTCCGGGGTAGACGCCGCTGTAGCGTACCTTGCGGAACTCCCGAATGCCGGCCCGCCACAACTCCGGCCGGTTGCCTGAGAAGCTGCCGCGTAATGCCGGCAGCGGATCCTCCGCGGTCAGTACGGCTTTCATGGACCCGGCAAAACTGATTCGGAGGGGTGCCTTTCCGTCGGGCGCGATGACTGCCTGGTCCGCCGTCAGCTCGACGCGGAAGCCCTGCCGCGCACTGACGAACCCCCCGCGTTCCTCATGAAACAGTAAAGGGGCGAGACGCTGTGGCGCGGGACTCGCACCGCCCGCATGTGCGAAATACGCGAAGGCAAGGCAGATACCGGTCAAACGAATGGCGCGAAGAGTTGGCATAGTCACCCACGCCTCTTCGCGCAAAACAGTGGCCAGGAGGGGAAGCCCTTGGTGTCTATGAGTTACGATTCCTTCCGCCGGAAATTATGTCAAAATTTTGCCGCGGACGGCAGAGAATTGGCGTAGGCGTCGGGCAGCAATACGGTCAAAGCGTCAGGCCGTATCTCGATGGCGGCAGGCAGAATGCCGGCGGGTTCGCCATCGACCTGCAGCCCCACGCGGGCTTCCGGCGCCGAGAGATGAACCCGGCTCGCCCGGAACATGGTGACGCCGCTCATCCCGGCCAACCGGTTCACGAGCATCCCACCGAGGTACTTCAAATAGTCGTTGGAATTGTTGCCCTCAAACAGCACGACTTCAAACTGTTCCTGGAGCAGATGCGCGCGAGTGGCGATCGTGAAGTCCCCGCCATAGTTCGCCACCCGGCTGATGAGCGCGAAAGAGCACTTATAAGTGACGCTATCGGCGTGTACTTCAAATTCGTCCAGATCTCTTCCAATCATGCCGAGACCGGCGATCCAGTAGGCGGCGCGTCCGATTATCTTCTTGAGCCCGCTGTCGAGGTGGCCGAGAACTCGTGCGTCAAGTCCCGCGCCTGCCATTAGCAGGAAATGGCGAATACGCCCTTCGGCCGCGGTCAGGTGGCCGAGGGCGATCCGATGGGGTGAGAGCGCCGGTATCTGGGCTGCCGCTGAAACCATACCGCGCTGCAGCCGGACTTCGTTTGCAAATACGTTTGCGGTCCCGGCCGGCAGGACGGCGAGAGGAACCCTCGAATGCGCCATTCCATCCGCCACTTCGTTGATGGTTCCGTCGCCGCCGGCCACGACAATGAGCCCGGCGCCACGGCGAATGCAGTCCGCCGCGAGCGGCCCCGCCATGCCGGGACCGGGAGTGGCAATGCACTCGACCTCGAATCCCGCGGCACGCAGGATTTCGGCTGCATGGCCAACGCGCGACTCCGCGCGGCCGAGCAATCCACCCGCCGCGGGATTGTAAATGAGAACGGCGTTCCTGGGCAACCCGGCCTTGGGTAACCCGGCAGGGCCACGTGCGACTCCCTTCCGGTTCACGAAACTCTACATCGGCTGGGGAACAATCCGAATATAGGGTTTCGGCGCTTTCCAGCCCTCGGGATACTTCTGCTTCGCTTCCTCATCCCCCACCGCCGGGAGGATGATCACGTCGTCGCCCGGTTTCCAGTTTACGGGCGTGGCAACTTTGTGCTTGGCCGTGAGTTGCATCGAGTCGAGGACGCGCAGCACTTCGTCGAAGTTGCGGCCGGTGCTCATCGGGTAGCTGAGCATCAACTTGATCTTCTTATCCGGACCGATCATGAACACGGTGCGTACAGTCGCATTGTTGGCGGCGGTACGGCCCTCGGAAGTGGTTCCAGCCCCGGCGGGGAGCATATCATAGAGCGTGGCGATCTTGAGCTCCGGGTCGCCGATCATCGGAAACGTCACCGCGTGGCCCTGGGTTTCTTCGATATCGCCCGCCCACTTGCCGTGACTGCTCACCGGGTCCACGCTCAGCCCAATGATTTTGCAGTTTCGTTTTGCGAATTCGGGATTCAGTCCGGCCATATACCCGAGCTCGGTCGTGCACACCGGAGTAAAGTCTTTCGGGTGCGAAAACAGGATCGCCCAGCCGTCGCCGATCCACTCATGCAGGTTGATGGTTCCTTGCGTCGTTTCGGCGGTGAAATTTGGTGCTTCGTCATTGATACGTATGGACATTGTTTTTCCTCTCCGATAGGTTATGGGGGACATCCGGCGCCGTCCCGCGATCGAATCGAATGCGAATTGCGGGCATCGGCACCTATAATAATATAGTCTATTGGGAATCGGGCATGGAAACGATCCAGGTTTCAGAAATTCAAGTTGAACATTTTTACTTAAGCTGTCTCGCCCACGCTTCCTACCTCGTCAGCTCCGCGGCGGTTGCCGCCGTGATCGATCCACAACGCGACGTCGATGTCTATCTTCAGGCCGCCGCGCGCAAGGGGCTGAAGATCGAGCACATCATGGAAACGCACCTCCACGCCGACTTCGTCTCCGGTCATCGCGAACTTGCGGAGCGTACAGGTGCGCGAATCTACCTTGGTGAAGGGTCGGGAGCCGCGTTCCCGCACATCGCCGTTAAGGACGGCGATTCCGTGCGGTTTGGGAACTGTCTGCTTGAATTCCTGCAGACTCCCGGCCATACCCTCGAAAGCGTTTCGATTCTGATGACCGATCTCGGAAGTCCGGAGCGTCCGCGGGCGGTCTTCACCGGCGACACACTTTTCGTGGGCGACGTCGGCCGCCCCGATCTCTCGGCCAGCCACACTCCGCGGCAGCTTGCGGAACTTCTGTACCGGAGTCTTCACGAGAAACTCCTCGCTCTTCCGGACGATACCGAGGTTTTCCCGGCGCACGGCCCAGGCTCCCTATGTGGACGGCAGATGGGACCGGAGCGGTCCTCGACCATCGGAAAGGAACGCAGGCTCAATTACGCGCTTCAGGCCCGCAACGCCGGCGACTTCGTCAGCCTTCTGACGGACAGCCTTCCGGCGCGCCCCGAGTATTTCGAGAGGGACGTAGAGTTGAACCGCCAAGGCGCATCCCGGCTGGACGAGCTTCCGCCGCTCGCGGCTGCCGGCGCTCCGGAAGTCCTCCGTCTTCAATCCGAGGGCGCGATTCTCCTTGATACCCGCCCGGCGATGGAATTCGCAGCCGCGCATATTCCAGGGTCCATCCACATCGCGCTGTCGGGACAGTACGCGTCCTGGGCCGCCCGAATCCTGGGCCTCGATGCGCGAATCGTCATTGTGGCAGGGGACTTGGATCATGTCCGCGAATCTCAACTGCGCCTCGCGCGCGTTGGAATTGAGAGTGTCCACGGGTATCTCGAGGCTGGCATTACCGGATGGATGCGGGAAGGCTACGGGTTGGAGTATATCCCCCAAGTCTCCGCCCTGGAACTCGCCGGTCTTCTGGAGACGGACAGCGGACACGTCGCCGTTCTGGATGTGCGGGAGATCGCGGAGCATTCGGACGGCGCAGTCGAAAACTCGATCCGGATTCCTCTTGGGGACCTAACGGCGAGGGCCGGTGAACTGGATCTGGATCGGCTCGTGGTTGTGCATTGCAAAGGAGGCTACCGCAGTTCCATCGGCGCAAGCCTCCTCCGAAGATGCGGCATGCGGAACATCGCCAATCTCACAGGAGGCTTCGACGCTTGGAAGTCGGCGGGCCTCCCCTGCATCCCGGCATGAGGGACGCCGGGCACGAAATCCAACAACTGCGCGAGACCCTCCGCCGTCACGAACATCTCTACTACGTTCTCGACCGGCAGGAGATCGACGACGCCGAGTATGACATCCTGATGCGGCGTCTACAAACCCTTGAGGAGGAGCATCCGGAGCTTTCCACACCCGATTCGCCAACCCGGCGAGTGGGCGGCAAGCCGCGCGAAGGCTTCACGAAGGCGCCTCATTCCTCGCGGATGCTCAGCCTCGACAACGCTTTGAATGAGGGCGAGTTGACGGCGTTCGATCAGCGCGTGCGGGAACTTCTGGGCGGCGCGCCCTTTCGCTACGTGGCGGAATTGAAGCTCGATGGGCTTTCGCTCGCCGTTCGTTATCACGGCGGCCGGTTCGCGCGGGCCGTCACGCGCGGCGATGGCTTGGTGGGCGAAGACGTTACGGAGAACGCAAGGACCATCCGGTCCATGCCCTTGCGAGCCGCGGGGGAGAGCGGAGATATCGAAGTGCGTGGCGAGACCCTGCTGAACCGGCGCGCCTTCGAGCGCCTCAACGAAGAGCGCGACAGGCAGGAACTTCCCCGGTTTGCGAATCCGCGCAACGCCGCCGCGGGGTCGCTGCGCGTCCTTGAACCCGCCGTAACGGCCTCCCGTAGGCTCGATTTCTACGCCTATCTGCTCCTTGAAGGCGGCAATCCCGTCCACGAAAGTCATTGGGAGTCGCTCGCCGCACTCGATCGAATGGGCTTCAAGGTGAATCCGAATCGGCGGCTGTGCATGGATCTCGACGAGTTGCTCGCCTTCTGCGCCGAGTGGGACGGGCGTCGCGACGAATTGCCTTATGAGATCGACGGCGTGGTGGCGAAAGTCGATTCGATCGCGCAGCAGTTCGCGCTGGGTTACACCGCGAAGGCTCCGCGTTGGGCGATCGCGTACAAATACGCGCCAAAGCGGGCTATGACCGTGGTGGAGGACATCGGCGCGAATGTTGGGCGCACGGGGGCGCTGACTCCCGTGGCGCATCTGCGACCGGTGGTGGTGAGCGGCGTCACGGTGTCGCGCGCGACGCTCCATAACGAAGATGAGATCGCGCGCCTCGGCCTCGCCATTGGCGACACGGTTGTAATCGAACGCAGCGGAGACGTAATCCCGAAGGTCGTTCGTGTCGAGGCGCAGGGTGCGGACCGGCGCGAGTTTCGCATGCCTTCGGTCTGTCCGGTATGCGGCGGCGCGGTGGTGCGCGCGGAGGGCGAGGCGGCAAGCCGGTGCATCAACACGAACTGCCCGGCAAGGCTGAAGGAATCGGTGCTGCACTTCGCTTCGCGCGGCGTGATGAACATCGACGGAGTCGGCGAAGCGCTGGTCGACCAGCTTGTTGACAAAGGACTGGTGCGGAGCGTAGCGGATCTGTACGGCTTGACGGTGGAGCAAGTGGGAGCGCTCGACCGGATGGCGGAGAAGTCGGCGGCGAACGTGATTCGCAACATCGACGCCTCGCGGAAAGCGACGCTGCCGAGGCTGCTCTCGGCGCTCGGCATCCGGTTCGTGGGCGCTCGCACCGCGGTCTTCCTGGCGGAGCGGTTCGGGAGCATGGACGAAATCATCGCGGCCGATCCGGAGGCGCTCCAGCAGGCTGAAGAGGTAGGTCCGAAGGTTGCGCTGAGCGTTCGGGAATTCTTCGCCGAGCCCGCAAACCGGGAGCTGGTGGAACGGCTACGGGCCGCGGGTCTGACGTTCACGTACGAAATCGCGACGCGTCGAGGCGAGGGAGCGCTTAGAGGAATGACGTTCGTGTTGACGGGCACTCTGCCGACGCTGAGCCGGGAAGAAGCCGCAAGGCGGATCGAAGCGGCTGGAGGTAAGGTGAGCGGGTCGGTGAGCCGGAAGACGCGGTATGTCGTGGCGGGCGAGGACGCGGGTTCGAAGCTCGAGAAAGCACGGTCCCTTGGAGTGGAAGTGATCGGGGAGGAGCGTCTGATGGAGATGCTGGGCTGAGGGAGGGTGGATGGCCGGGTCCACACGTCGGACGGCAAAAGAGAGCCGCCGGCTGAAAGTGCTCGGTACGCTCAATGAGTATCAGGCGAGGTTGTTCGTGGCCGATAAAGCGCTGGATCGGGGGCGAGGGGGAATGACTCCCTTATCGGAGGTGACAGGGATGTCGCAAACGACGATCGCCAAGGAGTTTTATCTCATACAAGCTGGGGACCGACTGAACCGGTCATGCCAGGAAAGAACACAGGAAGAGACTGTCGGCAGTTCGGTTATGATGCGAGGAGCCGCGGGCGGCGGCGGCAAGGCCGCCTTATCAATGGAGCTCCCCTGAGCCCGTATGAAGCATGGTTCCAGGTTTTCGTGCTTAAGCCAGTGGTGACGTGGCTGTCTTTGCAGTTGAAAGTGGCAACGATCCCGTTTAAGAGAGTGCCTTGTATGCACAACCTGGGCCGCCGCGCTCGGCAATTTCAAGTCGAGGTGATCAAATCATGTCCCAGCGCAAAAGAGGAAAGCAGAAGCGCATTCAATCGCAGGAAAACCTTCCCGTGCTTAAGCCGAATGCGGCAGGAATCGATAGAGGTGCGACGGAGATTTTTGTCGCCGTGCCGCCAGATCGAGATGCGGAGCCAGTGCGTTGCTTCCCCACGTTTACGGAAGATCTGCACCGTTTGGCTGCACGCGGTAGGACTTCTGCGCGGTTCATTTCGGCCGGCCGACGAGGTCTGCGTGTTGCGATCGCTCCTGCGTCATCGGGACGGTTTGATCCAAATGGCCGCCACGCACGTGCTGCGTATGCAAAAGGCACTGGACCAAATGAACCTTCAGATTCACCATGTGATCAGCGACATAACCGGTTTGACCGGGTTGAAGATC
>CAMDED010000103.1 GCA_945893365.1 Candidatus Sulfopaludibacter sp. SbA3 | reverse complement strand
AACGGGGTCCGGAGGTAAGTGCGAAGTCGAAGCGCACGCGCACGGCCCGAATGATCAAGGAACTCCGCAAGCTCGGCTATCAGGTTGCAGGCGAACCTCTTGCAGCGGGTAACCCGGCATGAGCGGGTGGTTTTTCGACCCTGCCTTCTTCCCCACCGCCCTTGACTTGAGATTCGCGGGCCGCTTGGGCTAGACTCGCGCCCCGGCGCCGGTTGAGCTCGATTCGCTCAGGCAACTCTGCAACAGCGGCGGCCCGTCCAAAGCCCCGCCGGATTGGGCTCGCGATCAACCGCGATCCGCGAAGCCCAAACCCGGAGAACTCCTTCGTACAGAAGCGCGGCGAGGCGAGCGGCGTCTCGTGCAAGTTCCGGCACGTGCAATAGCGAGTAGAATCGGAATCGGGAGGCTTGCCGATGTTCCTATCCTCTCTTTTCGCGGCAGATGCGTTCGCCGAGGCCCGCGAGCGGATGGTGCGGGAACAAATTGAACGGCGCGGAATCCGGAATCCCGCCGTGCTGCGCGCCATGCGCGCAACGCCCCGCCACGAGTTCATTCCCCGGAACGCCGGTCCCGCCTATGGCGATCATCCGCTGCCTATTGGTTTCGACGCCACCATATCGCAACCCTACATCGTGGCCCTTATGACGGAACTCCTGCAACCGGAGAAGACCCACCGGGTGCTCGAGGTGGGCGCCGGATCGGGCTACCAGGCCGCAGTGGTTTCCCAACTTGTAAGCTGGGTCTACACGATCGAGCTCGTGCCCGAACTGGCGCGGGTGGCGCGCGAGAACCTTAGCCGCCTCAGATACGCCAACATCACGGTTCGGGCCGGCGATGGCTACGTTGGGTGGCCGGAACGGGCGCCGTTCGACGGCATCCTGATCACCGCCGCGCCGGTCGAGATTCCGGGCGCGCTCATCGCGCAACTGGCGAATGGCGGTCGCCTTGTGGCCCCGGTTGGATCGTCCCGGCTTCAGGAGTTGGTCCTCGTCGAAAAAGACGCGAACGGCCGGATCCGGCGGTCGGCTCACGGCGGCGTCACCTTCGTGCCGATGAGACGCCGTTAACACGAACGAAACACTTACGAATCCACCTATCCCCGCGCTTGACTGCCGTGCGCCGGGCGCCATCTTCGTGTTGGAGTTTACCGCTCATTGGAGTATGCTGTTAATTAAGTACCGTTCTCGCGAATTTACGTTCCAGGAAAACCCAATGTGCCGCGTTTCCCGTACCGCAGATAAAACCGCTCAGCCTTCAGGAAAATATATGAATATGAACCAAGTGCGTAAATTAGGAGCTTTGTCGCTCCTTTGTGCCATTGTCTTGTTCGGACAATCGGACAACTCCACCATCTCAGGCGTTATTAAAGATCCCAGCGGCTCCGTCGTAGCCAACGCCAAAGTCAGTCTCCGCAACGAAGACACCGCATTTGAGCGCCAGACGACCACCAACGAGACTGGCTTCTACACCGTCACCAACATCGCCCCCGGCTACTACACTGTAACCGTGGAGGCCAGCGGATTTAAGAAAACGACTCGCACGCGCAACAAACTGGACACCGGTCTCCCCCTCGCCGTCAATGTTGAACTGACTGTCGGACAGGTGACGGAAACCATCAACGTCGAAGCCAGCGCGGCGCAAATCAACACCGAATCGGCCACCGTCGGCAAGACCGTCGAACAGAAGCAGCTTCAAAGCCTCACTCTAAACGGCCGCAACCCGATCTTTCTCGCTTTGCTCAAGCCTGGCGTGCGGAGCACCACCGCGCTGTCCGGTTTCAGCTTCGGCCTCACCTCGGGCGGCCTCGCGATGAACGGCGGCCGCTCCCAGGATTCTCTGATCACCTTTGACGGCGCAGTCGGCATTCGCACCCGCGCCAATGGCACCTCGATCGGCACCGCCGACCTCGATACGGTGCAGGAAGTGCAGATTCTGACCGCTAACTACTCCGCAGAATACGGCCGTTCCGCCGCGGGCCAGATCCGCATGGTCACCCGCTCCGGATCCAAAGACTTCCACGGCTCCGCTTACGAGTACTTCCGCAACAGCGCGCTCGACGCCAATAGCTGGGCGCGTAACAAGTCCACCGCCACCAACTTCACCGCGCCGTTCCGCTACAACCAGTACGGTTACAACGTCAGCGGTCCGGTAACAATTCCCGGCCTGTTCAATAAGAACCGCGAAAAGCTGTTCTTCCTCTTTGCGCAGGAGTGGGTGAAGTTCCGTCAGGATCAGACCACGTTTCAGCGCGTCCCGTCGGCCGCGATGCGGGACGGAAACTTCAGCGAGCTGCTCGGCACCAACCTCTACTACGGTTCACCGCGCACTATCAACGATCCTTTGACCGGCGCGCCATTCCCGGGTAATCTCGTTCCGGCCAACCGCCAGAGCTCGAACGGCATGGCGTTCCTACGCACCTATCCGCTGCCGAACGGCTCCTTCCAGGGCAACAACAACTTCCTCCAGGTCCGCGGCCAGCCTCAGAATCAACGCAAGGACACGATTTCAATCGACTACAACCCCACGGAAAGCCAGGTGTTCCGTTTCCGCGGGGCGAACTATAACTACGACATCGCCAACGCTTTCAATAACGGCTTTGACCTCGCGCCCTCCTCGCTCGACCGGCCGAATCAGACCGCCAGCCTCGGCCATACCTGGATCGTCAGCCCGACGATGATCAACGACTTCCTGTTGACCGGGTCGGTGGACCGCGTCACGATCGCCGTCCAGACCGAAGGCGGCCGGTACCTGCGTTCGCGCGCGGGGATCAACTATCCCTATGTCTTCTCCGAACCAAAGGAAATTCAGGATAAGATACCGACTTTGGTTATCCCCAACGTGGGCACCGTCGACGGCGGGCCCTACCCGGCAAGCTCCTCCGGCCCCATCTACAACCTGTCGAACAACTTAACAAAGGTTACCGGTAACCACACCTTCAAGTTTGGAGCGCTGTGGGAAAAGTCCGGCCAGAACGACTTCGACCAGATCAACGTCTCCGGCGTCCCCGGCGGCACCAACAACCAGAACGGCCGTTTCGAATTTAACGACGTCCGCCCTGGCGGCGCTCCGGGCTCCGGCACCGGCCTGGCCAACGCAGCGCTTGGTCTGTTCTCCACCTACGCTGAAATCGGCCCCCGCAGCTTCACGCCGTACCGCGGCAACATGTTCGAATTTTTCGGACAGGACAGCTGGCGTATCACGCAGGAGCTGAAGCTCGAGATCGGCTTCCGCGGCACCTGGCAGAATGGCTACTACAAGTCCCTCTGGGGCAACGAGGCCTACTTCGACCCCGCCAAGTACAACTCGGCGCAAGCGGCCATTCTCGACCGGGCCAGCGGCAACGTACTTAGCGGCAATCGCTTCAACGGCGTCGTCATCCCCGGCAGCGAATTTCCCGCCGCCGGCAAGGGCCGAGTCCCGGCAATCGACTCCGGCCTCTACAACAACCTGCTCTCGGGCGGCAGCTCTTACCCCTCCCCGAACCAGTTCGACATTATGCCGCGCCTCGGCTTGGCCTACTCTTTCGCCAACAAGCAGGTCATCCGCGCCGGCTTCGGCGGCTTCGTCGCCCGCCCCGGCGTTTATGACTCGGTGTTCCTCGGCGGCAACCCGCCCTTCCAGCCGATGGCCTCCGTTACCAACGGCAGCGCGGATCAGCCGGGCGGCGCAACCCGCACCCAGTTTCCGCAGTTCTTCATGACCATCGACCGCGCGTATAAGATCCCGCGGAGCTACAACTGGAACCTGAGCTATCAGCGTGAGATCGGCTTCGCCACCACTCTCGAAGTCGGCTACGTCGGCACCTCCGGCAACTACCTCGCCCGCGAACGCGATCTGAACCAACTGCCCACAGGCACGACGTTCGACGCCGCGAACTCGGGCGCAAACGTCAACTTCCTGCGTCCCTTCAAGGGTTTCGCCAACATTCCCATGCTCGAGCACTCCGCCCGCAGCGAGTACAACGGTCTACAGGTCGAGCTGAACCGCCGCTTCACCAAGGGCCTCCTGTTCGGCTTCGCCTACACCTTCTCGAAGTCGATGGACGGTAACTCCGGTCCGCGTGAAGGCTTTATGGACGTCTACAACCAGGGCCTGAACTGGGGCAAGTCGAGCTTCGATACCCGGCACGTGGCGGTCGTTAATTTTGTCTATGAACTGCCGTTTTTCAACACGGCCGCGAGCAAGGCCGCCCGTACCCTCGCCGGCGGCTGGCAGTTGAGCGGCGTCACCCAGTGGCAGACCGGTATCCCGTTTCTCATTGGCAACGGCGACGACTACCTCGGTATTGGATCCTCGAACACGAAGACCTGGAGCTTGAGCGATGAGCCCGTTCTCAAGCACGAGTTCGCCAACGTGAACGCCAGCGGCAACTACACGGGGGTTACGAACTTTTGGTTCGATCCCATCCGCAACCCCGCCGGCGCGCAGACGCTGGCCTCCAGGCCGGCCAATGGCTCGCTCCCGAACCAGAACCGCCACTCGATCGGCTTGCACCATCCCGGCTTCCAGAACTGGAACCTGGCCGCGTTCAAGAACTTCAAGTTCGCCGAGCGGCAGAACATCCAGTTCCGCGTGGAAGCCTTCAACTGGAACAACCATCCGAACTGGAGTACCGCAGAAGTCAACCCCACTGCCGCCACATTCGGCTTGGTTACCACGAAGACCAGCGAACGCAACCTGCAGCTCAGCCTGCGATATAGCTTCTAACCGGAAGCCGGGTTCTAATCACTGCCGGCGGCGGTCCTCCGGGGCGGTCGCTGGCAATGGCACGAGTCGAGGCGGGCAAAGGCGCGCTGGCGTGGAGGGATGATCGTTCAGGAGCCATCCGGGAGCAAGTTGCTGAGTTGAGCCTGGCTGGAAGCCGCAGCGGGTAAGGCGGATGGTCGAAAGCTTGCTATCCCGCCGTGCGGATTCCGCAATGCAGGTGGCCCGAACGTTTTCCGCGCGGAACTGCGGCATTAGTCTGGCGCCGGCCCTGCCGGGTCAGGGGTTACCCCAGATAATCGAACAGGGACGTTTTCGGCACCTTCGCCCATGCGGAGTAAGCGGTTTGCTGTTCAAAGGACACCTGGCTCAATTCGAGAGTTGCCGCCACGACGTCGGCGTCCGACAGTTTACTCAGCTCGATCTTGTCCAGTATCTGGCGCTTCATAGTGAACTCCGTCGCCTCCGAGATCTGATTTTGAAGCAAGCCGAATGTGCCAAGCGCCTCGCCTAGTTTGCCGTGCGCGGCAGCGACGGTTTCGACCGACAACTGGATTGCAGGATCGTCGTTCGCCAACAGCGCTCTCCGAAGCTCGTTTACCGCGGCGAAAACGTTCTGGCCGGTTGGGCTTTCAAAGATCTCTTGCGCCGTATGCGAAATGACGAGGCTGATTCCCGAAGGATGCTCGATAGATCGGGTAGCGGCGCTTCCCGCGTAGGCGCTGACGCCGTTCGGTTGCGTCGCATCCAGGGTATACGGCGGTACCGTGTCGGTATCGCCGCCAAAGAGGTAGCGGCCTTGGAACGTCGTGTTGGCGAGGCCCACGAGGTGTTCCAGAATACTCTGCGCTTCGGCGCCAAGCGACCGCCGCGTCTCCGTCGTCTGCGTTCCGTTCGCGCTCAGCACGGCAAGCGTGCGTGCCCGCTCAAGCAGAGATACGCCGGATTGAAGCGCGCCCTCCGCCGTATCCACGTCGCCCGTTACCATCCCCAGATTCCTCTGGATCTGGTCGATCCGCCCGAGATCGTTTCGCGCCGCGATTATTCTTTGCACAGAGTCCGGTTCGTCCGATACCACGGATATTCGCTTACCCGAGGAAAGCTGCCTCTGCGCGCGGTCCAGCCGTACATTCAGACGCGCCATGCTGTTCAGGAACTGCTCCGCGGATGGATCCAATTTAATCATCGAATTTTCCTCACCTTACCATGTCGATCAGCGTTTGCGTCAACGCGTTCAGTACCGTGATCATCTGCGCCGAAGCCTGGTAAGCACGCTGATACTCGAGCATTTTCACCGCTTCCTCGTCAAGAGAGACACCAGACTGGTCCTGGCGGAGAATCTTTGCCTGCGTCATCAACTCGGACTGGACGCCTTGATTCTCCTTCGCCGATGCAATCCGCCGCCCAACGCCGGACGCAATGTTCCCGTAGCTTCCCGCGAAAGTGAGGCCCCCCAATTCAATCGAGTCCGACAGGCTCGCCAAGGTTAGGGCATTCCCATTCCCTCCAGGCGAGGCCAGATCGGCGGCGGCGATTTCCGGCGCGGTGACGCTCGTCAGGGCGAGACTCCCCGCCGCGCCCAAGACACCGTCGTATTGAAACAGCGGCATTCCGCTTAGTCCGTTTGCGTCCAGGCCGTTCATCAGAATTCCGTTGACGCGGTCGGCCAAAGTCTGGGCTAGAGCGTTCATGTCGGTTTTCACACCGGGGAGCACGGTGTTCGCCAGCGCCAACAGGCCGCCCAAACTTCCGCCTGTAATCTGGCCCGTGAGTTGATTGCCCGCCGGATCGAGAATCTGTACCGTCTGGCCCGACGCGTCCACGGTCAAATCAAACTGCTGGCTTCCGATCACGAGAGGAAAGCCGCCGGAGGTCGTCACTGTAAACGTTCCGTCGGTTTGCTTGAGCGTCCGGATGTCGAGTTGCCCCGATAATTCCTCAAGACCATTGTAAATGGCCGCCTCAAGCGCCGGGTCCGCGCCGCGACCGCCGCTATTGCTCGCTTGGGTGTTGTATTCGCTCAACAATTTGGCGACACGATTGACGGAATCGACGCGCGTCGTCACTTGTGTGCGGATGTCCGCTTCCGCCGTGTCAACGGTCGAGATCGTATTACGAAAGGCCGACACCACGACCCTCGCCCTGTCGATCACGACGTTTCGCGCCACGGTATCGTTCGGTGTCACGGTCAAAGCCGAAAAACTCTGGAACAGTTTGTCAAGCGCGCCCGGGATACCCGCTTCGCCGGTCGGGTCGAAGGCCGGTTCAATCCGATTGAGGCCCTCTAAGACCTGATCCTCATAGCCGGACGCCGTGGTGCGTTCCCGCACCATGCGCTCGGCAAAGTCGTCGCGGGCCGACTCGCGGCTCCCCGCCAACACTCCGCCGTACAAGCCCCCTTCAGGCAGGAACGGCGCGGCGATCAGAGCTTGCCGCTGCCGGACATAACCGGGTGTCGAAACGTTGGCTACGTTGTTCTCGATGGTCGCCAGGGAACGCTCAAAAACCCGCATCCCTTCGGCCGCTGAGCGAATTGATACTAATAAAGGCATGATAGTTCGTTATCCTTCGAGCACCAGGCGCCCGCTCGGGCCAGCCGCCTGGATCGCTTCCATCCCGCCGTCCCGTGTGTAGTTCCTTCCCACGCGGTTGCGGTAGAAGCCAACTGCCTGCTCGATAATTGCGTGCGCTCGCCTTGCCTGTTTCAAAGCCTCTCCCAATTCCGCCCTGCTCCCGCCCCTTGAAGCTCCCGCGCGCAGGGTCTCCGCCTGCCACACGGCCTCTTCGAGCACGGAACCGCATTCCTGCGCCCCCGCACCGGGATCGAGCGCCAGATCGGCCGCCCGCACCAGTTTCAGCCGGATCTCCTCAAATGGGCTCATTGGTCTGCGAGCATCTCGCTGACAAGGCTCTTGCTGATCGCCTTGGAATCGACATTATATTTTCCCGATTTGACGAGCGCCGCCAGCCGGTCCGTTCTCGCGCTGTTCGCCGCCCCGTCCACATCCAACCGGGCGGAAATCTTGTCCGCCAGCGAGGACAGTTCCACCCGGTCCCCCGCCGCGGCTCCAGGGCCGGACTCGCCCACGTCTCCGTAGCGCTTCACTGCCCGCGTCTGCTGGGACTGCAGTGCCTGCTGCGCCTGCGTTAACCCGTCCGCCGGGTTTTGACCGTCAATTTTCATTGCCATAGCCGAAACCTCACTTGAACCTTCACACTTTCTCTATCGGCTGGTTCCCGGATTACTTTACGGAATGTCAATGTCCTGCGCGACTTCCGCATTCTCGGCCACGTCCACGGTAACCGATTCGCCCGCCTCCAGCCCGCCCGGCTCCATTCGGCCGGGATCGCCGCCTGCCGCAACCTTATACTTACCCGGCGCCAGCCCCACGAACCGGTACTCTCCCTTTTCACCCGCGATCGCCTTCTGGACGGGAGTCTTCCGCTCCGCTCCTTCCGCTTCAAGGAGCACGGAAGCGCCGGCCGCAGCCCCGCCGCCCGACTTCACCACGCCTCGCACCGACCCCGGCTGCGAGGACAGCACCACCGTGACCACCGTCTCCCGCTCCGGACGCACCACCACCTCGTTCCACGCCTGGCCTGCCGCGGCGTCCGCGCGAATCGCCGCCACGTACATGCCGGACCCGCACGCCACATTCAATTCCCACGTCCCCGCCGGCAACGCCGCTGTGCCGGGCCAGACTATCCGTGCGTCTCCCTCCTCCGGCTCTTTTCTTCTTGCCAGCACGCTGATTCGCTCGGTTTCGAGCGGCGTTCCGCCGGTTTCCTCAAACCGGAATCGCAGCGGGGGAGACGGCGCCAACTCCACATCCAGGCCGTCCAGATCGCCGTTCACAAGGATCTTGCGGTAGGCCGACATCGCCCCGTCTTCGGCGAAGAGCTCATACGTCCCCGGCGTCAGTTGATCGAACGAAAAACCGCCCAACCGTCCCGATTGCTCAAGCACCGCCCCCGTATCGCCCACCAGCTTCAACACCGGCGCTCCGGCCGGCCGCGTTGCACCGCTAAGACGGCCGAGCTTTCCCAGAAGGGGCTGTACGTTGACATCCGCCACCTCCTCCTGAAGACCTAAGTCGATCACCCGCGCCTGCCCTAGCATCGTGCCTTGCCCGAAAAACGTCGGGAGCAGATTCACCCCGTCCGGGAGGCTGCGAGCCGACGTCCGGGCGTAGTACCGGCCAGGCGCAAGCCCCGCGATCCGGTACACCCCGCGGTCGTCCGTTTGCGCCGAGGCCACCGGCCGCACTGGCTGCTCCGCCCGGAACGCAGTGACTGCATGGCCCGCTACCCCAACTCCGTTCTCATCGACAACCGACCCCTGAATCGCCGAAGCCCTGCTCATACGCAGCTCCGCGGCGAACTGTCCGCCCGCATCGAGCACGATTCGCCTTCCGGCCCCGTTCCACGTCCTCTGCCCGTACTTCGCCCGCACATACGCCGGACGCTCGGCGTTCAGCAAATAGGCGCCCGCCGGCACATCCGGGAATCCGAACCGCCCGGCCCGGTCCGTCTGCATTGTAAACGCGGGCGATCCGCTCACGGACGTCAGGCTTACCTTCGTCGACGCGAGCAGCCGGCCCGAACCGTTGTCTACAGCCACTCCCTGCACCGTCGCCGCTAACGCCGCACCGGTCAGCGCCAAACCTATCATGCAACGCACGCTTCCGTTCTCCTTACTATTAATTATGCTAGAACGGATGTATGTTTGAGCGGTTGCATGTTTGAGCGAAAGCCATGATCCGGGCCGCGCTCCTTGCATGCCTGCTTTCGGTGAACCTGCGCGCCGGGCGGGCGCTGCTTGAGTGCACCGCGGACACGGCGGCCGAACTCGCCCGAAAGACCGCCTCCGGGAGGACCCGCGAGCTGCCCGCGGGCGGTAAGTCCCGCGTCGTCCTGCTCGACTTCCGAACCGCTGTCATCGAAGGATGGACCGTGGAGAAAGCCACGCTGCTCCTGCACATCGCAGCCGGCGCTATTCCGCCCCGGCTTGAGGTCGCCGCGGCCTCATTTGCCTGGAGCGAATCGGAAACGCGCGCGCATGCCATCTCCGGCTCGGTAAAATTCCACGCCTTCCCCGTCCGCGAATCAAAGATGGCGTGGATCGAGATCGATCTCGACCCGGCCCTTCTTCGGGCCCACGGTCTGGTGCTTCGGATTCCGGGGAACGCCCAGACGACTTTCCGTGCCCGCGAGACGGTTCAATTCTCGCCCTATCTGATCGTCGAAGGTTCCCGATAGAATGCCTCCCCGGGCGGCATGACCCGAAATCGACGCCGGGCGCCCGCGCACGCCGGCGCTTCGCTCGGATAAAATGGGCCTGTGAAACTCCTCGAAGGCAAGACGGCGCTGGTCACCGGGTCGAGCAAGGGCGTGGGTAAGGGCATCGCCTTGGAGTTCGCCCGCTGCGGCTCGAGCGTCGCAGTGAATTACAACACCGATCGCGCCGGCGCCGAAGCTGTCGTCGCGGAGGTTGAATCGCTCGGAGCGCGCGCCTTCGCCGTGCAGGCGAACGTGGGAGTTGCCTCCGACGTCGACCGGCTGTTCTCCGACGTGCGCGCCCGTTTCCCGCGGCTCGACATTCTGGTCAACAACGCCGGCGTCCAAACCTGGAAGCCGCTGCTCGACCTCGAGGAAAGCGAGTGGGACCGAACCATCGCAACCAACCTGAAGGGCTGTTTCCTCGTCACGCAACGCTCCGCGCGATGGATGAAGGATTCAGGCGGCGGCCGCATCGTGAATATCGGCTCAGGCTGCAACAGGATCGCCTTTCCAAACCTGGTGGATTACACGGCGAGCAAAGGCGGCATCGAGATGTTCACGAAAGTGGCGGCCGTCGAGCTGGGGAAATACGGCATTACGGTGAACTGCGTCGCGCCGGGAGCGATCGAGATCGAGCGCACGAAGAACGAAGCGGGCGACTACGCGGGCACATGGGCGAAGGCAACGCCGCTCGGCCGCGTCGGACAGCCGCTCGACGTGGCGCGGACCGTCGCGTTCCTCGCGAGCGCCGCCGCCGATTTCGTCACCGGACAAACCATCTGGGTCGACGGCGGCCTGTTCTCGAAACCGTACTGGCCCTACGACTAGCGACTATTCACGCATTGAAGCCGCTTTAGGAGGCCCTATCGACCTGCCGATAGTAACGAAAGCGGTATAACGAGGTGGCGAACCGCACTGAACCAGGAACTGCCGGGCAATGGATTCGATACGTCGTTGTGGCCACAATAGCGATATGGTTGGCTCTCTGGGTGTTGAGGTTATCCGGTAGCGGCCCTTTCTAGAGTGAAGCGCCGGACCTTCGGCTCAACGAACCGGTTCAGAATCGGGCTCGTAGAGAGAAGCGGAAGACCCGCCCGTCGTTCAGCGTGTTCGTAATCTTCGCGAAACTCGGAGACGAAAGCTCTCGCGAAGGCTCCGCGAACTGAGGCGTGTTGAAGAGGTTCACCGACTCGGCTCGCAGGGTGATGGTCACGCCGGCCGCGGGTTTCCATGCTCGATAAAGCGAGGCGTTCCAATTGGCGATCCCGCCTTTCCGAAACGTGTTTCGGCCGAGGCTCCCGCGCGCATCCGTGGGGCCGATGAAGGCGAAGCCCGCGCGGGGCAGGAGCCGCGCCGAATCGCCGGGGTTTCCTATGGTGCGTCCGAGCAGTGCGGTATCGACGAGGTTCACGCGGTCGCCACCCTGTCCATCGACATTGCCGAAGCCGGGCGCGTCCGAACCGGATTCGACCGAGAACGGCGTTCCGCTTTTCAACAGGACGACCGCGCCGAGGGTCCAGCTTCCCACCAGGCGGCCGAATCTTGGCGTATCGTATGCGCCGCGCGCGAGAAAGGCGTGAGGCTGATCGAAATTGCTCCTCCCTTTGAGATCCGCGTGGACTCCCGCTTCGGACTGGCTGCGTCCCTGCCGCGCATCGACGCCGGATAGCGTGCTGGTGTAGTCGTTGCCAAGGTCGATGCTCTTGCTGAACCAATACGAGAGGTCCACGTTGAAACCGCGCGATCGAGGCGCGATCAGGGTCGCTCGCGCCGCGTCGAAATAAGCGCGGGACGCGTTCACCAGACGGAATATCTCAAGTTTCGTCGAGTCCGGACGCCGGTTGTTAATGGTGGCCGTGGTTTGCGGAACGCCGGCCGCGGGGCGGGCGCGGTTGTCGAACCACATCTGGAACAGCTTCAAGGCGCGGCTGCCGACGTATCCGGCCTGCAGTTTCCAGCCGCCGCGCAACGCGTTCTCCCAACTGAAATTGTACTGATGGGCGTACGGCGTCGTCATGTCGGGCGAGACGAGGAAATATCCGGTGCGGAAGTTGGGATCCGCGGGAAGACGCCGCGGTCCAAACAGAGCGTCGGCAAGATCCGGCTGCTGCACGACGACGCGGTAGCTATCCGGGGGACTCATTCGAATCTGGCCGTAAGTCGTGGCGAAAAGCTCGCCATACTGAACGCCGTAGGCTCCGCGAAACACTCCGCGCCGGCCGGGCAGACGGTAGGCGAAGCCCGCGCGCGGAGCGAGATTGTTGCAGTCGCATCCGAAAGGCAGCTGGTCGATGCCGTTCACTTCCGTCGGCCGCGTGAACGGTTCATAGCGCAGGCCGTAGCTTAGCGTCAGCCTGGAGCTTGCCTGCCAGGAGTCGCCCAGGTGCAGGACGGGCGTGAAATTTCGCCAGCCTCGGTGGGTGTTCCCGAACGCGAAGACGAAGTTGTTCGCGGTGCCGAAGCGGAGGTTCGCAATCGCGTTGCGGCCAAAATCGTTCGCGAACGTCAGAATGCCGCGCTCTCCATCCTGTTCGCGCCCGTTGACCTGCGCGCGGTTGATCTCCACTCCAGCCGTCCAGGAGTGTCCCCCGGAGACGCGGCGAAACTGCGCTGCGTATCGAAAGCGGTTCTGCGCGCGCACGATCGGCGTAGGAGGAGAAGGTCCCAATCCGAAGATGAAGTTCGAAGCATTGACGGTCGGCCCCACGGCGTTCGGCTCGGGACGGATGTTGGTTGTCACGCGCTCGAAGCCCAGCGAAAAATCGGCGACGGTGGAGGCTGATACCGTGCGCGTCCAAGTCATCGCGCCCGTGTGCGAATGCGTGTCGGTGTCGGGATTCTGGCCCGCGACAAGCTGAAACGCATCCACCTGCTGGGAGGTGAACTGATACCGCCAGAGCAGGCGGTCGCGCGCGCCGAGATCGCGATCGAGGCGCATGCCCACGCTGTTGGTATCGACCCGCTGAGGGGCGTTGGTATTGAGCGCGCGCTGGTCGATATCGGTACGGTTGGGCGTCTCGCGAGGATAGGCGTTGAGAAAGCGCTCGACAATTGCGCGGGTGGCGGGATCGGTTGCGAGCGGCGTGCGCTCCTCCGGCAGCGGCACGAGCACGTTGCCGTTCACGCTGCCGCGGATCTTCTGCTGCGTGCCTTCGAGCGAGGCGCGCCATCCGCTCAACACCGTGCCGAAACGGAATCCGTATTCGTTCTCACGCGCGGGCTTGACCGAGCCCGCCTGAAAGAATGAGCGCGCCGAGAACACGCTGTTATTGTGGATGGCGAACAACTCCCCGTGCGTATCGGATTGCGGCGTGAAGGGGAGATGCAGCGGCGCGCCGGGGCGTTTTCCATACTCCGCGCCGAAGTAACTCCGGTCGGCTTGAAAGCTTTCAACCAGGGTCGCAGTGGCGCCAAGACGGGTGTTCAATTCGCGGATCGTGTTGCTATCGATCAGATTGAACTGGACGTTCTCGTTGCGGCGGCTCTCGCCCGATTGCGTGTCGGTTTGGCCGAGCAAGTTCAGTTGCGGCCGAGCCGGCTGTGGAGCGGGCTCCGCCTTGGGAGCGTCCGCCGTTTGAGGGGCTGTTTCAGGGGTTGCTTGCGGGGCCGTTTGCGCGGCCGCCGGGCTGGGAGTCTGGCCGGCAGCCAAGCTCGCCGTCAGACAGACGCAGAGGACCCGGAGCGCCGTTCTCAAGCCGGCGCCTGTGAAACCGTTCCCGCAGCGCCGCAAACTCCGTCGGCTGCGGCGGGCAAACGGCGGAAAGGTGCACGGTCGAGACATGAGGCGCGGCATTGCCTCTCATTCAAGATGACGCAACGGGTTGAGCCGAGGCCGGGGAGCGGCGCCGCGAACCGGGCTTGAAGCCCTGGGCGGCCGCTTCCGCTTCGAAGTCACAGAAGGGCCGCCCGGAAGAAACCGGAGAATCGCTACTCGGCGAGGGCTTCCGCACCTGTATCTTCGCTTAGCCCGCCGGTGTACTGAATGCGGGCTTCGTCTTCGTATCCGGGGATGCCTTCAAGCGGCACTTCCTGCACCGGCTCTTCGATAATATCCTCGCCGGCGATCTTGACATGGCGGTAGTACTCCATGCCGGTGCCGGCCGGAACGAGCCGGCCCATGATCACGTTTTCCTTCAACCCGCGCAAGTAATCCACCTTGCCGTTGATGGCGGCTTCGGTGAGGACGCGCGTGGTCTCCTGGAAAGACGCGGCCGAGATGAACGAATCGGTCGAGAGCGACGCTTTGGTGATGCCGAGCAGCACCGCCCTGCCCTGCGCCGGCCGCCCACCCGCCTCTGATACCCGCAGATTTTCGGCGCGGAACTTGAACTTGTCCACCACCTCTTCGGGAAGGAACTCGCTGTCGCCGATGTCCTCGACCCGCACCCAGCGCATCATCTGACGAACGATGACTTCTAGGTGCTTGTCGTTAATGTTCACGCCCTGCAGGCGGTAGACTTCCTGGATTTCGTTGACCAGATACTTCTGCAATTCCTTTTCGCCGCGGACATCCAGGATGTCGTGCGGATTTCGCGGACCGTCCATGAGCGGATCGCCCGCGAGCACGCGCTCGCCTTCCTGCACGTTGATGTGAACGCCGCGCGGAAGGGAGTACTCCCGCTGGTTTCCAGCTTCTCCGACCACGTAGATCTTGCGCTGGCCCTTGGTGACTTCACCGTACTTCACGTTGCCGTCGATTTCGGCGATGATGGCCGCTTCGCGCGGCTTGCGCGCCTCGAACAATTCAACCACGCGCGGCAGACCGCCCGTGATGTCTTTGGTTTTTGTGGTCTCGCGAGGGATTTTCGCCAGCACGTCGCCCGCGTGCGCTTCCTCGCCGTCACGCACCATGATGTGCGCGTGGGTCGGCATAAGGTACTTCTTGCGGTCGCCGCGATGGAGGTCGCCGATGGGACGGACCTCGATTGCGGGCTGGCGCTTCTCGTCCGGAGAATCGACTACAACCAACTGCGACATGCCCGTCACTTCGTCCAACTGCTCCTGCATGGTGATGCCTTCCTGCAGATAGCTGAAGTGAATGGTGCCGGTGATTTCCGTCAGAATCGAGAACGTATAGGGATCCCACTCGAGCAGGTTCTTGTTTTCCTTAACCTTGGCGCCGTCGTCGAACAGCACCTTAGCGCCGTAAACCACCTGATAGCGCTCGCGCTCGCGGCCTTTTTCATCGAGTATGGCGACGAAGCCGTTGCGGTTCATGGCGACCAGATCGCCGTTCTTGTTGCGAACCGTGTTGATGCCGATGTGTTTTACATAGCCGTCCGATTTCGCGTCCTGCGTCGACTGTTCGGAGATTCTCGACGCAGTTCCGCCGATGTGGAACGTGCGCATTGTAAGCTGCGTGCCGGGCTCGCCGATGGATTGAGCGGCGATCACGCCGACCGCCTCGCCGCGCTCGACCAGACGGCCGGTCGCAAGGTTGCGTCCGTAGCACTTGATGCAGACTCCCCGCTTCGATTCGCAGGTCAGCACGGAGCGGATCTTCACCCGTTCGATGCCGGACGCCTGAATGGCCTCGGCCAGATCCTCGGTGATCTCCTGATTGACGTGGACGATGACGTTGCCTTCATAGTCGCGCTGATCTTCGAGAGCCACACGGCCGACAATGCGGTCGCGCAGCGGCTCGATGATTTCGCCCGATTCGACGATCGGCTCGACGACGATGCCTTCCGCCGTGCCGCAATCGGTTTCCGCCACAATGACGTCCTGGGAGACGTCGACAAGGCGGCGCGTGAGGTAGCCGGAATCGGCGGTTTTGAGAGCCGTATCGGCCAGACCCTTGCGCGCGCCGTGCGTCGAGATGAAGTACTGGAGAACGGTGAGCCCCTCTCGGAAGTTGGCCGTAATAGGGGTTTCGATGATCTCGCCCGACGGCTTGGCCATCAAGCCGCGCATGCCGGAAAGCTGGCGGATCTGCTGTTTCGATCCGCGGGCGCCGGAGTCGGCCATGATGTAAATCGGATTGAGGTAGCGGCCCGTGCGGTCGTCCTCTTCCATGGCCGAGAACATCGAGTCGGATACCTTTTCGGTAACCTTCGACCAGATCTCGATGATCTTGTTGTAGCGCTCGCCGTGGGTGATGGCGCCGTCCTGATACTGGCTCTCCACCGCGACGACGTCTTTCTCGGCGGCGCGCACGAGGCCGGCCTTCTCGGACGGCACAACCATGTCGTCGATGCCGATCGAGATGCCCGCCCGGGTGGCGTACAGGAAGCCCATGTTCTTGATTTCGTCAAGCATCTGGACCGTGATCTGCAAGCCGAATTTCAGGTAGCAATACTGCACCAGCTGGCCCAGACCCTTCTTCTTGAGCAGGCCGTTAATATACGGCATGTCTTCGGGCAGCGCGTCGTTGAAGATGACGCGGCCGACAGTCGTATCCATGTACTGCTTGACGAACTCGATAGGCTCCGTATGAAGCACGTTCTGGTTGTCGAACGACTTCACGAGGTCGATAACTTTGCCCGTGTGGCGCAGCTTGATCGGGGTCAAGGTTTCGACTTCGCCCATTTCGAGAGCGATCAGCACGTCGTCCGTCGAGGCGAACGTGCGGCCCTCGCCCTTCGTGCCGGGGCGCGACTTGGTGAGATAGTAGCAGCCAAGCACCATGTCCTGGGTGGGAACCGTGATGGGTCCGCCGTGCGCGGGTGAAAGGACGTTGCGCGAAGCGAGCATCAGGGTCGAAGCTTCAATCTGCGCTTCGGGCGAAAGAGGAATATGGACGGCCATCTGGTCGCCGTCGAAGTCCGCGTTGAAGGCGGTGCAGACGAGCGGGTGAATCTTGATCGCTTTGCCTTCGACAAGCACCGGCTCGAAAGCCTGAATGCCCAGGCGGTGCAGCGTGGGGGCGCGGTTGAGAAGAATCGGGTGGTCTTTGATGACTTCTTCAAGGATGTCCCAAACCACCGGATCGTGCTGTTCGACCAGCTCTTTCGCCTGCTTGATCGTGGTGCAGTGGCCGCGCTGCTCGAGGCGGTGATAGATGAACGGCTTGAACAGCTCGAGCGCCATCTTCTTCGGAAGGCCGCACTGATTGAGCTTGAGTTCGGGACCGACGACGATCACGGAGCGGCCCGAGTAGTCGACGCGCTTTCCGAGCAGATTCTGGCGGAAGCGGCCCTGCTTGCCCTTCAGGGTGTCGGAAAGGGACTTGAGCGGGCGGTTGTTGGCTCCGCGAAGCACACGGCCCCGGCGGCCGTTGTCGAACAATGCGTCGACGGCTTCCTGCAGCATGCGCTTCTCGTTCCGGACGATGACGTCGGGAGCATGCAGCTCCATCAACTTCTTCAACCGGTTGTTGCGGTTGATCACGCGGCGGTATAAATCGTTAAGATCGGAGGTGGCGAAACGGCCGCCGTCGAGCGGCACAAGAGGACGCAGCTCCGGAGGGATGACGGGAATGACGTCCAGAATCATCCACTCCGGCTTGTTGCCGGACTTCCGGAAGGACTCGACCACGCGGAGGCGCTTGGCGAACTTCAGCTTCTTCTGCTGCGAAGCCTCGGTCTTCATCCGTTCGCGGATGTCCTCGCTCAGGAATTCGACATCCACTTTTTTGAGGAGTTCCTTGATTCCTTCGGCGCCCATCATGGCGACGAACTTACCGGGAAACTCCTGATCGAGCTGGCGCTTTTTCTCGTCGCTGACGACCTCACCGGAGGAAAGCCCGGTGCCTTCGCCCGGATCGACCACGACGAACGCTTCGAAATAAAGAACGCGCTCAAGCTCGCGGAGCGTGATATCGAGCAGATGCCCGATGCGCGACGGCAGACCCTTGAAGAACCACACATGGGAGCAGGGACTGGCGAGCTCGACATGGCCGAGGCGCTCGCGGCGCACGCGCGAGAGCGTCACTTCGACACCGCACTTGTCGCAGATGACGCCGCGGTGCTTCATGCGCTTGTACTTGCCGCACAGGCACTCCCAGTCGGTTACAGGGCCAAAAATTTTTGCGCAGAACAGGCCGTCCCGCTCCGGCTTGAAAGTCCGGTAATTGATGGTCTCGGGCTTTGTGACTTCGCCGTGCGACCAGCTTCGGATCTTTTCGGGCGAAGCGAGGCTGATCCGGATGGAATCGAAATCCGCAATCAAATTAGCTCTATCGTAAGGAGATGATCGCTGCAATGTAGCCTCCAGTTCTCAATACCGACGGTGTCAGTCCGCCGCGAGCGCGGTGTCATCCACCAGCTCACGGGGCTTTTTCATCAATTCCACATCGAGACACAGCGACTGCAATTCCCGGATCAAAACATTGAACGACTCGGGCACGCCCGGTTCGATCGCCGCTTCACCCTTGACGATGGCCTCGTAAATCTTCGCGCGGCCGTAGACGTCGTCGGATTTCGCCGTGAGCAATTCCTGAAGAATGAACGCCGCGCCGTAGGCTTCAAGGGCCCAGACTTCCATTTCGCCGAAGCGCTGTCCGCCGAACTGCGCTTTGCCGCCGAGCGGCTGCTGCGTGATGAGCGAATACGGTCCGATGGAACGGGCGTGGATCTTGTCGTCCACCAGATGCGACAGCTTCAGCATGTAGATGTACCCGACGGTGACGGGCTGCTCGAATTCCTGGCCCGTGATGCCGTCATAAAGCTTGGTCTTGCCCGAACCGGGCAGACCGGCCAGAGACAACTGTTTCTTGATTTCGGGCTCGGTCGCGCCGTCGAATACAGGCGTTGCGTAGTGCAGGCCGAGAGCCTTCGCGGCCCATCCGAGGTGCGTTTCAAGAATCTGGCCCACGTTCATGCGGGAAGGAACGCCAAGCGGGTTGAGAACGATCTCGACCGGCGTGCCGTCGGGCAGATACGGCATATCCTCGTCGGGGAGAATGCGCGCGATAACGCCCTTGTTTCCGTGGCGCCCCGCCATCTTGTCGCCAACCGAGAGCTTGCGCTTCATGGCGATGTAGACCTTCACGAGCTTGATCACGCCCGGCGGTAGCTCGTCGCCCTTGCGCAGCTTGCCGACTTTCTCCTCGGTGATCTTCTCGAGAACCGCGATTTGGCGCGACGTCATCTCCTCGATGTCGTCGATCTGCTCGTTGAGCCGGACGTCGCGATCCTTCACCCGCATGCGCTTCAAGTCGCGCGAACGGACCTTCTCGATCATGTCGCGCGTCAGCTCCGCGCCCTTCGCGAGCAGCTTCTTGTTTGTCTTCTCGTCGTGAAGATCGGCGAGAATCTGCTTCCCCTCGAGCAGCATGCTGAGGCGTTTGGAGCGCTCGTCGTTCAGGATGCGGATTTCGTCCTGAAGATTTCTCTGCAAGCGCCCGATTTGATTTTCTTCAATCGCCTTCGCGCGTTCGTCCTTCTCCTGGCCCTTACGCGAGAAGATCTTACAATCGACGACGGTGCCTTCGATTCCCGGCGGGCAGTAGAGCGAGGCGTCCTTTACGTCCCCGGCCTTCTCCCCGAAGATCGCGCGGAGCAGTTTCTCCTCGGGGGTGAGCTGCGTTTCGCCCTTCGGAGTCACTTTGCCCACCAGAATATCGCCTGGTTTCACGGTAGCGCCGATGCGTATGACGCCGCTGTCGTCGAGGTTCTTCAGGAACGTTTCGGCGATATTCGGAATGTCGCGCGTGATTTCCTCGGGTCCGAGTTTGGTGTCGCGCGATTCGACTTCGAATTCCTCAATATGTATCGACGTGTAGTAGTCTTCCTTGACCAGCTTTTCGCTGACCAGGATGGCGTCTTCAAAGTTGTAGCCGCGCCATGGCATGAAGGCGACGAGCACGTTGCGTCCGAGCGCGAGCTCGCCGAGATCGGTGCAGGGACCGTCGGCGAGGACTTGCATTTTCTCCACCCGCTGGCCCTTGAACACGATGGGCTTCTGGTTGATGCAAGTGTTTTGATTCGAGCGCTTGAACTTGGTGAGCTGGTAGATATCGGCGCCCACTTCGCGGGACAACTGCCCTTCGTGAGCGGAGCCGTCCACGCGCACGATGATGCGTTCGGAATCGACCGAATCGACGATGCCCGGGCGTTTGCAGAGCACCACCGCGCCCGAGTCGCGCGCCGTGACGCGCTCCATTCCCGTGCCCACATAAGGCGCGTCGGCGCGCAGCAGGGGCACCGCCTGACGCTGCATGTTCGACCCCATGAGCGCGCGGTTGGCGTCGTCGTTCTCAAGGAACGGAATCAGGCTCGCGGCGACCGACACCAGCTGCTTCGGGCTGACGTCGATGTATTCGATCTCTTCGCGATGCTTGAGAACGAAGTTGCCGGCCTGCCGGGCGTCGACCAGATCGGGCACGATGCGGCCCTTCTCGTCGAGCTCGACGTTGGCCTGGGCGACCATGTACTTGTCTTCCTCCCACGCCGAGAGATACTCGCAGTGGGCTTCATACTCGGCCTGCTGCTTCTTCGCGCTGAGATCGCGGTTGGCCTTTTCCATCTCGGCGCGGCGCACGATATCGCCGACCTTGTACTGCGTATCGCCCGGATTCAGAACCTTGATTTCGTCGATCACGATGCCCTTGATCACCTTGCGGTACGGGCTTTCGATAAAACCGTACTCGTTGATGCAGGCAAAACAGGACAGAGACGAGATCAGGCCGATGTTCGGGCCTTCCGGCGTTTCAATGGGGCAGATGCGGCCGTAGTGCGTGGGATGCACGTCGCGCACTTCAAAACCGGCTCGCTCGCGGGACAGACCGCCCGGTCCAAGGGCCGACAAACGGCGCTTGTGGGTAATTTCCGAAAGCGGGTTGGTCTGATCCATGAATTGCGAAAGCTGGCTCGATCCGAAGAATTCGCGGATCGCGGCCATGACGGGCTTCGCGTTCACCAGGTCATGCGGCATCGCCGTCGACATTTCCTGGTAGACCGACATCTTTTCCTTAATGGCGCGCTCCATGCGCACCAAGCCGATGCGGAACTGATTTTCGAGCAGTTCGCCGACCGCGCGAACACGGCGGTTGCCGAGGTGATCGATATCGTCAACCGCTCCGATTCCTTTCCGCAGGCGAAGCAGGTAGTTGATGGTGGCGTAGAAATCGCCCGGGTCGAGAGTGCGCTTGTCGAGCGATGTGGCGTCGGCCTTGTCGAACAGCTTGATGTTGAACTTCATCCGGCCCACGCGGGAAAAATCGTACTTTCGCGCGTCGAAGAACATTCCCTGGAAAAGCTGGGTGGCCGTGTCGAGGGTCGGCGGATCGCCGGGACGCAACTTGCGGTAAATTTCGATCAGCGCCTCGTTCTGCGTCTTGACGGCGTCTTTCCTGATCGTGGTGGAGATGACCGTCCCCGCGTCGTCCCGCTCGGGGAAGAAAAACTCAAACGACGGAATTCCCGCGTCCATCATGCGGCCGAGGGCAGCCGCGGTCATCTCGTGGTTCGCGTCGATCATCACCTCGCCGGTCGACATATCCACGACGTCGGCTGCGATGTAGGCGCTCTCCAGATCGTTAACCGCGACTTCAACCTTCTCTATCTTCGCCTTGACGATTTCCTTCATCAGAGAAGGCGTGATCTTCTTGCCCTGCCCGACAACCGTGTCACCGGACTTCGACGTGATGGCATGGGAAAGCTTCAACCCCAGCAATCCGTCCGAAACGTTCCAGTAAAGTTTCTTATCCTCGATCGAAATCTTGTCGACGCGATAGAAGGTGCGCAGAATCTGTTCGTCGGTCTTGAGGCCGAGCGCGCGGAGAAAAACGGAACCGTAGAACTTGCGTTTCCGGTCGATACGAACGAACAGGAGATTCTTCGCGTCGAATTCGACCCAGCTGCCCCGGTATGGGATGATCTTTCCCAGGTAGTAGCTCTGCGCCGGAACCCGCTCGAAGAAGACACCGGGCGAACGATGCAACTGCGAGACAATGACGCGCTCGGTACCGTTGATGATAAAGGTGCCGTTGTCGGTCATCAGCGGTATTTCGCCGAAAAAGACTTCCTGCTCCTTGATGTCCCGAACGCTCTTGACGCCGGTTTCGGCATCTTTGGAATAAACCGTCAGCCTTATGGTTACTTTTAATGGAGCGGCATACGTCATGCCTCGCTCCTGGCACTCGACCATGTCGTATTTCAACTGCAAGCCCACCGGATCTCCGCACTTGGTGCAGAACGTGACGATGTTCTTGTTAAACGTGCCGCAATGATGGCAGAGGACGTCGCCGGGATGGAACGGATCCGTCCGGATGGTCGAGCCGCAACTCCTGCACGTGGAGCGGAGGTGATGCAGCCCCTTGAGGTTGCCGCACTTGCACTCCCAATTGCCGATGGAATAATCGACAAACTCGAGCTGGCTCACGCCGCGGAAATCCGAGATGGGAAAGACGGAGTTAAAGACGGTCTGCAGACCCGTGTCGTCGCGCTCACTCGGAAGAAGGTCCATTTGCAGAAACCGCTCGTAAGAGCGCTTCTGCACTTCGATCAAATTCGGGATCGGAATGGAAGTCTTGATCTTGGAAAAATCAACTCGCTCGGGGGCCCCACCGTTTCCCTGACTTTGCATTCTCTACTCCTGGAAGCCGAACCGCACCGGACCGGCACCCGGCTCATGATTGGAGATCAGTCCACTGAGCCTGATATATTCAAATTAAAAATCGGACCACGCGGCGGGATTGCCACAGCGGTACGAACGGAAACATGAAAAAACGGATGGGAACTCAAACCACGCGTAAGGTGGCTGGCGGGAGGAAAGGCGTTGCCTGGAAGCATAGCCGCCCCTGACAGCCCCGAGGAGGCGCACAAATCCCAGCAAGTCGTGACGGAGACAAAATCACGCAAGCTTCCGCTGCGCGCCGTCGCCGCCGAACCGCGCTGAAGTTCACACGATCCAGGATTCACAGTGAGCGATCCGGGTTCGAATCCGGTGTAAATCGAAACTGCTCCAAGTCTACCAGACCAACGGACTCGCGTCAAACGAGTCTGGCCGGCGTCACGGCGAAACGATATCGAGGGCTCACCGCGCGCCGCCACCGCCTCCATCCCGCGCGGCAATACTACTTTACTTCAACGGTAGCGCCGACATCGACGAACTTCTTCTGAATCGCCGCCGCCTCGTCCTTCGTTACGCCTTCCTTGACAGCCTTCGGAGCGCCGTCGACCAGATCCTTGGCTTCCTTCAAGCCGAGGCTGGTAACTTCGCGCACGGCCTTGATGACGTTGATCTTGTTTGCGCCGGCTGCCGTGAGGATTACCGTAAACTCGGTCTTCTCCTCAACCACGGGAGCCGCTGCCGCAGCCGCGCCTGCCGCGGCGGCCGGAGCCGCTGCCGCCGCCGAAACACCCAACTTCTCTTCGAGAAGCTTGACCAACTGAGACGCCTCGAGGAGCGTCAAGCCCTGAATCTGATCCGCAATTGCGTTAATGTCCGCCATTTCCAAACTCCTTCAGAATAATAAACGTTTACGCCTGAAACTTATTTTCCTTGCACCCCTGATCGATGACGACCGCCAGGTTCCGCCCCACCGCGTTCACGGCAGTCACCAGCCGCTGTGCCGGCGCCTGGATCAGGTACAACAACTTCGAGAAAAGCTGTTCCTTCGAGGGCATCGTCGCCAAATCTTCGATGCTTTTCACCTCGACCGCGCGGCCTTCGACAATGCCGGCTTTGAACTTGAAACTCGGGTTCACCTTCGCGTAGGCGGTGAGCGCCTTCGCCAGAGCCACGGGATCGGCAGCCGTGAACGCCACGGCGTTCATGCCGCGCAGACCCTTCAGCACTTGTGCCGACGGCGTGCCTTCCGACGCCAGCTCCGCGATGTTATTCTTCACGACTCGATAGTGCCCGCCGGCGCCGCGAACCGCTTTGCGCAACTCGAAATCCTGCTGGACCTTCAGCTTTTCAAAGCCGGTCACAAACAAGTTGGACGTCTTTTCCAAGTCCTGACGCAGCGCATCATGATCTTTTTTCTTGTCATCTCTATTTTTCATGGCTTGACCTTAGTTCCCGAACCCTCAGCCTTTCCCAAAACCCGGCCGCTTTCGCCCTACGCCTTCTGGGCGTTCAGGACGGAGTTGTCCAGAATAATGCCCGGACTCATCGTGGAACAGAGCGTGAGGCTCTTCACGTATTTGCCCTTGGCGGCGGCGGGCTTTGCCTTCATGACGGCCTGGATCAAGGAAGTGGCGTTTTCCGCCAGTTTGCCCGCGGAAAAGCTGAGCTTGCCTACCGGCGAGTGAATGATGCCGGTCTTGTCTACCCTGAATTCGACCTTGCCCGCTTTGATTTCCTGGATGGCTTTGGCGACGTCGGTAGTGACCGTGCCGGTCTTCGGATTCGGCATCAGACCGCGCGGACCGAGCACCTTGCCGAGTTTGCCAACCGACCGCATCATATCGGGCGTGGCGATGACAGCGTCGAAATCGGTCCAGTTTTGCGTCTGGATTCTTGTAACCATCTCTTCCCCGCCGACGAAATCGGCGCCGGCTTCCTGCGCCTCTCTCAACTTGTCGCCGGAAGCGATCACAAGAACTTTCTTGGATTTACCGAGGCCGTTCGGCATGACGACCGTGCCGCGGACCATTTGATCGGCGTGCTTGGGGTCGACGCCAAGGCGCATGTGGATCTCGACGGTTTCGTCGAACTTCACATATTTGATTTTTTGGAGCAGCGGAATCGCCTCCTCCAATTGGTAGGGGCGAATTTCCACCAGTTTGGCGGCAGCCTGGAATTTCTTACCTGTTTTACGTGCCATGTCTCCTCATTGGTGCGAACGGCCTGCTTAAAACGCACGGCCTCCCACTGAGCGGATCGATCTGAAAATTTAGTATACGACATGCCGCTTGCGTATTGCAAATGGGTGAACGCCGCTCGGTGCGGCGAAGAATCAGCTATCCATCCACCGGCGGAAAAATCGCTACAGTGGGTGATGTGACGTCCAACGGGAGAAGCCTTGCACGAGGCCTTTCGGCCATTCTGCTGGGGGCCGCGGGTCTCTCGCCGCAAGGGGTATCCACGCGCAACGCGGCCGCGGAGGCGCGGGCAAAGCTGTCTGGCCGTCCCTTCGCCGTATCGTTCACCGATGTTGCGTCCGAGGCGGGGCTTCGCGTGCAATCCCTTGCCGGAGGACAGTCGTCCCACCGTTATATTGTGGAGGCGAACGGCACGGGCGTGGCGTGGGTCGATTTCGACAACGACGGGTACCTGGATGCTTTCCTTGTCAGCGGTTCAAGAATTGAGTCTCCTCCGGCGGACGTAGGAAATCGCCTTTACCGGAACTTGGGGAACGGCAAATTTCGAGACGTGACGGTGGCCGCGGGCGCCGGCCAGCGTGGATGGGGCAACGGCGTTTGCGCCGGCGATTTTGACAACAACGGGTTTACCGATCTATTCGTCACCTACCGGGGACCGAATGTCCTGCTCCGCAATACCGGAAAAGGACGCTTCGAAGAGATCGCAGACAAGGCGGGCGTCGCGGGGGACGGCAAGACGTGGCATACCGGCTGCACGTTTCTCGACTATGATCGCGACGGAAACCTCGATCTGTTCGTCACCAGCTATCTCGAATTCGATCTGAAGAAGGTTGGATTGCCGGGGTCGGATGCCCACTGCCGGTGGAAGGGCATGCCCGTCTTTTGCGGCCCGCGGGGGCTGCCGTATGGCAGGGCATGGCTCTACCACAATCGCAGCGATGGAACATTTGACGATGTGACCGTGAAGTCACGCGTCGCCGAGGCCACCGGGTTCTATGGCTTCACCGCAGTAGCCGCCGACCTCACAGGGGATGGATGGGTGGACATTTACGTCGCGTCCGATTCGACGCCGAGCCTGCTCTTCCGCAACAACCGGGATGGCACGTTCTCCGAGATCGGCGCCGAGGCGGGCGTTGCGTTCAGCGAGCACGGCCACGAACAGGGCGGGATGGGAGTCGCCGTGGGGGACTACGACGGGGACGGGCGCCTCGACCTGGTGAAAACGAATTTTGCCGGCGACCATTCGAACCTCTACCGGAATCTAGGGAAAGGCATTTTCGAGGATGTCGTCATTCGCGCCGGCATGGGCGTCAATCCTTTTTTCGTGGCTTGGGGTGTCGGTTTTGCCGATTTCGACAACGACGGTTGGCCGGACGTTCTCCAGGTGAACGGTCATGTCTATCCCGAACTCGAAGCCAAACCCGGAGCGGAGCGCTACCGGAATCCGCGCATCCTTTACCGCAACTTGGGCAACGGGAGGTTCGAGGACTTGAGCGCGGCCGCGGGACCGGCCGTGCTGGCGGAGCATTCCAGCCGTGGAGCCGCGTTCGGAGACGTCGACAACGACGGTGACGTCGATGCGCTGGTGATGAACATGGGCGAGCCCCCGTCGCTGCTAAGAAACGACCTCAAGACCGGCGTTCATTGGATACGTATCGGACTCGAAGGCGTCAAGTCGAATCGCAGCGCGATCGGGGCACAAGTGGTGGTCGACGCCGGCGGCCGGAAGCAGAGGCAAGCCGTTCTGAGCCAGTCGAGCTTCCTGTCGCAGAACGATCTTCGACTGCAATTTGGCCTTGGCGCCGCGGAACGGGTTGACGCGGCGGACGTCTATTGGCCAAACGGCTCGGTGGAGCGATTCGGTGGGATGGCCGGCGGACAGACCGTTACATTAAAGGAAGGCAGCGGCAAGGAAGGCGGAAAATGATCGCCCCGCTATGGCCGCTGTTGCTCGGGGTAACAGCCGCTGCGTTATCGGACCGCGCGCAGCAAGCCGCTCAGGCCGGCCGGCCGGAACAAGCGGAGCGCCTTTGGCGGGAGGCTCTGGATCTCGATGGAACTTACTTTCCGGCCGCTTTCAATCTCGGTCTTCTCTACACCAACTCTTCGAAATGGGAAAAGGCCTCGGCGATTCTGACCAGGGCCGCGGCGATTGAGCCCGCCGACTTCAACACGCACTATCTCTTGGGAGCGGCGCACGCAAGGCAGGGCCACGGGGACGACGCCATCCGCGCGTGGCGCAATGCCCAGCGTCTCCGTCCCACACATGCGGGAGTCTTGCAGCTACTGATAGTCGAATACGGGAAGGGACGATATTTTGCCGAGGCCGCCGAGGCTGCGCGGGCGGCTCTTCGGCTCGCGCCGGCGGATGTCAATTTATCGTTGATGGCGATCAAGGCGTTTCAGGACGCGGGGGAAGCAGCCGAAGCCTCGATGCTCGCTCGCGACGTCGTCGGGCGCTATCCGGAACATCCGAGAGCGAACTTCGAGCACGCTTTCCATTTGCAGCGCGCGGGAAAGAACGAGGAAGCGTTCCAGTATCTCGAAAAGGCGATGCGGCTTGCTCCGGAGTATGAGGAACCGTTCTTCCTGTATGGGGATCTGTGCGTCAAGCTTGGCCAGCCCGGCAAGGCGCTTGAGCCGCTCAGACAGGCTATTACAAATCGGGGGGATTTCGTCGCCGCACGCATCGTGCTCGCCCGCGCGCTGATGCAGCTCGACAGGCTCGACGAGGCCGCCGGAGAACTGGATCAAGCCATTCAGCGCGATCCGAAACAGCCGCAGCCGCACCTGCTTCTGTCGCAGATCTACTTCCGGCTTGGGAAGGAAGATCGCGCGCGCGAAGAGAAGAATCTCTCGCTGCGGTTGCGCCGCGAGAACCCGGAAGCTCTCGAAGTGGCGCAGGGACGGGCGTTCCGATAGCTCAAGGTGAGCGGGGCAGGAGTCTTCAGCCTGTCGCTCCTCACTCTAGCTACTTTCCGGCGCAAAATTCGGGAAGTGCGCAAAGCGGCTTCGGTGGGGCAGGCGACACATCAGAAGCTGGTTGAATGGTGATGAAACCGTGGCAAGCAGTTGTGGATGTTTTTTTTTGGGGGGGAGATTTTGGCGGAGGAGA